>PNNM01000001.1 GCA_013824215.1 Coriobacteriaceae bacterium
CCATCGCCACCGCGGTCTTCGCGGTCGAGGCGTATCAGGCATGGCGCGAGGCGGCGGCGGGTGAGACGGCCGCGCTGACGCAGGCGGCGCTCATCGCCATCTCACTCGCGGTGGCCGCCATCCCCGAGGGCCTCCCCGCGGTCGTGACCATGGCGCTCTCGATCGGCGTGCGCCGCATGGCCCAGCGCAACGCGATCGTCCGGCGCCTCCACGCGGTGGAGACGCTCGGCTCAACGACGTTCATCTGCTCGGACAAGACGGGGACGATCACGCGCAACGAGATGCGGGTGCGCCGGATCGTCGTGGGCGAGGACACCGCCGACATCCTGCCCGACTTCGCGCTCTCCCCCGATGGTGCGGTGCCGATAGGCGAGGACTTGGATCTCATGTTCGAGATCGCCGCGTCCTGCAACGACGCGCGCTTTGCGGCGGACGACACGCTGGTCGGCGACCCGACCGAGACCGCGCTCATCGAAGCCGCCGATCGCCTCTCCGAACACGGCGTGCGGCCGAAGCGCGTGGGCGAGGTGCCGTTCGACTCGGAGCGCAAGCGGATGACGACCGTGCATGCCTCCGGCGGCGGGCGCGTCGCGTATATGAAGGGCGGCGCCGACGTGGTGCTCGCGCTGTGCTCCTGCGCCCTGCTCCGCGGCGAGACCGTCCCGATGACCGAGGGCCTTCGCACCCGCCTCTCGGAGGTCAACGCCGGTCTCGCCTCGAGCGGATACCGGACGCTCGCCCTCGCCATGCGCACGCTGTCGACCGACGAGCCCTCCGAGGGCGAGGATCTCGAGCGGGACATGACCTACGTCGGCATCGTCGCCCTGCTCGACCCGCCGCGGGCAGGGGTCGCCGAGGCGATCGACGAGTGCCACAGCGCCGGCATCCACGTCGCGATGATCACCGGGGACCACGCCTTGACGGCGCAGGCGATCGGTTCCGAGATCGGGCTCGTGGAGGGTGAGCGCGTGGTCACCGGCGTCGAACTGGAACGGATGTCCGACGACGAACTCGCCTGCGCGGTCGACGATATCCGCATCTACGCGCGCGTGGACCCGGAGCACAAGCTCCGCATCGTCAACGCGCTGAAGCGCCGCGGGCACGTCGTGGCCATGACCGGCGACGGCGTCAACGACGCCCCGGCGCTCAAACGCGCGGACATCGGCGTGGCGATGGGTCGCATCGGGACCGACGTCTCCCGCGAGGCCGCGGACATGGTGCTCGCGGACGACAACTTCGCGACCATAGTGGAGGCCATCCGGCAGGGACGCATCGTCTTCGAGAACCTGCGCAAGGTCATCCTCTTCCTGCTCTCGTGCAACATGTCCGAGGTTCTCATCGTGTTCACGACCGCGCTCATCTCGCCACATCCCGCCCTGCTGCCCCTGCAGATCCTGTGGATCAACCTGGTGACGGACGGCCCTCCCGCGCTCGCGCTCGGCGTGGACCGGGGATCACCGCGCGTGATGGACCGGGCTCCGCGAGGCCCGGAGGAGTCGATCCTCACACCCGATCGCCAGATGCAGATCCTGGTGCAAGGCGCGCTCATGACGCTCGCCGGCCTCATCATCTACTTCGGTGCGGGCAGGCTCTTCCCCGTCGACGGCCCCGAGCATGCTCAGACGATGCTGTTCACGGCCATGGTGCTCGTGCAGGGTTTGCACGCCTTCAGCTTCCTGTCCGCGTCGAAGACCGTCTTCTCGCGTGAGTCGCTCCGGAACGGGTGGCTGATCGGCGGGTTCGGCGTGTCGCTCGTTCTTCAGGCCGCTGTGATCTACCTGCCGCCACTCCGGAGGCTGTTCGGCACCGTCCCGCTCGGCGTCCACGACTGGATCGCCGTGGTCGCCGCCGTGCTCGTTCCGGTCGTGGCGATCGACGCGCTGAAGGTCCTCGGCGCGATAAGGGCGCGGCGGGCGTAGGCGACGGGAAGGTGGTGGCGTCTCCGCCGCGCTCGCCCGATACTTGGCGTCGAGCGCGAGACGGGAGACGCATGGCCGAGGTACGCGCGAAACGGGGCCGACCGGTGCCGCGCACGCTGCGCGGACGGCTGTCGCTCGTGGTGCTGACCGGCAGCATCGCGGCCGTCGCCGTTGTCGCCTTCACCACCATCGCGCTCTCGGGCCTGTTCACCCAGGCCATCGCCGCCGAGACCGCGGCCGCCCGGCTCGGCGAGTTCCGCTCCTTCCTCGCGATGAAGGTCGAGTCGGCCGACATCCAGGTCCTCAACTACGCCGAGTGGGACGACTTCTACGTCCACACGTCACCCGACGAGCCGCCGTCCGAGCAATGGATGACCGCTGAGGTGTCGGGATGGCTGCCCACCCGCACCGAGGCCGAGACCATCGCTTGGCTCGATCGCAGCGGCCGGATCGTCTACTCCACAGGCGAGGCGGACGACGTCCGAGCCCTCGTCCGGATGGCGCTCGGTTTGAACGGCGGATCGCTGAGGGGTCCGATCGGGCTCTCGCACGGCCCGGCCGTGGCCTCCATCCGCCCCGTCACCGGTTGGCCGAGCAAGCCCTACGTCGGCTATGTGGCGATCGCGCAGTACCTCTCGCCGAAGATGCTCGATGGCTTCGTGTCCACTACCGGCGCGCGCGGCGTCTCGGCATCCCCGGCCGGAGAACGCGTCATCACTTCGTCGGACGTGACCGCCGAGGGATGGGGTGGGGTCGAGATACGGGGCGGGGCGGGAGAGTTCAGTGTGACGGGCGAGCTCGCGGGGCCGGGGGGCGAGGTGGTGGGGCTCGTGACGGTGCGTGACGCCGACCCGATGGCCGGCCACACCATGCGCGCGCTCGCTCTGGCCTCGCTGCTGGTGGTCGGACTCACCCTCGCAGGCGGTGTGAGTGTCAACGCACTCCTGCGCCGCATGGTGAGCCGGCCGGTCGACGAGATCGGGACACGGGTGCGCGTCGCCGTCGAGACCGCGCTCTCCGGCGCCGGGTACACGCCTCTCCAGAGCGAGCCGGGCACACCCGAGGAACTGCGCACGACCCTCGAGGTCGTCGACGCGCTCATACAGCGGCTCGCGGCTCGCCAGACTGAACTGGAGCGGGCGGCCGACGAGGCGCGCGCCGCCGAAGAGCGCCTCCGCATCGCGGTGGACGACTCGACCGAGGCGAAGGTCCTCGTCATCGACGGCGTGGTGCGCCTCGCCAACCCTGCCGCTGCCGCCCTCTTCGGGCGTCCCGTCGGCGAGATGCTCGGCAGGCCGGCCGCCGAGGCCCTCGGCACAGCGTCGGTCACCACCGAGGCCGGCACGCCGTTCGGGCTTGCGCAGGCGGCGTCCTCCGGCGACGCGGAACTTCCCGCCCTCATGGTCGAGGTGGAGGACCGCGCGCCCCGCTGGGTGGAGGCGCGCGTGGTCGCGCATCCCGAACAGGGCGAGTACCTGATCACGGCGCGCGACGTCACCGAGCCGCGCCGGCTCGGGGAACTGCGTGAGGAGGTCCTCCAGCTGGTGAGCCACGACCTGAAGTCGCCGCTCTCCGTCATCGCCGGCTACCTCGACATCCTGGAGACCCGGGCCGAAGAGGCCACGCGCGCCAAGGCGATCGACGGAGCACGTCGCGGGACCCAGCGGATGAACGCGCTGCTCGACGACCTCGTCAACACCACGCGCGCAGACGAGTTGTTCGCCCCGCGCTCGATGGCCCCGGTGCGGATCGACCGTCTGGCCGAGGACGTGGTGGCCTCGTTCGAACACACCACACGCCACCCGCTGAGATTCGAGAGTGGTGGCCCGTGCGTCGCCTACGGGGATGAGCGAAGGCTTCGGCAGGCACTCGTCAACCTCGTCACCAACGCCATCAAGTACTCCCCCGAGCTGCGGCCCATCACCGTGGGTGTGCGCGAGGAAGGTCCCCACGTGCTGCTGCACGTGGAGGATGAGGGACCGGGGGTGCCCGAAGCGGACCGCCTGTGCGTGTTCGAGCGCTTCTACCGGGCCGACGTCTCCGAGGGGCGGCCGGGTATCGGTCTCGGGCTATACATCGTGCGGGCGATCGTCACCGCGCACGGGGGAACGGTGCGGATCGAGGACCCTGACGACGGAGCGGGCTCCAGGTTCGTCATCGAGTTGCCTCGCGGCCACGCGCCTGAGCGCGATGGCGACTAGCCCCGGTCCTCCAAGGCAAGTTCGACGAGCTGCGCGCACAACTGCGGGAACTCGATCCCCGCTGCACGGGCCGCATCCGGGAACAGGCTCGTGGCGGTCATCCCGGGGATGGTGTTCACCTCGAGCAGGTAGACCTCCCCATCCGCGGTGACAATGGTATCCGCACGCGACATGCCCCAGCAGCCGAGCGCGGCGTGTGCCTCCAGCGCGAGCCGGACACACTCGGCGTCCGCCTCGGCGGATATGCGCGCCGGGATGATGTGCCTGCTCATCCCCGGCACATACTTCGACTCGTAGTCGTAGAACTCGTGCTCGGGGACGATCTCGAGACTCGGAAGCGCCCGGGGATGTTCGTTGCCGAGCACCCCGACCGTGACCTCCGCCCCCGCCACGAAACGCTCGACGAGCGCGACCGCATCGTGACGGAACGACTCCTCGAGCGCCACCGGCAGCTCCTCTGGCGCATGCACGATCGTCACGCCGATCGCCGAGCCTTCCGAAGCCGGCTTGACGACGGTGCGCGTCCCGAGCTGCATCACGAGCGCGTCCGTGTCGAAAGGCTCGCCCCGCCGGACCGTCGCCCACTCCGGGGTCTTCAGGCCGTGCAGCTCGAAGAGCCGTTTGCTCATGACCTTGTCCATCGCCGCGGCGCTCGCCAGCACGCCGGACCCCACGTACGGCAGGTCGAGCAGCTCGAGCAGACCTTGGATCGTGCCGTCCTCGCCCCAGCGCCCGTGGAGGCAGATGAAGGCCACGTCCGCCCCGCTGACCCGGATGGCCTCGATGAAGCCGGCGTCACCCGTGTCGATCTCGACCACCCGGAAGTCCGCCGAGGCCAGAGCGCTCGCCACCTGCGCGCCGGTGTTGAGCGATACCTCGCGCTCGGCGGACCTGCCGCCCTTCAGGACCGCGACGGTGCGCACCGCGCTCACAACCAGCCGAGCCTGAGCGCATCGAGCATGATCAGGCCGACGACCCACAAAGCGACGCCGGCGAACGTCGCCGCTGCCCCCCGCACGAGCGCGGTCACGAACAGGCCGTGGCGCAGGTGCTGGGGCGTGGTCGCGCGCGTACGCATCCAGACGATCAGCGCGAGCACCGGGCCGAGCATGGCGAGCGCAAGGCCGCCCAGCAGGAGCGGGCCGTAGTACGCCGACTCGACGGGCGAGGCGGCCGGATTCGAGAACAGGACCGTGACCCCGGAGGCCGCATACACCGCCCACACCGCCACGTACACCACGAACGGCCACTTCGGGATCCCTGCCGCGACCACGACCTGTACCGGCTCGGGCGCATCGGTGGGAGCCGGTTCGGGCGCATCGGGCGGCGTCTCGGCCTCGGCCGTCTCCGGCTCCTCGGCCCCGGGCATCGTCTCGGGCGCCGTCTCGGCTTCCGCTTCCTCCGGCGCTTGCTCGGCTGTGACCGGATCGCTCGCGGCCTCCTCGAGCGGCTCGTCCGGCTCCGCGGCCTCCGCCTCGGCGGTCTCCACCTCAGCGACTAGATCGACGGGCTCTTCGGGCGGCGTCTCGGGGTCAGGCGGAACGTGTTCCTCCAGCGTCTCGTCCAAGCGAAGGCCCTCCCCCGTCCCCGGTCGCGTCTACGCGCAGTCTAGTCGACGGTCGGCGCGTGAGACAACGCGGGCGGGCGTACTACTATGGAGGGACGCAAGAGGCCCGAGAGGCCACGGGACCGAGAAGGTGCGATGGACGACAACACCACCCGCGAGACCGCCCCCATCACGACAGCGGACGTCCCATCCGCGGCGCCGGACGCCGCGCACGCACTGCCTGTGGCGGTGCCCGAGGAGCGCGGGCCGAGGGCAGGCGGCTCCACGCTCGCCGTGGCCGCTGCCGTTGCGCTGCTCGTCGGTCTGTGCGCCGGGACCGGGGCCGGCATCGGCGGAGCGTGGCTCCTGCTCAACGGCCGCGCGGCCCTGCCTTCCAAAGTCGAGGTGGTGCCGGCGTCCACGGACGAGCCCGTCACCGCGGCGGTAGTAGCCGCGGTCGGCAGCATCGTCAACATCGACATCTCGGGGGACACCAGCTCCACCGATGACAGCGACGGGGCCCTGCCGCAGGGGCATCCCGACGTGCCCGTCATCGGCCAAGGCTCGGGGGTCGCGTTCAGGCAGGCGCCCGGCGGCGGCACTTACATCCTCACCAACGACCACGTGGTGGAAGGGGCGGACGAGATCGTCGTGCGCGACACGGCCGGGGAGTCATACGACGCCGTGCTGGTCGGCACCGATGCGGAGACGGACATCGCGGTGGTCGAGGTGGACCGCAAGCTCCCGATCGTGAAGGTCGGCGACTCCGAGAAGTTGCGCGTCGGCGACCTTGTGGTGGCCATCGGCTCGCCTTTCGGGCTCTCACACTCGGTGACCGCCGGCGTGGTCTCGGCTCTCGCGCGCTCGCTTCCCGACTTCGGGGACGACGACAGCGCCAGCTACCCGCTCGTCGACGTCATCCAGACCGACGCCGCGATCAATCCGGGGAACTCGGGCGGGGCGCTCGTGGACCGCACGGGCCGCTTGGTCGGGATCAACACGGCGCTCTACTCGGACGAGGGCGCGAACGGCGGGATCGGCTTCGCCATCCCCTCGAACACCGCGATGAGGGTCGCCGAGCAGATCATCTCGGGGAAGGGCGTCGAGCACCCCTTCCTCGGCATCGTCGGCCAGACCGTCACGCGGGAGTTCGCCGACGAGCGTAGCCTCCCGGCGTCCGAGGGGGCGTACGTGGTACAGGTGACGCGCGGCACCGGTGCCGCGAAGGCGGGCGTGCGGGAGAAGGACCTCGTCGTGGGGTTGGACTCGACCCGGATCCGTTCGATGGACGACCTCATCCTCGCGGTCCGCCGCCACCGCGTCGGTGACACCGTGACGCTGAAGCTCTACCGGTCAGGCAGGTTGATCGAGCTGGAGATGACAGTCGGACAGAAGCCTGACGACCTCGAGTCGCTCATCGGGACCGAGGGCACGCTGCCCGAGAACCACCCGTAGGACCGCTCGCGATCGGTGAACAGCGAGGGGTCGGCGCTCCGTCCGGCCCCCTCCGGTCAGCGTCCGGTACGCAACGGCGCTCTACTTGCCTCGGGCGGTCCTCCGGGCGCGGAGTACGGTGACCCCGATGACCCCGAACAGGGCCGCGAGTCCGATCACAGCGATGATCGCGAGGTTCTTCAGCCCTTGGTCGGGATTCCGGCCGTCTCTGGCGGCGGCCTCACGCTCCGCGGCGGCGGCCTCCTCTGGTGAACTGAAGACCGCCAGCACCGACTTGGCCATCTCGGTCGTCGGGATCTTCACGCCAGCCTCTTCGGCCATCTTCTCCGAACACGAGCGGTAGTTGAGGACCGCCTCCACGGTGACGCCGCCGTCCTGCGGCATGGCGTACTCGGAGGTGAACGTCTTGGAGCCCTTCGGCGGGATACGCGTGTCGCTCTTCACGGACACGGCGTCCCAGACCTCGGCCGGGAACCTGCCTCTCGCGTCCGCCAGAACGGTGTTGAAGTCGTGCCGCTCGGAGACGAGCTTGCTGCCGCCCGCGTCGGTGACGGTGACCTGCAGCCAACACTCCCGCACGTCAGTCAGACCGGTCGGCAGGTAGTGGCCGGCGCCCGAGTTGACCACGGTGACGGCGATCTCGGCCTTCTTCCCGGGCTCGACGATCTCTTGAGCCTCGAGCTCCAGCGTCGCAGCGCCCTTCAGGCGCTCCTCGGCCAAGGCGGCGTTGCCCAATCCGACGTTGCCGCCAGCCCACGTCATCGTGTAGATGTGCGGCCTTTCGGGGCCGAGCCCGGAGGCCCTTCCCGGATTCGGCTTGGTGACACCGGCGCCCGGGGTCATGTGGCAGTCCTGGCAGGTGATCCCCTGCTTCGCGTACTCGCTCTTGGACCATTCCGTGTAGGTGGCCTCGAGCGGTAGTCCGTTGGCGGGATGGTTGACGTTGTGGCAGACGCCGCAGAACGCGGCCTGCTCGTGGTAGTTGGAGTACGCCGTCTCGTGCGCCGGGGACAGGGCGTCCTTCAACTGCGCGCGCTTCACGCCGTTGGCGTCGATCCTCCAGGAGAAGTTGCCTGGCGGCATCGCCGTCCCGGTGAGCTGGTGGCAGAAGTCGCAGCTGACGGCCTCGGCCGCCGAGCCCGAACGCGACTTGCCCTTCTTGCCCACGAGCCCCGCCATCGCGGCGACGGGCCCGTGGCAGGTCTCGCAGAACGGGCCGAGCGCACCATTGGTGGCCCGATTCGCCTCGGAGAGCTTCAGCTGGTAGATGGGGTCCACGAGCGCCTTGCTGTGCATCGTCGTGCGCCACTGCTCGAGGAAGGCCGTGTGGCACCCGCAGTTCTCGACCACATCGAACTTGGACTGCGGCACCTTCGGCACGGCCGCCGACGCGATGGCGGGGACCGCGGCTCCGACCAGCGCCGCGAGAGCGAGCGTCACCAGGACCCGGATCCTCGTCATGTGCTCCTCCTGTCCGACACCGGGCTGCTCCTCCGGTGGTCAGTCTACCCTTCCGCTACCCTAGGGAATGTACTTCTTCGCGGCGGGGCTCTTCCCTTCGCGGGCGCGGGGCGACACGAGGAGGAGGCGGCGTCAT
Organism: Coriobacteriaceae bacterium; assembly: GCA_013824215.1. Taxonomy (GTDB): domain Bacteria; phylum Actinomycetota; class Coriobacteriia; order Anaerosomatales; family D1FN1-002; genus PNNM01. The sequence continues at coordinate 8,719 of PNNM01000001.1, forward strand.
GGTCGAGACGTACAGGTGCAAGAGCTGCGGGTACTTCCACGTCGGTCCCGCCCCGGAGCACTGCCCGGTGTGCGGGGCGCCCAAGACGATGTTCGCCGAGTACGACGGCCCTGGCGATCTCAACGGCACCAAGACGCTCGAGAACCTCAAAGCCGCCTTCGCCGGCGAGTCGCAGGCCAACCGCCGCTACACGCTGTTCGCACGCATCGCGGAGCTCGAGGGCAACCACACCGCCCGGGCGGCGTTCGAGCGTGCCGCGGCCGAGGAGACCGCCCATGCGCTCGGGCATCTCGCCTACATGTCCGCCTTCGGCGCGACCTCGGAGAACCTCACCGCTGCCGCCACGGGCGAGGACTACGAGAACACCGAGATGTACCCCTCGTTCGCCGCCACGGCCGAGGCCGAGGGCTACGCGGACATCGCCTACTTCTTCCGCTCGGTCGGCCGGTTCGAGGGGACGCACCGCGACGAGTACAAGAAGTCGGGTAGCGAGCAGTAGCGCGCATGTCCGACGCCGGCCGCGAGGACATCAAAGCGCTCGGCCGGGAGGAGCTCGGCCGTGCGCTGTCGGGACTGGGCCAGCCCGCCTATCGCACGGGACAGATCCTCGCCTGGCTCCACGCACGTGGGGTACGCAGCTTCGACGAGATGACCGACCTGCCCGCGGCGCTTCGCGCGGAGCTGGCCGGGCGTTTCGACGTCAACGTGCCCTCACTCGCGGAATGCCAGGTCTCTCGCGACGGCACGCGCAAGTACCTGTGGCGTCTGGCGGACGGGGTGACGGTCGAATCGGTGGGGCTTCCCGAGAGCGACCGGCTCACCGTGTGCTTCTCCACGCAGGCCGGCTGCGCGATGGGGTGCGCGTTCTGCGCGACCGGTCGCGGCGGTCTCGTCCGCGACCTCGTCGCCGGCGAGATGGTCGATCAGGTGAGGCTCGTGGCGGAGGATCTCGGCGTCCGGGCGACAGGCGCCGTCGCCATGGGCCAGGGCGAGCCGTTCGCGAACTACGACGCGACCCTCGCGGCCTTGCGCCTGATGAACTCACCCGACGGCCTCGGGATCGGCGCCCGCCACCTCACCGTCTCGACATGCGGATTGCCGGAGCGCATCCGCGCTTTCGCCTCCGAACCCGAGCAGTTCACGCTCGCGATCTCGCTGCACTCGGCGGTCCAAGCGACCCGCGACTCGCTCATGCCCGGCGTCGCCGGGATCCCCCTCGGCGACCTGCGACGGGCGGTGGCCGACTACGCGGATCGCACCGGCCGCCGACCGACCTTCGAGTATGCGCTGGTCGGAGGCGTGAACGACTCCGCCGGGGAGCTCCGGGCGCTCGTAGCCTTCTGCTCCGGGTCGCTGTGCCACGTCAACCTCATCCCCGCCAACCCCGTGGAGGGCTCGGGTCTGCGGCGCGCGCCGGCCGACCGGGGCCGTGTCTTCGCCGAGGCGCTCGCGAGGGCAGGGGTGGAGACCTCGCTCAGACGGGAGCGCGGCGCCGACATCGACGCGGCATGCGGACAGCTCCGGCAGAGGAGCGGCTGAGTCCGCTTCCCCCGCACCGTGCCTAGGGTCTCAGTAGCGGAGCCTGTCCGGGTCCGCGGCCCACTCGTCGAGAACCGCGCTCGCCTCGTCCGCCAGCAGACGCTCCGAGGGCAGCTCGCGCTGCGCCGGGGCGAGGGCCACCTCGCGGTGGAGCCTGACGTCGTCGAAGCCGATCCTCGCGGCGTCCTCGGCGGTGTTCGCGTAGTAGACACGGTCCAGCCGCGCCCAGTAGACGGCCGCCAGACACATGGGGCACGGCTCGCACGTCGTGTAGATGACCGCCCCTTCCAGCGAGAACACGCCGAGCCGCTCGCACGCGGCACGGATCGCGACCACCTCCGCGTGAGCGGTGGGATCGTTGTCGCCGGTGACCCGGTTCCACCCTTCGCCCACGATCTCGCCGTCCATGACCACCACCGCCCCGAACGGGCCGCCGTCACCGTCCCCCATCCGGGCGCGACTGAGGGCGATGGCGTGTCGCATGAAGTCCTCGTGGCTCGGCATGCCGCCCCCTCGTCTCCTCGGCCGATACGGCGTGTTCGTGTGGCGATCGCCCGCCGCGAGCATATCCGACGCGGGCGCTCATGCTGCCCCCTCACCGCCACGCGACCCCCGAGAAGATACCCGCGCGCACCGGTGGGGCCGCGGACGGACGCGCAGCTAGCACCCCGGCCGATCGACCGGGCACAGCCCCCCCAGCGCCACGCACTCCCCGCAGACGTCGGCTCGGTACGTCTCGAGCGGTGCGTACTCCCCCCGCTCCATCGCTACCACGCGCCCGCCGATCTCGGCGCGTATCGCGTCGGCCTCTTCGGCCCGGAACTCGAGGTCGACGGTCCGCGCCTCCAACTCGACGAAGACGAACCTCGCGCGCACCCGCTGCGCGCCGGCCGCGAAGGCGGCGAGCGCATAGCAGCGCGCCTGCAGTCCGTACGCCTCGCGCTGGTGCTCTGACAGCGACCACCCGGGGTCGCGCCCGGTCTTGTAGTCCACGACGAGCGCGTCGCTGCCTGTCCATGCGAGCAGGTCCATGCTCCCGACGAGCCTGACCGGACCGAGCGGCAAGCCGAACGGGTGCTCGCGTGAGACGCGCTCGGCCGTCGCCACCTCCGAGGCGACCTCCGAGGTCCGATACGCGGCCACCGCGGTCCGAAGCCGGTCGGCCTCCCCTTCGGACAACCCGAAGCGCGTCATGGCGGCCTCGACGGGCCCGTCTCCCGCTCCCGCCTCGAGCACCGAGTGCACCGCCTTGCCGAGCTCCGTCGCGCGGGCCTGGGCCGGATCGCGGAGCGCGGCGAGCCCGAGTACGTTCTGGATGTAGAACCGGTACGGGCACGCGTCGTACGACTTGAGTGACGAGTACGAGACGGTCTCGGGCAGCAGCACGGGCCCGGCGCAGACCGCCACCGCCTTCATGGACCGCTCCGCGGCGTCCTCGGCGCGGTCCAGCGCGTCAGACACGGGAACGGCGAGCGACGAGGTTCCCTCCGGCGACCGGCGCGCGGCGGGGGCGTCGGGCGAGCCGGCGTCGACGAGCGTCCAAGGCACGCGCAGCCCCGACCCGAGAACGAGCTCGGCGGTGGCCTCCGGAGCCCCGAAGGCCCGGAAGAACGGATGCAGGTGGGTGTCCGCGCGCGGCGCGCTCGTCTTGGCGTTCGCGGGGGTGGAGCCCACGAGGAAGAGCGCCTCCCGGGCGCGCGTGCACGCCACGTAGGCGATCCTCAACTCCTCCTCTCGCGAACGTTCCTGCGAGGCCTCTCGCAGCCGCTCGTAACCCGGGCCGGCCACGCGATCCAGTCCCGACCCGTCGGATGGGAAACGGATCCCGAGCATCGGGCGCCCGTCCAGCCGGTCGACCAAGAAGTGCGGGGCCTCCCGATCGTTCGCCCCCTTGCCGAGGTCCGCGAAGAACACCACGGGGAACTCCAGGCCCTTGGCACTGTGGACGCTCATGATCCGCACCGCGGCCTCTTCGGTGGCGAGCGGGGCGGCCGCCTCGCGCGACACGTGCCGCTCGTGCTCGTCGAGGTAGGCCAGGAACGCACCCGGGTCGCCCGGCGTGAGCGCCTCCCATTCGGCCGCCATGCGGACCAGTTTGAGTACGTTGCGCCACTCGCGAGCACCCTCGCGACCGGAAGCCAGCAGAGTCAGGTCGTAGTCGAACTGCGCTGCCGCCTCGCGCAGGAGGTCCGCCACCGAGCAGCGGGTCAGGCTTCCCCGGAGGCCGACGAGGACCTCTATCGCGGCGCTGAGACGCTGCGCCTGCTCCCGCGTGACCCCTTCGGCCTTGCCCCGGGAGGCGGGGACCACCGCCTTCCACAGGGGTGTCCTGCGACCGGTGTCGTTCGCGAGGCGCCTGATCGCCATGAGTGTGTCGTCATCGAGGCCGACGAGCGGACCCCCGAGCACGCGCACGAGGGCCTCATCGTCCTCCGGCAGCACGAGCACCTTGAGCAGTGCGCGCAGATCGGTGACGACAGCGGAGCCGAAGAACAGCTCGCCCGAGGCGAGGTAGACGTCCACTCCCCGGTCGCGGATCGCCTCGGCATAGACGGGGGCGTTGGTCATCGCGCGGAGCAGGACCACGATCCCGGCCGGGTCGACGCCCCGGTCAACGAGCTCCCGCACGCGCAGCGCGACCTCGCGCGCCTCGGCCTCGCGGGGTCTCAGCGCCCCCGCCGTCCTGCCGTCGACCACGACGGCCTCGATGCGCGGGAGCCCGTCCGGCCAAGCCTCGGTGACCCCGCCCTCACGGAACGGCTCCAACCGCATGAGAGACTCCCCGAAGAACGCGTCGCCGGAGAAGACCTCGTTGACGAAGTCGAGCACCTCGGGGTGGGAGCGGAAGTTCCTCGCGAGCGGCAGGCGCCGGTCGACCTCCGAGGCAAGCCGCTCGAACAGACCCACGTCGGCGTAGCGCCACGCGTAGATCGCCTGCTTGTCGTCGCCTACGACGCACAGGTTGCCGTCTCGGATCGGCTCGACCACGTTCATCTGCAGTCCGTTGGTGTCCTGGAACTCGTCGATCATGAGCAGCTTGAACGCGTCACGGTACCGGCGCGCCGTCGGAGGTGAATCCTGGAACAGCCGCGCTGTGGCATCCGCGACGTCGGCGAAGTCCATGACACCCCGTGCCTGCTTGGCGATGGTGTAGCGGCCGTCGAACTCCCTCACGAGCGCGACGAACGCGGCGGCGTGGGGAGCCAGTGCCAGACCGGCGACCGCCTCCACCGCGACCTGGAGCGCGTCCTTGGCCGCGCGCGCGAGCTCGGCGGGCTTGGCACCCGCGTTGAACTTCACCGAGGTCAGGGATATGAGCAGCTCCCGCCCGTCGTCCGGGCTGATGGGGGCGGATGCGGAGGCCAGGCTCTCTAGGACCGCGCCGCAGGCCTCGTGGTTGGCGCACCGGGTCGGCACGTCCAGCCCGCACGCTTCGATCCCGTCGCGGAACATCCCGGCGGCGGTCCTCAGCCCGCTCAGCGCCGGCTCGAGGTCGGCGGCCAGCGGCTCGATCTCCTGCACGGACAGTCCCATCCGGCGCACGCGCTCGTGCGTGTCCGAGACGCATCGCCTCAGCGTGTCGGCCCCGTACATCTCGAGCAGCGCGAACGCCCCGCCGCCGTGTTGGCGGCAGCAGCGCAGCACATCACTCAGCGCCTGGTCACGAAGGATCCCGGCCTCCACCTCGGAGATGGTGCGGAAGTAGGGGTCTACGCCGGCCTCGAGCGCGTGGCGTCTGAGGATCCGGTTGCAGAACGAGTCGATCGTCGAGATCCACGCCTCATCCACCCGCCGCGCGAGTGCGGGCCGGGCCGCCTCGGACACGACTACGCGGCGGACACGCTCCGCCAGCTCCGCGGCCGCTTTGCGGGTGAACGTTATCGCGAGCACCTCGTCCACCGAGGCGCGCGCGGACGTGCCGTCGTCCGGCGAGACCGCGTACGCGAACCGCCTCGCCAGCACGGTGGTCTTGCCGGAGCCGGCACCCGCGGCGATGACGACATCACCGTCGAGCGCGCGGATAGCCGCAAGCTGTTCCGCGGTGGGCTCGAGCGAGCTCATGCGCCATCACCGCCGCACATGCCTTGCGCCGGGCAATACCTGCAACGGCCGGCGGCGGCGGCTCTCCCGATCCGCCCCGAGCGAATGCTCGCGACAGCCGCCGCCGCCGCCTGCACAGCTCGATCGACCACGGCATCGAAGGCCGGCTCGTCGACCGCGTCGCTCCTGCTCACACCCCCATGGACCGCACCGTCCAGATACGGTCCCCGGAACTTGGCGCCGGATGTGGTGCCCAGCCCCGCGTAGAGCCCCCCGACCACACGCAGGCCGAGCAGCCGCCGGACCGCCGCCACGTAGAGCGGCACCTGGAGCACGGGTTCCGAGTCGTACTCGGCGGGTGTGCTCACACCGCCGTACTTGTAGTCGATGACAAGTGCGTTGCCGTGTCCGTCGACATCGATCCGGTCTATTCGGCCCGACATCGCGAAATCGCCGAGGTCGACCTCGGGCGCGGCGCTCTTGTACGGCCCGAAGGACCACTCGACGTGCGCGGGCGCGAAACCCTCGAGCGTGCCTGCCTCAGCGCGCAGGTGGCGCAGCACGCGCGCCCGGACGGTCATGCCAACCTCGTCCGCCAGGTGCTCGGGCACCTCCCCCTCACGCAGCGCGACGCGCATCGCCGCGTCGACCGCGGCCGGGTCCGCTTCCGGACGGCGTCCCGTCCCGCACAAGGGCCGGTAGATCTCCTTCAGGGCCGCGTGCGCCACCCGGCCGTACACGAGGCCGTCCACCTCGAAGTCGACGGACTCCATGTGAAGACACCGGGAGACGAACCAGCGATACGGGCAGCCCGCGTATCTCTCGAGTTCTCCGGCCGCGAAGCACGTGCGCTCGGCAAGTTCCCGCAGGTTGGTCGGCTCCGTGAGCACGCCTGTGCGCGATCGGCTGCGCGCGTGCGCCACCGCCACGCGCGCTTCCGTCACCTCCACGCCCGCGTCCGCGGAACAGACGGCCATCGCCACCGTCCTCAGTCCGCGGCGCAGGGAGTTGCTCGCATGCTCGCCGAGCGCGACCTCGGCCATCCCACTGGCGCGGTCGCACACGAGGGGCGCCTCGTCCTCCGCCTCTAGGCCCACAGGCCGGTAGAAGTCCCGCAGCTCCTCCCAGAAGACCGAGGGTCCGAGTGGCGATCCGCTCGAGTCCGCTGTCTGCCGGCTCACTACGAGATGGCTCCTCGCCTGGGTGATCGCGTCGTAGAAGAGCGCTCGCTCCGCCGGTGCTCCACCCCACGTCGGCGGATCCGAACCCACCGAGCCGAACAGCGCGGCCACGTCGGCGGACCCGAGCGCGTCCTCGCGGAGCGCGGGGAACTCGCCGGACACCAGACCCGCGACGATGACGGCCTCGAAACGCCGTCCGCGCACGCGCTCGACCCCCATGACCTGCACGCGACCAGACCGTTCCGCTTCTCCTGTGGCGACCTCGAGGTCCGTGAGGACGGCACACAGCTCAGCTGCTGAGATGGCGATATCTTCTAGCGCGACGAGATCGGCGAGGGCCGTCATGACCGCCCGGTGGGCGGCGACGTCCGGGTCCGCCTCCGAGACCGGGCATCCGTCTCGCCCGTAGGCGGCGACCAGCATGCCGTTCAGGATCCCGCTCCATGCTCGCGCTGCGTCCGCAGGCCCCGTCCTCGCTCCCGCCGAGCGGGCGCGCTCGAGGGCCTTGCCGGCCGGTCCGGTGAGCGCGCTCAACCCGGGCTCCAGGCCCGTCCCTCGGGTGACTCCCCGCTCGCGCCATCGGCGCTCGATCGCGACGACCTGCGCCGGCGACGCCCCCGAGTACGCGGACCGCAGGAAGCCGAGCACCTCCTCCCGCCCGCCGCTCGCGCAGAAACCGACGAGCGAGGAGAAGGCCCTGCCCAAAGGTGTTGCCGCGAACGGGATCACCACGTCGTAGTCCGCTTCGATCCCGGCCTCCGCCAACGCGTGCCGCAGGACCGGGACGTGCGCTTCCGGTCTCCGGTAGACGACCGCGATGCGCTCGGCCGGGATCCCGTGCTCGATCCGGAACCGCAGCACTTCGGCGGCGATGCGATCCGCTTCGGCCTCATCCCCCTCGGCGGACGAGAAGACGACGTCGCCGCCCGGAGGCGCGGGCTCGGGGCCGGCGAAGAGCCCGGCCTCGATGCGGCGCAGCTCCTCCGAGGGAGTGTGGTCCGTCACGGCGGTCATCCGGACATGCTCGCCGAGCGCCGCGAGCCGGCCTACGAGCGCGCTGACGGCTTCGGTCGGGGGGAACCCCTCCTCCCATGTGAACGTCACGAGGATGTCCGCGCCCGCCGCCGACAAGCTCCCGAGCGCGGCCTCCTGCCCGACCGTCAGGTCCGTGAACCGGTGCACCGCGACGGGGTGCACCGGCAGCGACCCGTTCCTCTCGAGGATCCCCACGATCTCGCCCGGCTCGATCATGCCGCGTCGCTGGAGTTCGGAGGCGTAGCTCGAGACCATCCCGCCGATCCCGCTCGATCCTGCGGCCTGCCTCCAGCGCTCCCCGGCGGCGTCCGCAAGGCCTTCGACCACGCGCCCGGCAAGGCGTGTCATGCCGCGCCTCTCGGGCGTGCCTTCCGCACCGGCCAGATCGCGCAGCATGAGCGCGCGCTGGGTGGGCGTGACGACAGCGCGCCCGTCCCCGGCCCGCTCCCAAGCATCGCGCAGGAACCGCTCGAAGCGCGTGACGGTCAGGCCCGTCGGGCAGTCAGCCGCGAGCTCGGCGCGCGCGCGGGAGACGTCGGCGCGCGTGGGGAGGAGCAGCAACGGCTCGTCTCCGCGCGCCACGGAGTCGAGCAGGAACCGGCGCACCTCTCCGCTCCTGCCCGTGTTCGCGCGTCCTGTCAGCAACCTCAGTGGCATGTCGCCGCTGCGCGTCGGCCCCCGAGTTAAGACGCCGACGCCCCTCCCTTCGCGTCAGACAGGGACGCTACGCCCCGGCTCTGACATCACAGGGTGGGTTGCGTGCGCGTATAGCGCTGGACGCCCTCGCGAAGCTCCCGCACCTTCCGCCAGGCGAGTTCCTCGTCCCGACCGAGGTAGTGGTCGACCCGGTCGTGGACGACACCTGCGGCCGCCTCCGCCCTCTCGGCGACGATCCGTGCCGCCTCCGCCATGCGCGCGGCCTCGTCCACGAGTCGCCGGCGTGTCCGCGTCCCGGGCGCGGGCGCGAACAGGATGCCCGCGAGCAGCCCCAGCCCGAACCCGAAGACCAAGCCGATGACGAGTCCTGCCGGGTACCCGCGCCTCACGGCACATCACCGTCCCGCATCGCTTCGCCGCCCGTGAGCAGCCTGAACACGCGCTCGAGATCGTCCTCGGTATGGAAGTCGATCTCTATCTTGCCCTTCGCGGCGGTCTGCCGCACGCGGACGCCGGTCCCCAGGAGCCGCCTGAGTTTGCGCGCCACGATCTTGAACGACTTGGGCGCCGGCGTCCTGTGGGCACGCTCGGCCTGTCCCGCCGCGTAGAGCCGCGCGAGGTTCTCCGTCTCGCGCACCGACAACCCCTGCTCGGCGACCTTCGCGGCGAGATCCGCTCGCGCCGTCTCGTCCGGGACTCCGAGGATCGCCCTGCCGTGACCGGCACTCAGTCTGCCCTCGTAGACCATCGTCTGGACGTCGTCGGGCAGGTCGAGCAGGCGGAGCGCGTTGGTCACCGCGGAGCGGGACTTGCTGACTTTATCTGCCAGTTCGGCCTGCGTCATCTGGTGCTCGGAGAGCAGCCGCTTGTACCCCCTGGCCTCCTCCATCGGGTTGAGGTCCTCGCGCTGGAGGTTCTCGATCAGCGCGAACTGGAGCGCCTCGCTCTCGCCCATGCTCCGGACGCGTACCGGGACGCGCTCGAGACCGGCCTCCTTGGCCGCCCTCCATCGCCGCTCGCCGGCGACGATCTGGTACCCCTCGCCGTGGGGGCGGACCAGGATGGGCTGGAGGATCCCGACCTTGCGCACCGAATCCGCGAGCTCGGCGATCCCCTCGTCGTCCATCGCGGTGCGAGGTTGCTTGGGATTGGGCGCGATGGTGTGCAGCGGGAGTTCGTGCTCCTCGCCCACCGCCTCCTGCGAGCTCGGGATCAGCGCGGACAGGCCGCGCCCGAGCCCTCTCCTGCTAGGCACGGGCCAGCACCTCCTTGGCGAGTTCCCGATACGCGGCAGCGCCCTTGCCGCCCGGTTCGTAGAGTGTGACCGGCTGTCCGAAGCTGGGCGCTTCCGAGAGTCTGACGGTCCGCGGGATGACCGTCGAGAACACCTTGTCGCCGAGGAAGTCCCGCACCTCCCCGACGACCTGCTGTGAGAGACGCGTGCGGGAGTCGTGCATCGTCATGACCACGCCGAACACCTCGAGGCGCGGATTGAGATGCGATCGCACCAAGCGCACCGTGTCCAGCAGTTTCGACAGCCCCTCCAAGGCGTAGTACTCGCACTGGATCGGGATGAGCAGCCCATCGGCGGCCGTGAACGCGTTGATGGTGAGCAGCCCCAGGGATGGTGGGCAATCGATGATCACGAAGTCGAAGTCCCCCACCACCGGCTCGAGGACGCTCTTGAGCCTGTTCTCCCGGCTCATCGCCGAGACCAGCTCGATCTCCGCGCCGGCGAGCTGGATGGTCGCGGGGATAGCGAACACGTGTTCGATTCCCACAGACTCGATCAGCTCCTCCGCCGGTACCCCCTCGAGCAGCGCGCTGTAGACGCACCGTTCCCTTTGGTTGCGGTTGAGTCCGAACCCGGAGGTCGCGTTCCCCTGCGGATCCAAGTCGACGACGAGGACCTTCCGGCCCGCCTCTCCCAGGGTGGCCGCCAGGTTCACCGCTGTGGTGCTCTTGCCCACGCCGCCCTTCTGGTTCGCGACGGCTAGGACCAGAGATCCTCGGACTTCGCTGCCGATCTGCGTCATGCCACCCTCCCTCGAACGCCCTCAGCGCAGTATAGACGTACCCTCCTCGCCGAGGAAGAGCCATCTCAGGCCAGGGGGCGCTTCTGCGCCAGGCCGGTGCGCCGGGGCAGGTCGATCCGCGGAGGACCCGCCACCCGGAACACGACCAGGGTCCGTCGGGCTCCCAGCCCGGGCACGTCCAGCTCGACCATAGCGGGCGGCTCGAACCCGCAGATCTTCGCCGCCAGATCCGCCCGCTCGAGTTCCTCCCGTTCGGGCGCACCCTTGTATGCCAGGAAGACCCCGCTGTCGGTCAGCAGCGGCCGTGCCAGTTCCACCAGCACCGGCAGCGCCGCCACGGCGCGCGCCACTGCGACAGGCGCTCTCGCCTGCTCGCGCCGCCCGTACTCCTCGGCCCGTTCGCCCATCACAGCCGCGTCCAGTCCGAGGTCCTCCTTCACGCAGCGCAAGAAGTCGGCCTTCTTCCGCACGGATTCGAGGAGCACCACCGTCCGTTCGCATGCGATCCCGAGCGGGATACCAGGGAAACCGGCACCGCTGCCGATGTCCACGATCGGCCCGCCCGCTTCGCGCTCGACGTAGGGAGCAGCGGCCAGAGAATCGAGCACATGCACCCTCGCGGCGGGCGTTGCTTCGCGAACGGTGGTGAGGTTGAAGTCGCCGGCCGCGGCAAGGACGGCCTCCAGATGCGCGACGACCTGGCTCAGCTGCCGGTCCGACAACGACACGCCCATCTCGGCAGCGCCCAGCGCGATCACGTTCCGCGCCTGCTCGATGTCACCAAGATGTTTCACGTGAAACATCTTGCGGCCCGCTGAGCCGTCTGGCAACGCCTCTTCCGTGTTTCACGTGAAACATCTCGCGGCCCCGCCGCGCGTCGCCAGGAACGGGCGACTCAGAGGTTCTCGGCAGCGGCGCGGCGCGTGCGGCGGTTGCCGACCATCCCGCCGAAGAGAAGGGCGCCCATCGGCGCCCTGGTCGAACGTTGGGAGCGGGCTCTGCCTATCTTCGCGGGTTCACCACGACGTGGCGGAACGGCTCCTCGCCTTCGCTCTCGGTGACGACGCGTGCGTCGCCGCGCAGCGCCATGTGGATGACCTTGCGCTCGTAGCTGCTCATCGGGCGCAGCGCGACCGGCTTCGCGTTCCGCTTTGCGCGCTCTGCAGCGCCGCGCGCGATCTCGTCCAACTTGGCCTTGCGGCGGTACCTGTAGCCGCCCACGTCGACCAGGAGCTGGTGGCGCAGGCCCGTCTTTCTGTATGCGATCGCGCCGACCAAGACCTGGAACGAGTCGAGCGTCCGGCCGTGCCTCCCGATCAGAACGGCCAGATCATCGCCGACGACATCCAGGATGACCTCGCCGTAGTCGCCCTCGTATTCGTCCACCGTGCATTCCGTGCCGAATCCGCCGAGGATCTCCCGGATGGCCTCCGCCGCGGCATCGACGACTCGATCGACCTCTTCTTCCGACAGGTCGCTGATCTCCGGCAGGTGCGGGACCGGGGCCGTGTCGGCCCCGGCTTCGTCCGGCTTCTGTGTGCCTTCCTCGATCCGGCGAACAGCGTCCGGCTTCAGCCAGACTCGGACCTTGGCCGCCCTTGCCGCGCCGAGACCGAACATCGTACGCCCGGGCTCCTCCAGGACTTCGTACTCCACTGCATCCTGCTGGACTCCCAGGTCATCCAGAGCTGCATCCAAGGCCTCCGCGACGCTCGGCCCCTCCTGGACGGTCTCCTTCTTCACGACTGCTTCTCCCCCTCGGCGCGCTTCGATTTCGGTTCCTTCGTCTTCCCGCCGCCCGTCCCGGTGTGCGAAGACGCCTGCTCCACCGCCGGACGCACCCTGTCCATCATCCTCACCGTGACGGCCTGCTGGCCGATCTGCCAAGCGCTCGAGGTGACCCAATACACAAGGACGCCGGCAGGGCTTATCCATCCGAAGTACAGCATCATGAGCGACATGTAGGCCCCGATGCGTTTCTGCTGCTGGTCTCCGGGACCGAGCTGCTGCGGGAGCCACACGCTCAGGGCGAAGAGCACTGCCAGCACCGCGTAGGGGATGACCTCCGGGAATCGCGAGGCCGCCCAGACCGCATTCGGGGCCATCGTGATGTCTGGGATGATTATCCAGAACGCCTTAGCCTGTGCCTGGGCGGCTTCCGGAAGGGTGGCCAGGTAGGTGGGCAGGTTCCACAGCTCCGGATGCGCGCCCGGGTTCTTGGACATGTACGTCGCGAGATCCGGGCGCACCCCCGAGAGGACCTGGAACAGCGCGATGAAGATCGGCATCTGCAGGAGCAGCGGCAGGCACCCGCCGAAGGGGTTCACCTTGTTCTCCTGGTAGAACTTGAGCGTCTCTTCCTGCAGCTTCTCCTTGTCGTTCTTGTACTTCGCCTGGAGCTCCTTGATCTTCGGTTGGATCCGCTGCATCTCGTGCATCGACACCGTCTGCTTGACCGTGAGTGGGATCAGCAGCACCCTCATCGCGATCGTGAGCAGGATGATGGCGAAACCATAATCGCCGGTGACCGCGTACAGAACGTTCACGGCCTGGAGTATCAGCCCACGGAAGCTATCCCACACGAGTCATCACGGCCTTCCTGCCCGGCGCGGCCCGACGGCACGAGGCCGGGGACGGCGGGGCGATGCGTCAGGGAACGGGGTCATGGCCCCCGGGACTCCACGGATGGCAGCGCGCTATCCGTCTGACAGCGAGCCACCCACCACGGAGGATACCGTATCGCTCTATCGATGTGACGGCATACGCCGAGCATGTCGGAGTGAAGCGGCACGCCGGCGCCAAGAGCGGAGATACCAATATCTGGTAAGCCCGGATCGGCAGGACCACGACCCTGCGGGCGGTGTTCATGACGCAGCTCCCAAGCGCCTCACGAGCGCACTCAGCGCCGCCTCGAGCTCGCTCGCCCCCGAGGCGCCTGTCTCGGCCCGAGCCACCAGCGCGATGTCCCAGCCGGCCCAGGGGCCCCCGGTCCGCCGGCACGCCTCCCGCATCACGCGCTTCGCCCGGTTCCGCCGCACCGCGCCGCCCACCTTCTTGCCGGCGATGAACGCGACCCGGCCGGCGCCGGCGGCCTCGGCGGGCGATATCGCGCCGATGGCGGTGATCAGCGGGTGGGATACGCGTGCGCCGTCGCGGAAGACCCTGTCGATCTCGCGCGAGGTCTTGATGGTCGTCACGGCACCTCCAGCCAGAGGGGCCGGGCGCCCGGAGCCTATGCGCAGAGGACGGTGCGGCCTTTGCGGCGGCGATTCGCCAGCACGCGCCGACCACCGCGCGTCGCCATGCGCGCGCGGAAGCCGTGCGTCTTGGCGCGCTTCCGGTTGTTCGGCTGATACGTCCTCTTCACTGCGGTCCCTCCATCCGGGCGGACCCGGTCAGTCTCCAAGGGTGCGTAGAACCCGCTGATTGTACTGGCGCCCCCAGACGGTGTCAACGCGAACCGGCGGCCCTGTAGTGCGGGGACGCCACGCCGCGCCCATCGCGGAGCCGGTCGCCTGAATTGGCCCGAAATCTGTGGATAGTGTGGAAAACCGAGCGCCCACGCACGCGCTTCCTGTGGACAGACCTCGGGCGTGCATTGTGCGCCTGCGGCGGCCGTTGCTAGAATCGGCGGCGTTCCGGTTGCGGCCCATCGATCCGCAAACCGCCTTGAAATCGCCCGTATTCAGGCCACACAAGCTCCAGGCCCGCGCACCCGCGAAGCCCTGCGCCGCAACAGCTGTCGCCGCACTTCCGGTCCGGGAGGACCCGTTGGACGTCTCGCTCCCGCGTATCCACACCGCAGGCCTCCCGACACCGTGCCGGCGCGCCTCGCGCGAGCGGGCCTCGCCACGGAGCGCTGTCGCCCGACGGGAGTTATCCACAGCCCGCACGGGGCTGGGCGCGGGTGTCCACAGTTGTGGGCCGCCTGTGGACAACGTGGCCGCCGCCGTGTGGCGGCCGTTCCGGTCTGCTTGTCGGCACGCAGGCGAGCGGGCGGTGTGCGGCTTCCGGGACGATCGGCTCAGGGGGAGTGCTGCGACGCACGGATGAGGGGCTTCCTGTTCCCGCCGGGGACCCGCCCCGCCGCGGTCGCGAACGGCGTTGAAAGACCGCCCCGCCGCAAGCGGGGAGGCGTATGGTGGTCCTCTACCCTCGGCGCCGGCGCCCCGCCGGGTGCGGGGCCGGTCGGCAGGGCTCGGCGCGAGAGAGCTGGTGCATCCGTATGCAGGAGTTGGACACGCAGGAGACCCGTCTGCCCGAGGCCGAGAGGTTCTGGACCGATGCGCTCGCGGTCGCCCGCACCGAGCTGAACACCGCCACGTTCAACACGTGGTTCGTGAGCCTCGGGCCGGTCTCACTGGACGGGGAGACCCTCGTGGTCCTGGCTCCGCACGAGTTCGCGCGCGAATGGATCGCCGGCCGCTACGCCTCTCTTGTACGCGACGCCCTGCGCCAGGTGAGCGGGCGCCCGCTCGAGGTCCGGTTCGTCGTCGACCACGACGCCGCTCCCGTCGAGCTGCCCGAACCCGAGCCCTCCGAGGCGCCGGCTGCCGACGTCGCCGTCGCCGCTTCGTCCGGAGAAGAGACGCCGCGGGTCCGGGGCGGGGAGTTCGATCCGGGCAAGACGTTCGACACATTCGTCGTCGGCGAGTCCAACAAGCTCGCCTACCACACCGCGCTCGCCGTGGCGGAGAGCCCGGGCAGGATGTACAACCCGCTCTTCATATATGGCGGGTCCGGGCTGGGCAAGACCCACCTGCTCCAAGCGATCGGGCAGTACGTGCTCTCGCACTACCCGCATCTGCGCGTCCGCTACGTGTCCAGCGAGAACTTCACGAACGACTTCATCGACTCGATCCGCAGCGGCGGCCGCGAGGGGTTCCGCCAAAGGTACAGGGCCAACGACGTTCTCCTCGTGGACGACATCCAGTTCATAGCCGGCAAGGAGGGGACTCAGGAGGAGTTCTTCCACACCTTCAACGCACTCGAGCAGGCCGGCAAGCAGATCGTGTTGACCTCGGACCGGCCACCCAGCGACCTGGTGACGCTCGAGGAGCGGCTGCGCACCCGGTTCTCGATGGGTCTTCCCGCGGACATCCAGCCTCCCGACCTCGAGACGCGCATCGCGATCGTCAAGCGCATCGCCGAGGTCGAGGACCTCACCGTCCCCGACGACGTCCTCGAGTTCGTCGCCGACCGCGTCTCCTCGAACGTGCGCGAGCTCCGCGGCGCCCTGACCCTCGTGGTGTCCCACTGCTCCGTGTTCCACAAGGTCGTGGACCTCGACGTCGCGCGCCTCGTCCTGAAGGACACCTTCCCGGAGCGTACGTTGCGTCCCGTTTCCGTGGGCACGATCCAGTCGGAGGTCTGCCGCCTCTACAGCGTCAGCCGGGCGGACCTGATCGGGAGCAAGCGCTCCCAGTCCATCGTCTTTCCTCGGCAGGTGGCCATGTATCTGGCCCGCGAGCTCACCGACCTGTCGTTCCCCGCGATCGGCTCCGAGTTCGGGGGCCGGGACCACACGACGGTCATGCACGCCACCGACAAGATCCGCAATCTCATGCGCAACCAGCGGGACGTCTACGACCAGGTCCAGACCCTCACGAACACCATCCGCCAGAAGAGCTGACGGTGGACCATCCTGTGGAGTTCCGGACGGCCAAGCTGTGGAAGACCCGCTCTTCCTGTGGATGCAGCCGGAAGGGCTCCCTGCCTGTGGATGACCAGCGTGTATCCGCCAACAGGGGTTTCCTTATGGATACGCCCGCCTCCATGTGCGGGGATGCGGGTTTTCCCCATTATCCACAGCCCTACTGTGTCTGCTATTCGTGATATGAAGAGGTAAGGAACAAACCGAAGAAGAAGGGGCGTGTGATGAGGATCTCTCTGGCTCGCGGCGACTTCGCCGAGGCGTTGTCTGTCGTGGGGAGGGCGCTCTCGAACCGGTCGACCCTACCGATCCTCTCAGGTGTACTCATCGAGGCCGCGGGAGAGACCGTGGTGCTCCAAGCGACCGATCTCGAGGTCTCCGTGCGAACGTCGGTCGGAGCGAAGGTGGAGCAGCCAGGCAAGGCGGTCGTTCCTGGAAGACTCCTGGCGGATATCGTTCGGAGCCTCCCCGAGGGTGCCGTGACCCTCGAAGCCGACGCCGAAGGGGGCTCGGTCACGAGCGGGACCGCGGTCTTCAGGCTGCGCGCGCTCAATCCCGAGGACTTCCCGAAGTTCCCGGAGGTCGAACCGGAGCGTACGGTGAGTCTCCCGGCCGGGGTGTTGGCCGCGGTCACCAAGCAGGTCTCGAAAGCGGCCAGCCGCGACGAGACCAGGCCGATCCTGACCGGCGTCCTGGTCGTGGTCGAGGGCGGCACACTGAAGATGGTCGCGACGGACTCGTACCGGCTGGCTGTCAGAGAGGTCCACATCGAGCAGAAGCCGGACGAGCCGCTCGAGGTGGTCGTGCCCGGGCGGGCCATCGAGGAGGTCCCGCGCATCGCTGGCGGAGCCGAGGAGATCTCGATGGGCCTGGCGGGCAACCAGGTGGTGTTCGAGGCGGGTCCGACGACCTTCGTGACCCGCAAGATAGAGGGGTCATTCCCGAACTACCGCCAGCTCATCCAGCAGGACATCGCCACCACGGTGAAGACGACGAAGGCGGAGCTGCTCGATGCCGCGAAGCGCGTCTCCCTCATGGCGCAGCACAACGCACCCCTTCGCGTGAAGGTGGCCTCGGCCGACCAGACCCTCACCCTCTCGGCAGCGACCCACGATGTGGGCGAGGCCAGAGAGGACCTGATGGTGGGGGTGCAGGGGGACGACGTCGAGGTGGCCTTCAACCACGCCTTCCTGATAGACGGCGTCGCCTCGGTCGACAGCGAGGAGATCACGCTCGAGTTCGTGAGTCCGCTGAAGCCCGGCATCATACGCTCCGCCGAGGAGGAGGCGTTCCTCTACCTGCTCATGCCGGTCCGGCTGGGCTAGGAGGGGCGTCGGCGGTTGCGGATCTCGAGACTGCTGCTCCGCGATTTCCGGAGCTACGAGCACCTTGCGGTCGAGGCCGGCGCGGAGCTGACGGTGTTCGTCGGACCCAACGCCTCAGGCAAGACGAACGCGCTCGAAGCCGTTCAGCTGTTGACCGCCGGACGGTCGTTCCGGAACCCCGACTGGTCGGATGTCGTGCGCTCGGGCGCGGAGACATCCGTGGCGCTGATCGAGACGCGGAGCGATGAAGACCGGCAGGGCGAGGTGCGGCTGGAGATAGCCGGAGGGGCCCGCCGGTACTCGGTGGATGGGAAGGCGGTCCGGCGCGTGTCGGACCTCTCGGGCAGACTGCCGGCTGTGGCGTTCACCCCGGACGACCTGTGGCTGGTCAAAGGTCCGGCGGAGCGCCGACGCGCCGCTCTCGACGATCTCGGAGGACAGCTGGCACCGGCGTACGCGGCCGCCGCGAGGGAGTACTCCCGCGCGTTGCGGCAGCGGAATGCGCTGCTCAAGGAGACGAACCCGCCGGACGCGCTCACCGCACCGCTCGAGGACCTGCTCGCCGAGGCGGGGGGCCGTCTCGTCGAGTATCGCGTCCGGCTGCTGCGCCGGATCGCCGAGCGGGCCGCGGAGGCGCATGAAGAGATCGCGGAGGAGCGGCTGGAGTTCGGCTATTCGGAGCGGGAGGGGCTGGGGAGGGATCCGATGGAGACCGGCGTGGATGCGGCGGAGGCCGCGGAAGCCATCCGCCGGGAGATCCGCCGCCGCCGGCCGGAGGAGGCCGCCCGCCGAACGACGCTCGTGGGGCCTCACCGCGACGACGTGTCCGTGAGGATCGGGGGGCGAGAGGCGCGCTCGCACGCCTCGCAGGGTCAGCAGCGCAGCAGTGTCCTGGCGTGGAAGCTCGCCGAGGTCGCCGTGGTCGAGGACGTGACTGGCAGGTCGCCGGTGTTGTTGCTCGACGACGTGATGTCCGAGCTGGACGAGAGGAGGCGCGAGGCGTTGACCTCGCTCGTGAGACGCAACGCGCAGACGTTCGTCAGCACGACGAACCTCGGGTATTTCTCCGCCGGCCTTCTCGAGCGCGCGCGGATCGTGGAGGTGCCCGGTGGCTGCGAAACGTAGGGCGGTCGGCCTCGGAGCGGCGCTGGAGCGCATCGCGGCGAAGGTGGACACGCGAGGCGAACTCGCTCGCGCCCGCGCGGTCGCGGTGTGGCCCGCCGCGGTGGGCCAGGAGGTGGCGAAGCGCACACACTGCACTGCGTTGCGGAAAGGCGAGCTGCTCGTGCATGTGGATTCCCCGGCGTGGGCGACGCAGCTCCAAGCGATGGCCCCGCAGATCGCCGAGGCGGTCAATCACCAGGCCGGTAAGCGGCTGGTAAGTAGCGTGCGGTTCACTGTCTCACGCACGGTCCGCGAGGAACGGGAGAGGGACGCGGTCGCGGCGGGGCTGGAAGCCGTCTACCGCCCGGAGCGCATCGCGCCGGTGCCGCTGACGCCAGGGGAGCGCGCTCAGGTCGAAGCGACGGCCGCAGCCATCGACGACGACGAGTTGCGAGCCGCGGCGATCCGGGCGATGGCCGCCGATCTGGAGTGGAAGAAGGGAGTCAGAGCGGCCGCCCGGGAAGCGCCTCCGGACACGCCCTGAACAGCGGGAAACCCAACAAGTTGTGTTAGTATACACAGGGCGACCACAACATGTCGTGGTCGAGCCCCCCGAGCACTCGACGCGCATGCTCGACACGTACCGCGAAGGAGCGGCATGGCAGACAACGGCTCGTACTCGGGCAAGGACATCCAGGTCCTCGAGGGCCTGGAGGCCGTCCGCAAGCGTCCGAGCATGTACATCGGCTCCACCGGTCCGCGCGGCCTCCACCACCTCGTCTACGAGGTCGTCGACAACTCCGTCGACGAGGCGCTCGCCGGCTTCTGCACCGCCATCGACATAACGCTGCACGCGGATGACTCGGTGACCGTCGTGGACAACGGACGCGGCATCCCCGTCGACAACGTTCCGAAGTACCGCAAGTCGGGTGTCGAGGTCGTGCTGACGATCCTGCATGCCGGCGGGAAGTTCGGCGGTGAGGGCTACAAGGTCTCCGGAGGCCTGCACGGTGTCGGCGTGTCCGTCGTCAACGCGCTGTCGAAGCGGCTGGAGATCGAGGTGCGCCGGGACGGGAAGACGCACACCCAGGTCTACGAGTACGGCAAGCCGACCGGACCGCTGAAGGCGAGCGGCAAGGCCAAGGCGACCGGCACCACGCTGCGCTTCTGGTCCGACGACGGCATCTTCGAGACCGTCTCGATGAACTTCGAGGTACTCGCGACCCGGATGCGCGAGACGGCGTTCCTGAACAAGAACCTGAAGCTCATGCTCATCGACGAGCGCGAACTCGAGCCGCGGACCGAGGAGTTCCGATACACGGGCGGGATCGTGGACTTCGTGAAGTACCTGAACGAGGGCAAGGAGACGCTGCACTCCAAGCCGATCTACTTCGAGGCCGAGGCCACGGAAGGCGCCGTGGAGGTCGCGCTGCAGTGGAACTCGGGCTACTCCGATTCGGTTCTCGCGTTCGCGAACAACATCAACACCACCGAGGGCGGCACTCACCTGGAGGGTTTCAAGAACGCGCTGACCCGCACGATCAACGACTACGCGCGCCGCCAGAACATCCTGAAGGAGAAGGAGGAGAACCTCTCCGGCGAGGACATCCGCGAAGGTTTGGCGGCGGTCATCTCCGTGAAGCTGAGGGACCCCCAGTTCGAGGGGCAGACCAAGACCAAGCTCGGCAACACCGAGATGCGCGGGTTCGTCCAGCAGATGGTGACGCAGGGGCTCGCCGAGTACCTGGAGGAACACCCCAAGCCCGCTCGTGCGATCGTCATGAAGTGCTCGCAGGCGGCCAAGGCGCGCGCGGCCGCCCGCAAGGCCCGCGAGCTGACGCGGCGCAAGTCGCTGCTCGAGAGCTCCACCCTGCCGGGCAAGCTCGCGGACTGTTCCCTGCGCGACGCCGCGCTCACCGAGATCTACTTCGTGGAGGGTGACTCGGCCGGCGGCTCGGCCAAGCAGGCACGCGACAGGTCCTTCCAGGCGATCCTGCCGCTGAAGGGCAAGATTCTGAACGTCGAGAAGGCGGGCATCACGCGCGCTCTGTCCAGCGACGAGATCCAGGCGATGATCACGGCCATGGGCACCGGTGTCGCCGAGGAGTTCGATCTGGCCCAGGCGCGCTACCACCGCGCGATCATCATGACCGACGCGGACGTGGACGGCGCACACATCCGCTGCCTCATCCTCACCTTCTTCTACCGTTTCATGAAGGAGATGATCGAGGCCGGCTACGTCTACATCGCTCAGCCGCCGCTGTACAAGGCCACGTTCGGCAAGAAGCACGAGTACGCGTACACCGACAGGCAGCTCGAGCAGGTGCTCGCGCGGTTGCCCGAGGGGACCAAGTACTCGCTCCAGCGGTACAAGGGCCTCGGCGAGATGAACCCGGACCAGCTGTGGGAGACCACCATGGACCCCGAGCGGCGCACCTTGCTGCGCGTGACGCTGGACGAGGACAACGCGTCCGCGGCAGAGGTCGCCTTCTCGGAGCTGATGGGGGACGCGGTCGAGGCGCGCAAGCTGTTCATCCAGCGGCACGCCAAGGACGTGCGGTTCCTCGACATCTAGATGAGGAGCGGGCAGCCGGTCGATGGCCGAGGACAGGCGCGACACGAAGGGCTTCGAGCCACCGCCATGGGAGCGGGCGGCGTTCGAGGAGCTGCGACGCAAGCGGGAGGCAGCAGCCGCGGACCGGGACCTCTCGGAGGCGGTCGATGCGCTGAGGACCGGGACGGAGGAGCCTGCGGAGCGGCAAGCGCCACCGTCGGGACCGGAGCCGGAGGTTTCGGCGCCGGCGCCGATGCGGGCCGAGCCTCCCGCCGAGTCCCTGGCGGAGGAGCCGGCGGCGCCGGAGAAGCCCGCTTTGGAGGAGCACCGGGTCACCGCGATGCTCGCGGAACTCGCGGCGCTGGAACCGCAGCCGATGCGGGAGCTGTGGATGGTGGAGGTGGGGGCGGGAGTGTTCCTGGCGCTCCTGGGCCTCTCGGTGTTGGTCTGGGGGTTGGTCGGCGGCGCGCGCGCGGTCTCGAGTCCGGAAGCCGCGCCCTTCGCCCTCGTGATGATCGTGTTCGGGGCCTCGTTCATCGCACTCGGGCTGTGGCTCGGGCGTCGAGGCCTCAGGAATAGAGGAGTCGGATAAGTGGCTGACGAGATCGCCGAATCCCACGTACTTCCGATAGACATCGAACGCGAGCTGAGGGACTCGTTCCTCGAGTACTCGATGTCCGTCATCGTCGCGCGCGCCCTCCCGGACGTGCGCGACGGCCTGAAGCCCGTACACCGGCGCATCCTGTACGCCATGAACGAGTCGGGGCTGACGCCCGGCCGGCCGCACAAGAAGTCCGCGTGGACCGTCGGAGAGGTCATCGGCAAGTACCACCCGCACGGTGACGCGGCCGTGTACGACACGATGGTGCGCATGGCGCAGGACTTCGCGATGCGCGCGCCGCTCGTCGATGGACATGGGAACTTCGGCTCAGTCGACGGTGACCGTCCGGCGGCCATGCGCTACACCGAGGCCCGTCTGCACAAGCACGCGGTCGAGCTGCTGCGCGATCTCGACAAGGAGACGGTCGACTTCGGCCCGAACTACGACGAGTCTCTCTCCGAGCCCAAGGTCCTCCCGGCGCGCTTCCCGAACCTGCTGGTCAACGGCTCGGCGGGCATCGCAGTGGGCATGGCGACCAACATCCCGCCCCACAACATGGGCGAGATCATAGACGCCACGACGCTGCTCATCGACAACCCGGAGGCCACGACCGAGGACCTCATCAAGGTCGTGCCGGGTCCGGATTTCCCCACCGGCGGCATCATCATGGGCCGCGACGGGATCCGCGAGGCGTACGAGACCGGACGCGGCTCGATCAAGATCCGCGGGGTCGCGCACATCGAGCAGACGTCCACCGGACGCACGCGGATCATCATCACGGAGATCCCGTACCAGGTGAACAAGTCCAAACTCGTCATCAAGATCGCCGACCTGGTGCGCGAGAAGAAGCTCACCGAGATCTCGGACCTGCGCGACGAGTCGGACCGCAAGGGCATGCGCGTCGTCATCGAACTCAAGCAGACGTGCATCCCCCAGGTCGCGCTGAACAAGCTGTACAAGAACACGCCGCTCGAGACCGGCTTCGGCGTGAACATGCTGGCGCTCGTCGACGGCGTCCCGCGAACGCTCGGCATCAAGGACGCGTTGCTCCACTACATCGAGTTCCAGAAGGAAGTCATCACGCGGCGCACCCGCTACGAGCTGCGCAAAGCCGAGGAGCGCGCTCACATCCTCGACGGCTACGTCATCGCGCTGGACAACATCGACGAGGTCATCAAGATCATCCGGGGCAGCGCCGACGACGTCGAAGCCAAGGCCAAGCTCATCGAGCGCTTCAGCCTGACCGAGGCACAGACCGACGCGATCCTCGAGATGCGCCTGCGCCGCCTGACGGGCCTCGAGCGCCACAAGATCGAGGAGGAGCTCGCCGAGTTGCGCGAGAAGATCGCGCGGTACACCAAGGTCCTCGGCGATATGCAGCTCGTGCTCGACATCATCAAGGAGGAGCTGGCCGAGGTCCGCGCCAAGCACGCGGACAAGCGCCGGACCCAGATCACGAGCGCGGCCAAGGACCTCGACGTGGAGGATCTCATCGCCGAGGAGGACATGGTCGTCACCATCACGCGGGCGGGTTATGTCAAACGCCTGCCGGTGGCCACCTACCGCCAGCAGAAGCGCGGCGGAAAGGGCCTTTCGGGGGTCAACCTGAAAGAGAGCGACTACGTCGAGCACCTCTTCATCAGCTCGACCCACGACCACGTGCTCTTCTTCTCGACCAAGGGCAAGGTCTACCGGATGAAGGTGCACGAACTGCCGGTGGGTTCGCGCCACGCGCGCGGCACGGCCGTGGTCAACCTCCTGCCGTTCGAACAGGACGAGAAGATAGCCGCGGTCATCAACACGCGCGAGTTCGGCGCGGACGACAACCTGCTCTTCGCCACCGAGGGCGGCATGGTCAAGAAGACGGCGATGCAGGCGTACAGCCGGGTGCTGTCCACCGGGATCATCGCGATCAAGCTGAAGCCGGGCGACCGCCTCGTGTCGGTCCGCCGGGTGCATGCCGGCCAGAAGGTGATGCTCGTCTCCACCGCGGGCAAGGCCATCCGCTGGGACGAGTCGGAGGCCAGGCCGATGGGGCGCGACACCACCGGGGTCCAGGGGATGCGCACCAAGGCCGGCGAACGCGTGCTCGGCATGGAGATCGCGCCCGACGCCGCCGAGCTCTTCGTCGTCACCGAACGCGGCTACGGAAAGCGCACGACGGCGGCCGACTACCCGGAACACCACCGCGGGGGCCAGGGCGTCAAGACGATCCAGGTCACCGAGAAGAAGGGCGAGCTGGCCGGGATGAAGATCGTCCAGCCCGGCCAGGAGCTCATGCTCATCTCGGAGGCCGGCGTCGTCATCCGCGTGAAAGCCGAGGACATCAGCAAGCTCGGACGTTCCACCCAGGGCGTGAAGGTGATGAACGTCGGCGACGCCGACCGGGTCTGTGCCATCGCCCGTGTCTCGGCGACCAAGAAGAAGGCGCCGAAGGCGGCTCCCGAGGGCCAGGGAGTGCTGGTCGAGGAGGAGACGGTCGACGCGCGCGAGTCGGAGGCCGAGGAGCTGGTAGCCGAGGAGTTCGAGGACGCCGAGGACGGTGCGGTGGAGGAGACTGATGAGAGCTAGCGGGCACATGACAGACGCTGCCGTCGCGCCAGCCCAACGGCTCGCCCACCTGGGCTGCATCCTGTTCGACCTGGACGGGACCCTCATCGACTCGGTGGCCCTGATCCTCTCCTCGTTCCGTCATGCGACGGCGGCGGTGCTGGGCCAGGCACTTCCCGACGAGGTGCTCCTCGAGAACGTGGGCATGCCGCTGCACGCGCAGTTCATACGCATGGCGCCGGCGCAGGCCGACGAGCTGCTGCGGGTCTACCGGGAACACAACGCGGAGCACCACGACGCGATGGTGCGCGAGTACCCGGGTACCGAGGAGACACTCCAGGAGCTCGAGCGCCGGGGCCATCGGCTCGGCGTGGTCACCTCCAAGAGCGCACCGGTGATGCGGCGCGGGCTCGAGCTCTTCGGGCTCGAACGTTTCTTCGAGGTCTGCGTCTCATCGGACGACGTGACGGCGCACAAACCCGATCCCCAGCCGGTCGCGATCGCGGCCGAACTTCTCGGGTGTGCCGCCGCTGAGAGCATGTATGTGGGCGACAGCCCGCACGACATGGCCTCGGCGATCGCCGCGGGCGCCGTGTCGGTGGCGGCGCTGTGGGGCGCGTTCCCGCCGGAGGCCGTCCTGGCTCCCGGACCCGACTTCGCCCTGGCTTCGATCCGCGACCTGCCGGCGCTGCTCGACGGGGACGTGGAGCATTTCACCGTCGGAGATGCAGGGTAGTGACCGACCGTCGGTCGGTACGCGTCCGAAGAGGCCCGGTGCCGTTCCGGGAACGCACGAAGAAGGGTGGTCGCACGAGGGTGTGCTTGCGCTAGAGTGGGTCGGGCACCTGCGCGGGGATACGACCGCGCGGGACCGTTGGGGCGAGGAGGCGGACGGTGTCCAAGGGCAAGATCATCGCGGCTGTGATCGTGCTGCTCGTCGTGGTGGGCGTGGTGGCCGCCGTGGCGATGGGCGCGCGGAACTCGGCGCCCGAGGTCGAAACGGCTCAGGTCTCCAAGGACGATCTCTCTGTGACGGTGAGCGCCTCGGGCAAGGTGGAGGCGGGCGACCGCGCCGACGTGTTCCCGCCGACATCAGGAGTGCTCGAGGCCGTCTACGTCACCGACGGGCAGAGCGTCAAGGCGGGCGACCCGATCGCCGCGCTCGACACCGAGCCGCTGGCCCTCGGGGTCGAGCAGGCGCGTGCGGGCGTGAGTGCGGCGCGCGGGCAGCTGGCCGGGATCGACAAGCAGGCACCGTCCGCGGCCGACCGGGCCGCCGCGGACGCGGCGGTGGCCGCCGCATGGTCGTCCTACGAGCAGGCGCGCGGGTTCTACGACGACCTGAAGGAAGTCTACGACGAGACCACCATGACGGTGATCAAGGAGAGCATGGAGCCGACGCTCACACAACTCGAGATAGCCAAGCTCGGCGCGTACTCCGGCTACCAGGGCGCCAAGGCCGGTCAGGCCAAGGCCGAGATGTCGTTCGCAGCCGAGCGGGCGGCGGCGCAGGCCGGCGTGGATGCCGCGGAGGCCGCGCTATCAGCTGCGCACAACAGCCTCGCGAAGGCTGAGATGGAAGCACCCATCGATGGCATCGTGCTGTTCAACGCACTGGGCGCTCCGGCGGCCGACGGCGCGGTGCCGAAGGCGGCCGAGGGAGCCGCGGTGGGGCCGCAGGCCGCGCCGTTCACGGTCGTGCAGCTCGACTCGCTGCGCTTCGCCGCCGAGGTCGACGAGGTCGACATAGACCGCGTCAAGCTCGGCATGAACGGCATAGTCACGTTGGATGCGTTCCCTGGCGAAGGGTTCGAGGCTCCCGTCACGAAGCGCAGCTCCGCTGCCCAGCTCACGGCCACCGGGGGTACCGTCTTCCCGGTGTACCTGGATCTGGCGGATGTGGCCAAGGAGTTGCTCATCGGCATGAAGGGCGATGTCGAGATCCAGGTCGAAGCGGTCAAAGCCACGCTCTCGGTGCCGATCGAGGCCATCTTCGACGAGGACGACAAGCAGTTCGTCTACGTGGTGAAGGATGGAGCGGTGGAGAAGCGCGAGGTCGAGACGGGCGTCATGACCGACACGCGCGCCCAGGTCGTCAAAGGTGTCAAGGCTGGCGAGCAGATCGCGCTATCGGGTTCCGTGGAACTCAAGGACGGCATGCAGGTCAGGGTGAAGCAGTAGGGATGCCCGAGCAGGCGCCACCCGCGTCTGCCGCCACTGCGAGCACCTGCGGCGAAGGCCGCGTGGTGCTCGAGGCGCGCGGCGTGGACAAGACGTACCAGATGGAGGGCCTGGAAGTCCGGGCCCTCCGCGGCGTCGACCTCCGGATCTGCGAAGGTCGGATGCTCGCGGTCATGGGTCCCTCGGGCTCCGGCAAGTCCACGCTCATGCACATCATCGGCCTGCTGGACCGGCCGACGGCCGGATCGGTGCGGGTCGAAGGCGAAGAGGTCTCGCACATGGCGCCCAACGAGCTGGCCGCGGTGCGCAACAAGCGGATAGGGTTCGTCTTCCAGTCCTTCAACCTCCTACCGCGCACCTCGGCCCTCGCCAACGTCGAGCTCCCGCTCGTGTACGCCGGGGTCGGCGGGGGCGAGCGCGCCCGCCGGGCTCGCGAATCGCTCGAGCGCATCGGTCTCGGCGACCGCCTCGGCCACTTCAGCAGCCAGCTCTCCGGCGGCCAGCAGCAGCGCGTCGCCATAGCGCGCGCGCTCGTCACCGAGCCGAGCATCGTGCTGGCCGACGAGCCCACCGGCAATCTGGACTCGCGCTCCGGCGTCGAGGTCATGTCGATCCTGCAGGACCTGAACCGTCAAGGGATCACGATCATCGTCGTCACCCACGACCCGAGGGTCGCGCAGCACGCCGAGCGCATCGTCCACCTCAGCGACGGCCGCATCGTGAGACACGAGATCGTGGAGGATCGCACCTGCGCCGATGACGAGATGGCCGAGATCCTCGCGCGGGCGGAGGAGGAGTGAACCTCGCTGAATCGCTCCGCATCGCGCTCCGCGCGCTGAACGCCAACAAGGTGCGCTCCGCGCTCACCATGCTCGGCGTCATCATCGGTGTGGCCGCCGTCATCCTGCTCGTCGCGATCGGCACCGGTGTTCAGGGCGAGATCCTCGGGCAGATAGAGGGGCTCGGGAGCAACCTGCTCTTCGCGTTCCCCGCGGCGATGGAGGGCGGCGGTGGCGGCGGCCAGGGCGGCCTGGCCATCCGGAAGCAGTTCGAACTCGAGGACGCCGAGCGTGTCCGTCGGGTGCTCGGGAGTTCCGCCATCGTCGTGCCGATCATCCAGGCGTCAGGAACCATCAAGGCCGGCAACAAGACGCTGCGAACCACCATCGCGGGCGGCGACGACCAGGGCAGCGAGGTGTTCACGGCCGACCTGGCGGGCGGCCGCCACTACAACCGAGCGGAGTACGTCGGCGGAGTCCGCGTCATCGGCCTCGGAGCCACAGTGGCCAAGGAGTTGTTCCCGCGGTCGGATCCAGTGGGCAAGTCGGTCAGCCTCAACGGTCAGCGGTTCACGGTGGTGGGACACTACGAGGCCCAGGGTGGGGCGCTCTCCGGTGACCAGGACAACCAGGTCTACATCCCGGTCACGACCGCCCAGCGGATCCTGAACACGCGCAACATCTCGGCGATCATCATCAAAGCGGTCGAGGCGGACGACGTGGAGCGCATCCGGGCGCAGACGCGTGCGGCGTTGCGGCCGCGGTTCGGCAGCCAGCTGTCGGTGTTCTCGCAGGAACAGACGCTCGGGCTGCTCTCCCAACTTCTCGGCACGCTCACCGTCATGCTCGCTGGGATCGCGGGCATCTCGCTGCTCGTGGGCGGCATCGGCATCATGAACATCATGCTCGTGAGCGTGACCGAGCGGACTCGCGAGATCGGCATCCGCAAGGCGGTCGGCGCGAAGACCTACGACATCATGAGCCAGTTCGTCATCGAGGCGATCGTGCTCTCGGTGGCTGGCGGAGCTGTCGGGATGGCGATCGGGGGCGGGGGCGCGGCCGTTCTGGACCGATGGGTGCCGACAGAGGTCACCGCGTGGGCCGTGGCGCTGGCCTTCTTCTTCTCGGCAGGCGTGGGTGTGTTCTTCGGCGCGTACCCGGCGTGGAGAGCGTCGAGGCTCGATCCGATCGAGGCGCTCAGGTACGAGTAGCGGATCCGCGCGGCCGCTCGCTCAGTGCCCGGTGAAGTCGCTCGGGTCGACGTGCTCGAGGAACTCCCGGAAGCGCTCGACCTCCTGCTCCTCGTCGGCTCCGCCCTCATGGGCGACGACAGCCGCCTCGTCCCAGACCTCCTCGGCCAGCACGATCGGGCAGCCTACGCGCACCGCCAGCGCCATGGAGTCGGACGGCCTCGCGTCGACCACGACTCGGCGCTCCTCGCCGCGGAGCACGAGCGCCGCGTAGAACGTGCCCTCCTCCAGCCTCGTTATCTCCACGCGCTCGAGGTAGAACCCGAAGGTCTCGAACATGCCGCGCATCAGATCGTGCGTGAGTGGCCGAGGCGGCTCGGCACCCTGGATGCCGAGCAGGATCGCCATCGCCTCGGCGTGCCCGATCCAGATCGGCAGGACGTCGTCGCCGAGGAAGTCGCCCGCGTCGTCGACACGGCGCAGGAGGACGACCGGCGAGTTGCTCGCCGAATCCACGCTGAGCGATGCGATGCGGACCGGGATCACCGACAGACGACCTCCGCTCGGGACGCCACTATCATAGGGGATACCCAGATGGCGGCAGCGGTGGACGGAGGCGATGGGGCTCATGCGGACGCTGGACGTGCGGACGAGCGAGCGCGAGCAGATGCTGGATATCACGCGGGAGGTGGCCGACGCCGTGTCCGCGACAGGCGTGGCCGACGGTGTCGTGGTGGTGTACGTCCCGCACACGACCGCGGCGGTCACGATCAACGAGAACGCCGACCCGGACGTCTGCGCCGACGTGCTGTGCGGCCTTCGCGACATCGCCCCGCGCTCCGGGAAGTGGCGGCACGGGGAGGGCAACTCGGACGGGCACATCAAGAGCTCGCTCGTGGGCTGTTCCGTCACGATCCCGGTGAGCGGCGGCAGGCTGGTGCTCGGCACGTGGCAGGGCATCCAGTTCTGCGAGTTCGACGGCCCGAGGAACCGCTGCGTGTACGTGCAGGTGCTCGGCGCCTAGCTCCTTGACGCTCGTTCGAGGGGCGCGCTAGAGTAGCGCGGCGTGGGCTCGTAGCTCAGTTGGTTAGAGCGCACGGCTGATAACCGTGAGGTCGATGGTTCGAATCCATCCGGGCCCACCACCCCGCGAACGAGAAGGTCCCGGCGATGAGCCGCCGGGGCCTTTTGCATGCGGGGAAGGAGAGGTACGGCTAACGCCTGCGGGTGCCTCGGCGGTACCCGCGTCCCTTGATGCCGCTGCTGAACACGGAGCGTGGCTTGCGGACCGCCTCGCGTTCGGGGTTCGGCACGATGCGGTCGTGGGAGTAGTCGAACCCGTCGTGGTCGCGGCTCTCGAGCACCGAGCCTATCTTCGTCTCGATGTCGCGGAGTGTCTCGTGCTCCTCGGGAGCGAGCAGGGTGAACGCCGAGCCGCTCTTGCCGGCGCGCGCGGTGCGCCCGATGCGGTGGACGTAGTCCTCGGGCGTGTTGGGGATGTCGTAGTTGACGACGTGGCTGATGTCGTCGATGTCGATGCCGCGCGCGACGATGTCGGTGGCCACCAGCACCCTGCAGCGCCCTTGCTTGAACGAGTCGAGCGCGCCCTGACGCTGGGACTGCGAGCGGTTCCCGTGGATAGCGGCCGCATTGATGCCGTGCCGCCCGAGGACCTTGGCGACCCGGTCGGCCCGGTGCTTGGTGCGGGTGAAGACGAGGACCCGGTCCAGCTTGTGCTCGGCGATCAGCTTGATGAGCAGGTCGGCCTTCTGCTGCCCGCCGACCGGGTAGACGGACTGCTGGATCGCTTCGACCGGCGTCGCGCTCGGGGTGACGCTCACCTGCACCGGGTCGTGCAGCGTCGAGGAGATGACGCGCAACACGTCGGTGCTCATCGTGGCCGAGAACAGCAGGTTCTGCCGCTCGGGCGGGAGCAGGTTGAGGATGCGGCGCACATCGGGCCAGAAGCCCATGTCGAGCATGCGGTCCGCTTCATCGAGCACCAGGACCTCGACGCGGTTCAGGTGCACGTCGCCGCGCTTGTGCAGGTCGAGAAGGCGGCCCGGCGTGGCCACCAGCAGGTCGACGCCCTTGCGCAGCGCTTTGATCTGCGGTTCGTAGCCCACGCCGCCGTAGACGACGGTGACGCGGTGTCCGGTGTGCTTCGCGACGTCGCGTGCGACCTCCTCGATCTGCACCGCGAGCTCGCGAGTGGGCGTCACGACGAGCGCCGAGGGCGCACGCCCTTCGGTGCGGATGCGCTGGAGCATCGGCAGCACGAAGGCGGCGGTCTTGCCGGTGCCGGTCTGCGCGCAGCCGACCACGTCGCGGCCGGCGAGGACCAGCGGGATCGCTTCGGTCTGGATGGGGGTGGGCCGGGTGTAGCCCATGGCCACCACCGCCTGGAGCAGGCGGGGCTCGAGACCCAGGTTGTCGAAACTCAAAGTGCGAGACTCCTCTTCTGCGCGCTCATCGGCGCGCCGTTGCAGACGCAGTGATCCTGCGACCGCAACAAGAGGTGCGAGGACGACCGGGTCTTGGGTGATATGCTCTCGGGTAGCAGTATACGTGCCGAAGTGCGGAAACGCCAGCGCCGAGGGCGTGTGTCCGCCCCCGGGACGCCTCGACCGAGCGGAGCCGCAGTGACCGAGCGCGCCGTACTCATGCTGTCCGGACTCGCTGTCGCTGCGCTACTCGGCGGGTGCGCGGAGGCGGACCCGCCGGCCTCCACGGGCGCCGAGATCGTCCGGACGAGGTGTACGCGCTGCCACAGCACGGAGCGGATCAAGGCGGGGGCCGCCCGCGACCGCGCCTACTGGGAGACCACGGTCGACCGGATGCGGGGCAACGGCGCGCGCATAGACGACGCCCAGCGCGCCACCCTCGTGGAGTTCCTGGCTTCGGGGGGCGCCGCCGGACTGTGACGCCCGGCGCGCCGGAGGATCCGATGGAGGGAGCGAAGATGAGTCGTCACCACGACCGGACCAAGGTCCTGCTCGTCGATGATTCCCAGGCTCTGCGCGAGATAGCGGCGTTCACGCTTGAGCACATGGGCGAGTACGACGTGGATGTCGCCGAGGACGGCCGCGCGGCACTCGGCCTGCTCGCCGACCGTTTCTACGACGTCATGATCGCGGACTTCTCGATGCCCGGGATGAACGGGATCGAACTCACCCGGGTGGCGCGCGCCATGCCGCTGCACGCGGGCATGCCGGTGATACTCATGACCCATGACGAGGACCCCCGCTTGGCGGACGCCGCGCAGAAGGCGGGCGTATCGGGCCTGATCGCCAAGCCGCTGCATCCCGAGGCGATGCAGGAGGCCATCGGATCGGCCCTGCGCTCGGCCGGGGCGCCTGAGACCGCCGTCGCCCCCGAGGACGCCGCTCCGATCGGCATGCAGGCGGTGCTCGACGCGTTGCCGCACCCGGCGATGATCCTGGATGCCGACCACGCCGTGCTGCTCGGCAACCGGGCGTTCTACCGGGCGACCCGCGCGAGTATCGGGGACTGCGGGCTCAGCTGCGCCGATGTGATGCATCGAGACGGAGCCCCGGCGGACTGCCCGCTCGTCGAAGCGGCCAGGACCGGGATGTACGTGGAGCGCGCGATCATGGACACGGTCGCCGGACCGATGCTCGTCGGGGTCTACCCGCTCGAACTCGCCGACGAGCGCGGCAAGCGGCTGTTCCTGCACATCACCAGGCCGCTGACCGGCGGGCTGGCCGGTGCCGGGGTCCCACCCAGCCGGGCCTGAGGCACGTCTGCGGGCGGGTTGGTCAAGCGCGCCGCCTCGCGACCCGCTCTGGCGCTGGTCTCGGCCGCTCTGTTAGGGTTCGGCAAGGGGCAGCCACGGGGGAGGCGCGACGACGTGAACATAGCCGAGGCGGTCAAGGACGTCCTGGAGCCCTACGTCGGCCATATGGTCGCCGATACGTGTGTGCGGGCGACAGCGCTGTCCATCGGCAAGACCTCCGACACGCTGGACGCCGCCGACCTTCCCCCGCTCGAGAACAACGTCCGCAAGCTCCTGCTGCCCATCGCGCCGAGCTCGACCATCGACGCGCTCATCGCGCAGATCGAGAGGAACGTCGCATGAGCGGCCGCGTGCTGTCGCGCTACACGGTCCTCATGGTCGCGCTCATGCTCGGTTCCGTCGCGGTGGCGGCCGGCCTCAACTACTTCCCGGTGCTCGGGGACACGGTCGCGCTGTGGGCGGCCGACCTCGGCAGCGTGGCCGTCGTCGGTCTCGCCGCGGCCATCGTCGTGGGCACGGCGTACTGCTTCGGCAAGGGTCAGCCCGGCAGGCTCTACTGGATGCTCGTCGGCGTCGGGGCGGCCATGTACGCGCTCGGCGACCTGGTCTGGAGCATCTACGAGCTGGCGGGCAACGAGGTCCCGTACCCTGGGCTCCCGGACGCGTTCTACCTGGCCGAGTACGTGTTCCTGACCGCCGGGCTGGCGTACGCGGCGTGGAGCTATCGCTCGCTCGGCGACATCAAGATGCCGCTCGCCCTCAGCGGGGCCGTCGGGGCGGCCGCAGCGGGGGGGCTCTACGTCTGGTTCCTGAACCCGCTGGTCCTCTCGGACCCTGAGATCGCGGCCGGGGAGAAGGCGCTCGGTGTCGCGTACCCCGCGTTCGACGTGTTCCTCGCGTTCATGCCCGCGGTCCTCATCATCCTCATGGTCTCGCGCCTCGGGTGGGGCAGGTTCGGCTGGCCTTGGTGGGCCGTGGCCGTAGGCGTGCTCTTCATCGCGGCGAGCGACACCGCGTACGCGTGGCTCGCCGCCGTGGACAGGTACGAGAGCGGCATGATCCTCGACTACGGATGGATGCTCGGACACGTCGCGATCGCGACCGGCGCCCTGCTCGCCCGCGACGTCACGCGGGTGCCCAGGGCCTGACCGGGGCCTATCCGCCCAGCAGGACGACCCGCACGCGTCTCGTCCCGGCGTCCCGTTCGAGCGGGACCCTCGGCTCCGGCAGGCGCACGCCGTCGAGTTCCACGTACGCCACGCCCCTGTTCACGCCACGCGGGTTCTCGACCTCGATCTCGTAGGTCGTCCCGTCGGCCCGGTACCGCATCGAGTATCCGCCCCAGGACTTCGGGATGCAGGGGTCCACGACGAGGTGGCGGTGCTCCTCCTCGGCGATGATGTCGAGGCCGAGCAGCCAGCGCACCACCACCCGGTAGAACCACGACGCCGAGCCCGTGTACCAGGTCCAGCCGCCGCGCCCGACGTGTGGTCCGACGGCGTAGACGTCAGCGGCCACGACGTAGGGCTCGACCTTGTAGACCCCGACGGCCTCAGGCGTGAGCGCGTGGTTGATCGGGTTGATCAGATCGAGCAGGGCGAGCGCCTCGTCGCCGTCGCCGGTGAGCAGGTAGGCGAGAGCCACCCACACCGCCGCATGCGTGTACTGCCCGCCGTTCTCGCGCACGCCCGGGACGTAGCCTTTGATGTAGCCGGGATCGTGGGACATCCGGTCGAACGGCGGGGCGAGCAGCATGATGAGGCTGTCGTCCCACCGCACCAGACGCTGCTCCACCGCCTCGAGGGAGCGCATCGCCCGCTGACGGTCGCCGGAGCCCGAGATCACCGCCCAGGCCTGCGCGATGGCGTCGATGCTGCACTCGTCGGAGGCGCGGGTGCCCAGCGGGGTGCCGTCGTCGAAGAACGCACGCCGGTACCATGCTCCGTCCCACGCCTCGCGCTCGACCGCCTGCACGAACCGCGCGGCCGTGGCGCGGTACGCCGCCGCGCGAGCCGCGTCCCCGCGGCGCTCGCAGACCTCGGCGAAGCTGCGCATCGTCACGTCCAGGAACCACGCGAGCCACACGCTCTCGCCCGATCCCCCGAGCCCGACCCGGTTCATGCCGTCGTTCCAATCGCCGCCCCCGATGAGCGGGAGGCCGTGCGGCCCCACTCCGAGGCTGGCGTCGAGTGCCGCGCAGCAGTGCTCGTAGACGGTGCCGGACAACTGGGAGTACCCCGGTTGCACGTAGAGGTCCTCGACGCCCTCGGCCAAAGGCTGCGCGTCGAGGTACGCGGTCGTCTCGTCCAGCACGCTCAGGTCGCCGGTGGCGCGCACGTACTCGGCGACCACGAACGGCAGCCAGTTGCGGTCGTCGGTGAAGCGCGTGCGGACCCCTCGGCCGGACTCCGGCTGCCACCAGTGGAGCACGTCCCCCTCGGGGAACTGCCGGCGCGCGCACTCCACGATGTGCGCGCGGACCAGGTCCGGCCGCACATGGAGCGCCGCCAGCGAGTCCTGCAGCTGGTCGCGGAATCCGAACGCGCCGGACGACTGGTATGTCGCCGTGCGCCCCCAGAGCCGGCACGAGAGCACCTGGTAGAGCAGCATGCCGTTCACGAGCCGGTCGAGTGCGGCGTCCGGTGTGGCGATCTCCACCGCGTCGAGCACGTCGGCCCAGGCCGCCTTCGCCGAGGCGAGCGCTTCCTCGACCGCGCCCGCGCGCCGGTACCGCGCCACAAGCTCCCGTGCCTCCGCCAGTTCCGCCGTCTGGCCGAGCATGAACGAGATCTCGGTGCTCTCGCCGGGTGCGAGATCGACGCGAACCATCAGCGCGCCGCAGTTGTCGTGGAACCGCCCGGTCACGCCGCCCAGGCCCTTGCGTCCCATGGCGGCCGGATGCGCCGGGCAGCCGTTGCGGCCGATGAACTCGGTGCGGCTGCCGGTGAAGCCGCACGTCTCCCGGTCGCAGGCCAGGAACGCGGGCCGGCCGGGGAAGTCCGGGTTGAAGTGGTTGTGCGCGGTGAGGATCCGCGCCTCCGGGTCGTAACACGTCACGACCTGCTGGTTGGCCCTGCTGCGCGAGCTGCCGAGCACCCACTCGACCATATGAGTGACGCTCAGCGAGCGGGCGCCGGCCGTGGCGTTGGTCAGTCGCAGCCGGGCGATGCGCACCGGGTCTTGCGGCGGCACGAACCACGTGAGCTCCTGGACGATGCCGTGCGAGGTGTGCTCGAAGATCGAGTACCCGCGGCCGTGGCGGGCGACGTAGGTCCCCTCTGCGCGGGCCGGCGCCGGCGTCGGACTCCAGTACTCGCCGGTCTCCTCGTCGCGGATGTAGGTCGTCTCGCCGGAGCCGTCGGTGACCGGGTCGTTGTTCCAGGTGGTTATCCGGTTCTCGTGGCTGTTCTCCGCCCAGGTGCAGCCGATCCCGGCCTCGGACACGAGCGTGCCGAAACGCGGACCCGCGATCACGTTGATCCACGGCGCCGGGGTGGTCTCGCCCTCCGCCAGCCGAGTGACATACTCCCCGCGCGCCACGTCGAAGCCGCCGAAGCCGTTGTCGAACTCGAGGGCCAGCCGTTCCGGGACGGGGGCCGGCCATCCGCCCGGCTCGGCTCTCGGCACGAGCGGATCCGGGGGCGCGGGCCGCTTGCCGCGCTGGTTGAGCTGGAGCACGATCGGCCCGCCGTCGCCGGTAAGCGTCGCCCTGGCCACCGAGAGCAGGAGGTTGAGCACGTCCGGGTGCATCTGGTCGGCGCGTCGCAGGAACACACCGCCCGGGCGGTCCTGGAGCTGCAGCGCGTGGCCGGTCCTGACGAGCAGCCGCAGACGGTCGGCGAGTTCGTCGGCGTAGCCGGTCGGCCGCGTGTTCAGCACCACGAGGTCCGCCACCAGCCCCCGGTGCCGCCAGTACTGGTGCGCGAGCAGCGCTTGGCGCACGAGCGGTGTCTCCTCGACGCGCTCGATGCGCACGAGCAGGATCGGCAGGTCTCCCGAGATGCCGAGCGACCACAGCCCGTCCATCTTCAGGCCGTTCTCCACCGCGGTCTTGACCTTCAGCGGCGAGTGCGGGTCGGTCAGCAGCAGCCGCGAGGCGAGCCGCTGGAAGGTCACCGCGTCCTCGGCGGAGATGCCGAGGTCCCGCAGTTCCACCTGCCCGGCCGTCCAAGCCAGGTCGGCCGCGCGCTGGGCGCTCCGGATGTCGCCGTACTTCTCCACGAGCCGGGCGGCCTCGTCGCGCTCCCGCGCCACCCCGGTGGAGAACACGATGCGGGCGGTCGCGCCCGGTCCGACGGAGAGGGCATGGCGGATCGCGCAGACCGGGTCGAGCACGGCGCCCGAGATCCCCGACAGTTCCGCTGCCGCATCGAGCGCGGCGGGAGCGTGCACGTCGCGAAGCCGGCCGAGGAAGCGCGCACGATCGGTCTCGTACGACGAGGGGCACTCCCCGTCGGACTCGCACGCCAGCACGTGGAAGCCCCAGGGGCGCGCCTCCTCGGCGGAGCGCGGGCGGCGCGAGAACAGGAGCGCACGTCGGGGCTCGTCGGCATGGGTCTCGACGAACAGGTTGGAGAAACCCTTGTGTGCCTGGTCGGCGCCCTGCGGCGCCATCGCCACCTCGAGGTACGAGGTGACCTCCAGCCGGCGTTCCACGCGGGAGTGGTTCGTGAAGGTGATGCGCCTGACCTCGACATCGTCCTCGGGCGAGACGACCACCTCGTAGTGCGTGTCGATCTCACCGTCGGTGCGCCACCACTCGGCGCGCGCCTCCGAGAAAGTCACATGGTAGTCGTCCGCCGTCGCGAGCGACGGCTGGTGCGCGGCGGACCAGACACGGTCCTCGTCCACATCGCGGACGAAGAAGAAGGTGCCCCAGCAGTCGCGGGTGATGTCCTCGCGGTAGCGGGTGACGGCGAGATCCTCCCAGCGCGAATAGCCGCCGCCGGCGTTCGTGACCATGACCGAGTAGCGTCCGTTCGACAGGAAATGCGTCGCCGGGGTGGGTGTGTCCGCGAGCGGGTAGCTGCGCGCCACCGGAGCGGGCAGCTCGCGCACGGAGCGCACGAAGCGGACCTCCTCCACGTGCGGCGTCGCGAGC
Source organism: Coriobacteriaceae bacterium (assembly GCA_013824215.1). Lineage (GTDB taxonomy): Bacteria > Actinomycetota > Coriobacteriia > Anaerosomatales > D1FN1-002 > PNNM01. The sequence goes on from PNNM01000001.1 coordinate 46,003, forward strand.
TGGACGTGCCTCGGCACGCGCTCCTGCAAGAGCAGTTCGGCCGAGCGCACCATCGGGTCCGCGTGGAAGCGCATCCGCATGCGATGGCCGGTCAGCTCGCCCCCCAAGGCCACCATCCCCATGCCGTGGTGGTGCGCGAAGTACGCGCGTACGATCGCGCGTTCCTTGCCGGCCGGCACGCGTCCCGGCGTGTAGTCCACGGCCTCGTAGAAGCCGAACCACCCCTCGGCCCCGCGCTTCCTGAGCGCGTCGAGGTTGGCGATCGACGCGGCGCGGTCCACCTGCAGCGCCAGGAGCGTCGCGTACGGGGCGACGACCACGTCGCCGGACAGACCGCGCTTCAAGCCGAGGCCGGGCACGCCGAACGCCTGGTACTGGTAGGTGAGATCGGCGTCCTTGGCGTTGAACGCGGACTCTGAGACGCCCCACGGCACGCCGCGTTGGCGTCCGTACTGTATCTGGCGTCTGACCACGGTCCCGTACGTCTCGTCGAGCAGCGTCTCCCGCCAGGACCGCATGACGAGCAGCGGCATGAGGTACTCGAACATCGAGGCGCTCCACGACACGAGCGCGTTGCCCGCGTCGGTGCGCGTGATGGGCCGTCCGAGACGGAACCAGTGGTCCTGGGGGACGTCGCCCTTGGCAACGGCGAGGAAGGAGGCCAGACGGCACTCGGAGGCGAGCATGTCGTAGTAGGAGTTGTCGAGCCGGCCCTCCGAGGTGTTGAAGCCGATCGAGAAGAGCTGGCGGCTGCGGTCGTACAGCATCCTGAAGTCCGTGTGTTCCCACATCTCGCGTGCGATGTCGACCTCGAGACGGAGCTGCGCGAGCGTCGTGACGCAGGCCGGTCGGGCGTTGTGCACCCCGGCCAGCACGGCCTCGGCCCAGGCCGCCGCCGCACCGCACGTCTCGGGATCCTCGCCGGGCGGGTCCGTCGCGATGGCGGTGAGCGCGTCGAGCGCGCGGTCGAGGCCCTCGGCGAGGCCGACCAGCGAAGGTGTGTGCTCGAGCAGCGGGCAGAGGTCCTCGTAGCGGGAGCAGGCGCGCAGGGCCGGCGGCGCGCCGGCGAGAAGGGGCACCCACGGCGCCAGCGTCTCGACGTCGCGCAGCGGCGAGCGCACCGCTTCGAGCAGCGCCGAGCAGGAGGCGCGCGCCCGCTCCACCGGCGTGGCCGGCGCGGGACCGTCCGTCTCGGGCGCGTCGCCGAGTTCGGCGAGGCGGAGCGGGATCTCCTCGGCCAAGGTGGCGAGCGAGTTGAGCAGCGCCAGCCACTCCCCTAGATTGGCCGGGGTCACCTCGAGCGAGACCCGCCGCCGCAGCCCGTCGATCTCGTCGCGGAGCCCCTCGATCGCCTCTTTGGCGTCGGAGGCGTCGCGGGCCGCGACCAGGTCCTCGAGCGCCAGCAACGCCGTGTCCGCCAGGCCGTCGAGCAGCTGGGGTCCCAGCAGCGGCGACTCGGACGCCTCCAGCAGGGCCACGCGGAGTACGAGCAGGTGCCCGGCGAGGTTGCCCGAGTCCACGGTGGACACGTAGCCCGGGCGGAGCGGCTGGAGCGTGCGGGTGTCGTACCAGTTGTAGAAGTGCCCGCGGAAGCGCTCCATGCCGGCGAGCGTGGAGACGGTGCGCGAGACACGTTCGAGCAGGTCCACGCAGGTCGTGTAGCCGAGGTCGTACGCGGTGAGGTATGCGAGCAGCTGGATGCCGACGTTGGTGGGGGACGTGCGGTGCGCCACCTCGCCCTTCGGCTCCTCCTGGTAGTTGTCGGGAGTCAGCCAGTGGTCCTCGGCTCCCGGGAAGGTGTCGAAGAAGCGCCAGGCTCGCCGCGCGGTGCGTCTCATGAACGTGCGCTCGGCCTCGGTCGGCTCGGGAACGCTCCGGTCGATCGGGCGGGAGATGCGCCAGGCGACGTACGGCGAGACGAGCCACACCGCCGCGAAAGGCAGCACGGTGAGCAGGCGCTCGGGTCCGGCGAGCAGGGCGGGTGCGGTGAGCGCCGCCGCGACCGCCGCCGCCGGCCACATCCGCGCCATGAACCCGCCGAGGTCCGAGCCGAGCCTGTGCTCCGCGTCGGCGGCGGTCTCCCATTCCAGCAGGCCCCGGCGGGTGACGGTCATGCGCCACAGCGCCCTGATGATCGCGTCGAGCATGAGGTGCGCCTGGTGCGGCAGCATCGTCAGCGAGAGGAACGCGCGGGCCGAGTCGCGGCCGAAGTCCTTCCAGGCGGTGTGGAACGACGAGCTGAAGCTCACCGTCTGGGGGCGGAACAGCATCGAGTCGGCGAGCGAGAAGTAGGCCGGGAACAGCAGCACGGTGAGCAGCATGATGTCCCACTGCCATGCGCTCCCGGGCAGGAGGTACCAGCCGGCGAACGCGAGCAGGAGCGTGGCGGGTGCGAACAGCGAGCGCCTCAGGTTGTCGAGGATCTTCCACCGGTGCAGCAGCGACAGTGGGTTCGGCTCGCTCCCGCCGTTGTCCAGCGGCACCCGGAGCGCCAGCCACGGCAGGGTCTGCCAGTCACCGCGGACCCAGCGGTGCACGCGCGCGCATTGCGGGGCGTAGCTGGACGGGTGCTCGTCGAAGACCTCCACGTCCGAGACCAGGGCCGTGCGCAGGTAGCAGCCCTCGAGAAGGTCGTGAGAGAGCAGGGAGTCGTGCGGGACGCGTCCCTCGAGCGCGGCGATGAACACGTCCACCTCGAAGATGCCCTTGCCGGTGAACGAGCCCTCGCCGAAGACGTCCTGGTACGTGTCGGAGACGGCACCCGCGTACGGGTCGATGCCGGTGACGCCGGAGTAGAGCCAGGCGAAGAAGGAGCGGCCGGCAGCCGGCAGCGACATGCCGACGCGCGGCTGCACGAGGGCGTAGCCATCCGTGACCCGGCGCAGGTCGGCGTCGTAGACCGCGCGGTTCAGCGGGTGGGCGATCGTGGAGACGAGCTTGGCGGCGCCGTCGCGCGGAAGGATGGTGTCGGCGTCGAGCGTGGCGACGAAGGTGACGTCGGCCAGAGGGCCCCGCTCGCCTGCGACGTGCGCGAACGACGTGTCCGTGGCGCCGCGCAGGTAACGCGCCAGCTCGGTGAGCGCGCCGCGCTTGCGCTCCCAGCCCATCCAGGTCTGCTCGCTCTCGCAGAACCTGCGCTCGCGGACGAAGGCGAGGAACGGACGCCGCCCGTGCTCCGCCTCGTACCGCGTGTTGAGCTCGTCGACCCCCTTGAGCGCCGCCTCCACGATCGCCGGGTCGCCGGGCGCGTGCGCGGCGTCCGCGGCTTTGAGGTCGCCGAGCACACCGAATCGCAGGTTCGGGTCGGGGTTGGCCAGGTACGTGCGTTCGAGGTTCTCGAGCACGGCCGAGGTGGCCTTCACCGACGACAGGAGCGCGGGGACCACGACGAGCGTGGCGTGCGCGTCGGAGATCGGGCGGCGGTAGTCGAGCTTGGGGAAGACACGCGGCGGCCAGAGCATCGCCGCGAAGCGGTTGGCGATGTTGATGCCGAGATCGCTCATCGGGACGACGCCCAGGAGCAGGAGCAGCGCGACCGCCCATGCCGGCAGCCCCATCGCGATCGCGTACCACCCGAGCGAGAGGACGAGCGCGACGGTCACCGTTCCGAGCCCGCCCCAGTAGATGAGGCCCCGGTGCGAGAGCGGGCCTCGGTAGAGGCGCTCACGCAGCCGCGGCCGGTACCCGATGCTCTCTTCGAACACGTAGCGCCCGCGGCTGATCAGGTAGTGTCCGACGTGTCCGCGCACGAGGTCCGAGGGATCGCGCGAGATCGCTTCCAGCGACCAGCTCACCGCCGCCTCGGCCACCTCCACCTCCGAGAACTCGCACCGCTTCGCCAGCTCCTCGAGGCCATGGCGGAGACGGTCCCGGCTGCGGAAGTCCATCCGGTGGTAGACGTCCGCCGGGTCCTGTCTCAAGACGTGCTCCACGATGCAGGTGCGCTCGAAGAACGAACGCCAGTCGAGCGCTTCGAGCAGCCGGATGCTCGTGATCGAGTTGGCCACGGACACCTGGTTCGCCGCCTGCTCCTGCTGTTCGGCGTGGACGGCCAGTTCGAAGGAGGTCCCCGCGGAGGTGACGCGTCCCTCGAGCCACTCATTGATGTCGGCGGTGACGGCCTCCTTGCCCTGGAGCCGCTGGGCGAGACGGCGGAAGAACGCGGCCTCGGCGCCCGGGTGCTCGGTGTCCAGACGCGACAGCAGTCCGGCGACCTGGTCCGGGGCCTCCTGCGCGGAGGTGAGCAGGCGGTCGGCCCAGTCGTCGGCGGCGTACTCGTCGAGCTGGGCCCGGACGACACGGTCGGCGATGCGCCGCACGTTCTCGATCAGCGCGACGCGCAGCATGATCGGCACGGCCCAGACCTCGCCGATGGACAGCGGCGAGGAGTCCTGGAAACCCATCACGAATCGGAGCAGGAACTCCTCGTCGAGGCGCGCGTCCGTGTGCGACACGAGCGCCACCGCGGCCCCGTACACCCGGGGGTTGCCGGCCAGCTCACCCGAGGTCAGCCGCGGCAGCTCGAGGCCGTAGTCGGCAGGAAGGTCCTCGCGCACCGTGCGGACCTGGCCCTCGAGCAGATAGTAGTTGTCGAGCAGCCATTCGCTGGCCGGCGAGACGGCGCGCTGGGCTTGGGCGGAGACTGCGAGGATCGAGTTGCACCACGCCAGATGAGTCGCCGCGCTCTGCACCATGTCGAGCAGAGGCGTGGTCCGCGCGTGTCCGCCGGTCGTCCAGACCTGCGCGGCCGCGAGCTCTGCCGCGCGCTCCGCCGCGCGCTCCGCGGTCAGCAGTTCTCCGCGGAACGGCGGGTCGGCCTGCGCGGGCCGAGGTGTGCGAGTCTCGTCCGAGGTCCCCATACGCTTCGTGAGACGTCCCCCCATTCCTTGGTTCCCTGTGCGACGGTCGGCGCGAAGTTCGCTCATGTGCGGGGCAGGGAACATTCTCGCACGTCCGGGTTTGGTGGCGTCGGGATACCCGGCGGGGTATACTTGGAGCGGCACAGTCTCTCGATCGGAGATGGCATGGCGGGCAGGAAGTGGCTGATCTGGGGTGCGGTGGCGGTGGCCGTCGCCGGGCTGGCATACGTGGTCAGCAGGCCGTCGGCTCCGGCGGCGGGCGACGTCGATGCCTCGGCGTTCGCGGGTCTCGTCGCGGACGGGGTGCGCGTCATCGACGTGCGCACCGCCGGAGAGTACGAGGGCGGGCACATCCCCGGTGCGGAGAACGTGCCGGTCGACACGGTCCCGCAGACGTCGCAGTCGTGGGACAAGACGCAGCCGATAGCGGTCTACTGTCAGACCGGCGCCCGTTCGGCCAACGCGATGTCCTACCTCACCGGGCAGGGTTTCGCCACCGTGTACAACCTGCGCGGCGGCATCGTGGAGTGGAGCGGGGAACTCACCCGGGGCTCGGCGGCCGGGACAGCCGCCGGTGCCGTGAAGATCGCGACCAACGGCACCCCGGTCCTGATCGACTTCTCCGGCAGCGCTTGACCCACCTGCATCGAGATGAAGCCTGTGGTCGACAGGTTGGAGCAGGAGTTCAAGGGCAAGGTCGAGTTCAGGGTCTACGTGGACGACTCAGGCCCCGACAACCTAGCCGGCACGCTCGGCGTCCAGTACGTGCCCACCTATGTCTTTGTGAACACGGACGGTTCGATCGCCCAGCAGGTCGTCGGCGGTATGGCCGAGGAGGACATGCGCAAGGCGCTCGAGGCCCTGAACTAGGAGTCGACGGGGTATGTACTGAAGCGAGGCGCTGCGCAGGTGCGCGGCTCTCGAGCACACAGAGAAGTCCGACACGGCGACGCAGCGAAGAGGTGGACGCTATAGAAGTGGAGCAGCCGAGTCGAGGAGGTTTTCGGGCCGGGGCGTCAGATAAGGACCCTTCGGGCTGGCCGCATTCTCTCGGGAGCTGGTCACTAGGTTCGCGAGAAACGTGAGCGTTCTCTAGGCCGCCGAAGGGATTCCGGGCATAAGCCCGACTGACTTCAGAGGCTGAGGCCGAGAGGCCGACAAAGGTCACTTGGCCGACAGGTCCTCGAGGATGGCCCTTTGGAGGGGCGAGTCGCGCGAAGCGAAGGTCGCCTCGGCCCACACTCGAAGCACCACGACGCGCCTCCCGATCACTGACGGGAGGCGCGTCGTGGTTCTCGAACCACCAGGATCTAGATGGCCTCGCTGCCGCTCTCACCTGTGCGGATGCGGATCACCTGCTCCACCGGGGTGACGAAGATCTTGCCGTCGCCTATCCGGTCCGTGCGCGCCGCCGCGACGATGGACTCGACCACGTCGGTCACGTCCGCGTCGTTGACCACCGCGGTGATCTCGATCTTGGGCAGCAGGTCGATCGTGTACTCCTGCCCGCGCCACTGCTGGGTCACGCCCTTCTGGATGCCGTGTCCCTTGACCTCGGAGACCGTGAGTCCCGCGTGTCCCATCGAGGTGAGCGCCGCTTTGACGTCGCCGAGCTTCTCGGGACGGATGATGGCCGTCACTCGTTTCATCGCCTATACCTCCTTCGCGGCCAGCCGGCCCGCGTGCGCGGGGCCGACGGGGAGTTCGTCCAGCGAGCCCTCGCCCAGAGGGCCGGAGCCCACGAAGTCCGGATAGGCGAGCACGCCAATCTCGGCGGGATCGAGGCCCGCGAGCTCGTCCTCGGCGGACGAGCGTAGCCCCATGAGCGCCTTCTGGACCGTGAAGAAGACGTAGTGCGTGCCGAACGCCCAGGCGAAGACGACGCCCACCGCGACGAACTGCGCGGCGAGCTGGCTCGCGTTACCGTAGAAGAGGCCGGTGACCGCGCCCTCCACACCGTTCCAGCCGGCGCCGTACGTCCCGTCGGCGAAGAGGCCGAGGGCGATCATGCCCCACGCGCCGTTGACGCCGTGGACCGAGACCGCACCCACGGGGTCGTCGACTTTGAGCCTGCGTTCGAGGAAGACGACCGAGCCCACGACGATGACGCCGGCGATGGCGCCGATGACGACCGCGGCCCACGGGGGGACGAACGCGCACGGCGCGGTGATCGCCACGAGGCCGGCGAGCATGCCGTTGACGGCCATCGACGGGTCGGGCTTGCCCCACAGCCGCCAGACGAGCAGCATCGCGGTGACACATCCCGCGGCGCCCGCGAGCATGGTGTTGGCGATGATGATCGCAAAGCGCAGGTCGGTGGCGGCCAGCGTGCTCATGCCGTTGAAACCGAACCACCCGAACACCAGGATGATCGTGCCGAGGATGGCCATCGGGATGTTGTGGCCGGGCAGGGCCACGGGCGTGCCGTCGGCCTTGAACTTGCCGATGCGTGGACCGAGCACGATGGCGCCGGCCAGCGCGGCGAACCCACCGACGGCGTGGACCACCGACGAGCCGGCGAAGTCCACCGCACCGTTGCCGAGCCCGAAGTTCGCGCCGAGCGTGGCGAGCCAGCCGCCGCCCCAGATCCACATGCCGTAGATCGGGTAGGCGATCGCCCCCATGAACACGCCGAACGGCACGAACGACGAGAACTTCCAGCGCTCGGCCATGGCGCCGGTCACGATCGTGGCCGCGGTGTCCATGAACACGAGTTGGAACAGGAAGAACGCGAAGACGCCGGGGTCGTACGTGCCGTCGCCGAGCGACCCGACGAAGAAGCCCTTGGTGCCCGCTATCGCCTGGCCGGCGAGCTGGACGGCCGGGGCGGTGAGGATCCCCTCGGAGCCGGGAGCCCAGTAGAACGCGCCGAGCGACCCGAACTGCAGG
>PNNM01000002.1 GCA_013824215.1 Coriobacteriaceae bacterium
ATCGAGGACGGCCGGCTCACCCGGCCCCTGAAGAACCTGCGCTTCACGCAGCCGGCCATCGAGGCGCTGGCGGGAGTCGAGGGCATCGGTCGCGAACGCGCTCATGCGGGCGAACGTGGGATGGCGCCGTTCGTCCCGGCGTTGCTGCTGAGTTCGTTCGCGTTCACCAGTCAGACGGGCTGAGCGTCTGGGGACGTGGGCCTCCGCGCCGGATCAGTACCGCCCGGCCACCCGCTCGCGCATGACGTGCGCGACGTCGTCGATCCGGCAGTTCTCGGCCACCGCGCCCAGCTCGACGGCCGAGCCCGGCATCGAGTACTGGAACGCGGTCTCGGCAGACTCCGCGATCGTGTACGGCCCCCGCCCGTGCCGCGAGCATCCCGAGCGCGCCGTCGGCGCCCATCCCGGTCAGGAGCACCGCGAGCAGGCGGCTCCCGTAGGTCTGCGCCGCCGAGGAGAAGAGCATGTCGATCGACGGGACGTGGAGCGAGTCGGCGAAGTCCGGGTCGAGGCGCGCTGTCACAGACCCGTTGGACCGCGCGAGCCGCAGATGCCGGCCGATGGGGGCGACGTAGACCGTGCCCGCGGCGAGCGTCTCGCCGTTCCGAGCCTCCTTCACGCACACGTCGCAGAACGAGTCCAGGTGCGCGGCAAAGGTCCCGGTGAAGCCGAGCGGCATGTGGATGCAGATGCAGAGTGGGACGGGGAACGCGCGCGGCAACGCGCGCAGGATCCGCTCGACAGCTGCAGGCCCCCCGGCCGACGCGCCGATCACGACCGCATCCAGCGGCCCGCCGAACGGGACACCGGTGATCTCGGCAGCTCTCTGCTCCATCGTCCCCCTCGGCACCAGATGGTACCGCAAGCTGCCTTCGGCCAAGGCTAAGGCCCCGGTCCTTCGAACACCGGGGCCCTAGACAGTCCCGGCCCCCATGTGGAGGGGCGCCACCGTGTGGGAGCCGGGAGTGTCAGGTTCTTCTACCTGACATTAGTCTGTATCGGCGTCGCGGCGGCGGGCTTTAGACAAAAAGGGGGCTCCGGTCCTCCCTACGCCTCACGCTGCTGCTCCTCGATCATCGCCTTGACCTTCATGAGGCGCGTGAGGTCGGAGCGTTCCGCCTCGTCCAGCTTCATGCGGATGTCGCGGACCGTGGAGACGAGCTGCGGGATCAGCACGTACTCGAGCGCGTTGACGCGCCTGCGGGTGGTCTCGATCTCGGCGGCGAGCAGCTCGATGGCCTTCTCACGCTCGGCGAGCTCGATCATGCGCGGGACCACACTGGCGAGCCGGGCGAGCGCCTCGTCGAGGACCGCTGGCGTCGTGGCATACGAGTACCCGCCGGGCGTGGGCAGCTCGGAGAGCTGCAGGACCGGGACACGCACACTCATGACGTTGCGCTGGCCCGCGGTCACGATGCCTGTCGGCTCGCCCGCCAGCAGCGCCTGGGTGATCGTGGCCGCACCGGCCTCGGCTCGGGCGACCGCGAGCAGGCCGTACGCCTCGAACAGGTCGCGCTCGACCTCAGCACGGAGCCGGCGGTTCTCGGCGATGCGCGACATGAACTCCTTGAGCAGTTGCTCCAGCTTGTCCTTGAGCAGCTTGTGTCCCCGACGGGCGACGTCGGCGCGGCGGCGGAGCTTGAGCAGCTCCATGCGGTTTGGGTTCACGCGCAGTGAGGGCACCGTCTACCTCCTCACCATCGCGTAGACGGCGATGCCGATCGCCACGGCCAGCAGGGCGACGTTGAACGCCTTGATGTACGGGGCGATCGACCGGCCGCCAGCGAGCCGCGCGGTGGAACGCGCGATCCAGACCTGGCCCGCAAGAAGCAGCGCGACCAGGACCGCGAGCGCGATGTAGGGCGCCGCCGTCACACGCGGACCGCTTCCCCGGCAGGCATGTACTTCTCCACGAACTCGTCCTTGATGCGCTTGAGTTCGGCACGCGGGAGCAGCGCCACAAGCTCCCAGCCGACCCGCAGGGTCTCCTCCACGCTGCGCTCCTCGTCGGCTCCCTGGCGAATGAACCGCTGCTCGAAGGCGTCGGCGAAGGCGACGAAGGCGCGGTCGGTGTCGGACAGGGCCGCCTCGCCGAGGATGACGGCGAGCTCCTTGGCCTGGAGACCGCGGGCATAGGCGCCGAAGAGCTGGTTGGACAGGTCGGCGTGGTCCTCGCGCGTCTTGCCCGGGCCGATGCCCTTCTGCTTGAGGCGCGACAGCGACGGCAGGACGGCGACCGGAGGGTAGACGCCCGAGCGATGCAGCGCCCGGTCGAGGATGATCTGGCCCTCGGTGATGTAGCCAGTGAGGTCGGGGATGGGATGCGTCTTGTCGTCGTCGGGCATGCTCAAGATCGGCACCTGCGTGATCGAGCCCTTGCGGCCCTTCACGCGCCCGGCGCGCTCGTACAGCGTCGCGAGGTCGGTGTACAGGTAGCCCGGGAAGCCACGCCGGCCCGGCACCTCCTTGCGCGCGGCGGAGACCTCGCGCAGCGCCTCGCAGTAGTACGTCATGTCGGTGAGGATGACGAGCACGTGCATGTCGCACTCGTACGCAAGGTACTCGGCGGTCGTGAGCGCCATGCGCGGAGTGGCGATACGCTCGACGGCCGGGTCGTCGGCAAGGTTGAGGAACAGCACGGCGCGCTCGATGGCGGCCGTGGAGCGGAACTCGGTCATGAAGAAGTCCGCGTCCTCGAACGTGATCCCCATCGCCGCGAACACGACAGCGAACTCACCCTCCAGCTTCCCGCCGACCTTGCCGGGGTCCTCGGAGCGCTGGAGCACCGCCGCCTGGCGGGCGATCTGCGCGGCGAGCTGGTTGTGCGGCAGGCCCGAGCCGGAGAAGATCGGCAGCTTCTGACCGCGGACGAGCGGGTTGAGGCCGTCGATCGAGCTGACCCCGGTCTGGATGAAGTCGTCGGGGAAGTCGCGCGCCGTCGGGTTGATCGGCGAGCCGTAGATCGAGACCCGCTCGTCGGGGATGATCTCCGGCCCTCCGTCGCGCGGCCGGCCGAGGCCGTCGAAGACGCGACCGAGCATGTCGCGACTGACCCCCAACTCCAGCGAGCGGCCGAGGAAGCGGACCTTGGTCTCGGACGGGTTCGAGCCGCGCGTGCCCTGGAACGCCTGCACGAGCGCGACGTCGCCGTCCACCTCGAGCACGTTGCCCAGCGAGCGGGTGCCGTCCGGGTACTCCAACTCCACGAGCTCCGCGTAGGTCACACCCGTCACGCCCTCGACGAGCAGCAGCGGGCCGACGATGTCGCGCGTGGTCGTGTACTCGCGTGTCATCGGACGCCCACCCCCTCCGCGGACGCGGCACGCTGGCCGACGAGCTGGGTCTCGATCTGGGCCGCGATGTCGTCGAACTCGGCGAGCTTGTCCTCGGTGAGGTACTTTGCGCGCGCGATCCGCTCGCGCACCGGCGCGGCGAGGATCTCTTCCAGTTTCGCGCCGGCCCCGTGCGCCGCCACCGCGCGCCCGTGGAAGAGCAGGATCGTCGCGAGCAGCTTGTCCTGCTTGACCAGCGACGTGAACTGGTCGTCGTCGCGGAACGCGTTCTGCTGCAGGAAGTCCTCGCGGATGGACTTGGCGGTCTCCATGAGGATCTGCTCTTCGGCCGAGAGCGCCTCGAGTCCGACCAGACGGACGATCTCGGCGAGCTCGTTCTCGCGCTGGAGCATCGCCATGCACCGGTCGCGCCGCTCGCGGAACTCCACCGAGACGTTCTCGGCCCAGTAGGGCGCGACTTTGTCGAGGTACAGCGAGTAGCTGGTCAGCCAGTCGATGGCGGGGAAATGCCGCTCGTACGCCAGGCGGTCCTGAAGCGCCCAGAAGACCTTCACGACGCGCAGCGTGTTCTGGACGACCGGCTCGGACAGGTCGCCACCCGGAGGCGACACCGACCCGATGACCGACACGGAGCCGACGCGGAGGCCGGCGGCGGGGCTGGCAGGGGATTCCGACGAGGAGGCGCCGGAGGGGTCGGCGCCTCGTGTGTCACCCTTCGAGGCGCCGACCCCTCCGGCGCCTCCGAGACACTCCACCTTCCCCGACCTCTCGTAGAACGCCGCGATCTTGGTGCCGAGGTACGCCGGGAACCCTTCCTCGCCCGGCATCTCCTCGAGGCGTCCGGAGATCTCGCGCATCGCCTCAGCCCAGCGCGACGTCGAGTCGGCCTGGAGCACGACCTCGTAGCCCATGTCGCGGAAGTACTCGGCCATGCTGATGCCCGTGTAGACGGACGCCTCGCGCGCCGCGACCGGCATGTTCGACGTGTTGGCCACGAGCACGGTGCGCTTCATGAGCGGCTGGCCCGAGTACGGATCCACGAGCTCGGGGAACTCCATCAGCACGTCGGTCATCTCGTTGCCGCGCTCGCCGCAGCCGATGAAGACGACGACCTGCGCGTTCGACCACTTGGCGACCTGGTGCTGGGTGACGGTCTTGCCCGCCCCGAACGGGCCGGGGATGCACGCCGAGCCGCCCTTGACCAGCGGGAAGAAGGTGTCGATGACGCGCGTGCCGGTGACGAGCGGCTCGGTGGCCGAGACCTTGCGCGCGTACGGGCGAGGGACGCGGACGGGCCAGCGCTGGAGCATGACGAGGTCGTGCTCCGTGCCGTCGTCGGCCTTCAGACGCCCGAACGGCTCGGTCACCGTGTATGAGCCGCTGGCGATCGCGACGATCTCGCCGCTCATGCCGGGCGGCACCATGACGCGGTGCTCGATGACCTCGTTCTCCTGCACAGTCCCCAGGATGCCGCCGCCGGTGACGCGGTCGCCCTTGGCCGCGGTGGCGACGAACTCCCACTTCCTGGCGCGGTCGAGACCGGGCGCCGTCACGCCTCGCGTGAGGAAGTCGCCTGTCTGACCTCTCAGTATGTCGAGCGGGCGCTGCACGCCGTCGTACACAGCGCCGAGCATCCCGGGGCCGAGCTCGATCGAGAGTGGCGCACCGGTCGGCTCGACCGGGTCACCTGGCCCCAGTCCCTCGGTCTCCTCGTACACCTGGATGGACGCGCGGTCGCCGCGCATCTCGATGATCTCGCCCATCAAACCCTCGGAACCGACCTTGACGAGGTCGTACATCCGCGAGGTGGTCAGCCCCTCGGCCACGACCAGCGGGCCCGCGACCTTGACTATCCTGCCCTGCTCCATGCCCTCGCGTCCCCTTCTCTGCTACAGCACCTTGGTGCCCAGCGCGCGCTCGATGGCCCGTGCGAGCTTCGCCTCGCCCACGCCTCCCGAGCTGCCCACGCCGGGCACGACGGTCACGGCCGGGACCGGGCGGTCGGCGACCTCGGAAGCGAGGTCGGCGACGGCCTCGTACACCGGCTCGGTGACGAACACGACGTCGAAAGTGCCCGAGACCAGCTCGGGCCAGAGCTCGCGCGCCTGCTCCGGGCGCTCCACGCCGAACACGGCGAATCCGAGCGGACGGAATCCCGCCACGCTTGTGGTGTCCCCGACCATGGCGACCTTGCCCATGCCGCCCCCCTACTCGTACAGATCCCGCAGGCGCGCGCGCAGCACGCCGGCGTCCAGACCCGACAGCTTCCCGATGAGCAGGACACGCACGGCCATGACCTCGGCCTCGCGCGCCAGCACATACGCGATGACCGGCTCCGGGCCGACCGGCACCGCGCGCGCCGTCCGCAGATAGGCCACCACCACGTTGTCCGCGACCACGTCGAGCCGGGAGGGATCGGCCATCTCGGCGACGTTGATGCCTCTCAGCTGCGTCAGCGACCCCAAGCGCGCCGCGAGATCGGCCGCCGAGCCGTAGTAGAGCTCGGCCACGTCCTTCGCGGTCAGCGAGCCGCCGTCCACGAGCACGTCCGGGAGCTCGGTCACGGACGCTCCCTTGAGCCGCATCCGCACGAGTGTCTTGGCGTTGGCCACATCCACGTACAGCCGCGCCAGCCCTTCGAGGAACTCGCTGCGCGACGTGCGGGCGCACTTCTTGAGCTCGGCGAACATCGCGCGATCGACGGTCATGTCGATCCCCGCGAGACCCTCGACGCCGCCTTCGTCGCGCTCGGAGAACTCGACGCCGGCCGCCAGCGAGCCGAACGGCTCCGGCAGGTCGGTCGGATGGCCGAGGAACTCCTCGGCGGGGAGAGTGCCGAGGCCTACGAGCATGCTCGTCACGGGCACGCCCACCACGCGGGCCTTGAGCGCCGCCTTGAGGTTCGCGAAGTCGTAGCGCACGCGGAAGAAGCGGACGACAGGCTTGGGCAGCTCGGACTCGTCCAGGAAGCCGTAGAAGGCGTCGAGCGCCTCGCCGAGACCGCGCTCGACATCCTCAGGGGTCTCCGTGCCCTCGATGTAGCGTCCGTACGGGGACTCGGAGAGTATCCGCTTCTGCTCGGCGAACGTCGGCGCGTCCAGAAGGCGCTCGTACGTCGCGCGCCCGAACGCTCGCGTCTCGAGCACGCGCACCTTGCCGACGGCGAAGCCGTATCGGATGGTCTGTCGCGGCGATATGAGGGCGCTCGCACGCACGCTACTCCTCCGACGCCTCGCCGAACAGGACCTGCGCCACGATGAGCGCGAGGTCCTCCCGTCGCTCCTCGACCAGGGAGGCGGCAGAGACCTCTGCCCGGACCCTGTCGCCCGCCAGCACGACCCCGCGGTCGACGTCAGCGGGCTCCCCGCTCCACTCGAGGACCAGGTCCGGCGCGGCCCTCTCGACCGCCCCGCGGATCGCCGAGGCCCGCGCGGCGTCCGCGGCCGCGACGCGCACCGTCTCGCCACCCCGAGCCGCGCGAACTGCGGCGGCGGCCAGCAGCGCCGCGTACCGCTCGTCCGGCAGCGCCACCATGGCGGTCTCGACCTCTGTCAGCGCACGATCCACGAACTCCCGGCGCACGGCGAGCAGCCGGTCCCGGGCACGCAGCCGCGCGGTCGCCCGCATGGTGTCGGCGTCCGCCGCGGCACGCACCGCCGCGCGCTCGACCACAAGCACGGCATCACGATCCGCCTCGGCGCGAGCCTCGGCCACGACGCGCTGGGTCTCGCGCTCGGCGTCGGCCATGATGGTCGCCGCCTCGCCCTCAGCGTCCGTTCCAATGCGCCCCAGGATGTCTGCGATCGCCACGGACGCCTACTTCATGTACGCGGACTGCAGGGAGATCATCATGAGCACGGTGATGATGAGCGACAGCACCGCGTACGTCTCCACCAGCGCCGGGAAGATGAGCGCCTTGCCCGCGTCCTCGCTGCGCTTCGCCACGATCCCGGCGGCCGACGCTCCCGTTATGCCCTGGTAGATGCCGCTGACCATGCACACCCAGCCGACGGGCTGGCAGGCGATGAACACCTTGAACCCCGCGGCGAGCGGCAGATCCATCTTCCCGCCGAGCACCCCGAACAGGATCAGCACCAGGATGCCTGCGATGAAGCCGTAGAAGCCCTGCGTGCCCGGCATGGCGGTGATCGGCAGCAGCTTGCCGAACTTCTCGCTGTCCTCGGACACGATACCTGACACCGTGCCCGCAGCCGCGGTGATGCCGATCGACGAGCCGATGCCGCCAAGGATCGCGGCCATCGCCCCGCCGAGCAGCGCCCAATCGGTACCGGTCATGCCCAACAAAGTCTCTTTCACGATGCGGTTCCTCCTTCCCGGCCGGCTCCGCCGGCGTGTAGGACCAACTGTTTCGTGCGCAGTCGGAAAGGCGAGAACGCTCTCCCGCCCCCCTCGTAGAACTTGCTGAAGAACTCGACGAACTGCAGTCGAGCCGGGTGCACGAACGCACCGAGGAGATTGATGACCACGTTGAACGCGTGCCCTACCGCGAACACGATCGCGGCCAGGAGCGCTACCAGCACAGCGAGCGCGATGAACGCACCGCCTTTCGCCCACAGCGACGCGGCACCTCCCCAGACCATGCCCGCGAGCAGGTTGAAGGCGAAACCCACCAGCGTGCCCGAGAGTCCGAGAGCCGCGAGCCTGCTGTAGGAGAGGATGTCGCCGATGAACGACGACATGCCGTACACGGAGAAGGCCCCGCCGAGCACGGCCACGACCGAGCGTCTGACCACCGGTGAGATAGCCAGTCCCCCCGCGGTGGCCGCGAGCCACAGGTACGTCGCCGCGCTCGGCCCGCCGAAGGCGAGCGCTCCGAGCCACCCGACGGTGAGCGCGAACCAAACGACGCCCGACCCCCTGTCCCAAGCTGGGCGCTCCGCATCGCCCCAGGCGGCCTGGAGCACTCGTCCCTGCATCAGGATCGCGACTCCGATGCCGATGACCACTGCCCACTGTGCTGCACCTGGAACGACGAAGGCCACCGCCAGCATACCGAAGAGGAAGAAGGTGGACAGCTGCTCGTAGACCGCGGAGGCTGCGTCCCCACGCCGGAACAGCTCCCACGCGGCGATGAACACGCCGAAGAACACCTGCGTCACACCGAGCACGATGGTGAACAGCAGGAACACGGTGAGATCCTTCATCGGGTCGATGACGCGCATCGAGAGAAGGAACGGCGGCAGGCTCTCGGCCGGCAGCGCTAGATAAGAGCCCTGCAGAGCGCCCGACACGATGGCCGCGGCGCCACCGTACATCACCAGATCCATGAATCGCTTGACGCCCGGCGCCACGTCCAGTCTGGTCTTGATGAGGTACGCGCCGAGGATCAGCAGCGCGCCATACCCGACATCGCTGATACAGATCGCGAAGAACACGAGGAAGAACGGCGCGAGCAGCGGCGTGGGATCCACCTCGTCGTGGCGCGGACGACCGTACAGGTCGGTGAGCGTCTCGAACGGCCGCAGCCACCGCGGGTTGTCGAGCTCCACCGGCGGGACGTCGTCCTCCCCCGGCTCTTCCAGGGTGATATCCACGGCGTCGGCCCAGGGCTCGAGCGCGGACGCGAGCCCATCGGCCGCCGAGGCACGGATCCACCCGGTGATCCCGAACGCGCGCTCCGTCGCGCCGAAGTGCTCCCTGACGAGGAGTGCGTCCCGGGCGGAGTCGACCGACTCGACGAGCGCCACGACGTAGCGGTAGTCCTCCACCGCCAGCTCGCGAGCGCGCTCCTCCAGATGGTCGTGCGCCGCCTGAAGATCGGCGATCCTCGTCCGGGCGCGGGCCATCTCCTCGGCCGGGTAGTCCTGCAGGCCGTGGAAGTCGTACTCCGCGAAGTCGGTGGAGGCCAGGAGCGAGCGCACCGCCTCGAGCACCGAGCGGTGCGCCATCACCACCCAAGCCTGCCGCGGACCGACCGCGCCGAACTCCTCGACCGAGGTTTCCGGGGCGGCCTCGCGCAACGCCTGCCGGATCGCGGCGCCCCGGGAGGCCGGGACCGTACCGGCGAAGAGCGCCACGTTCTTGGTCGCGTGCAGCCGCGAGATCTGCAGGTGGCTCTCCTTCCACGGATCGAGCTCGACGATGAGGGCGCGCAGACGCACGCACTCGCGCTCACCCGAGGCGAGGCGGTCCGATATCGACACGCACTCCCTGTACAGCCTCATGAAGCGCGCGCCCGGTTCGAGCTCCAGGAACTCGTCCCGGGTCAGGTGCACCTTCTCGCTCACGAAAGCGGCGAACGGCTGCGTCGGCGTATGGTATCGGGACAGGAACCCTCGAACGAAGTGAGCGTCGGCCGACCATTCGTCGAGGCGCCGCAGCCGCTCGTCGTCATGGGGCATCTCCTCGGGAGGCAGCGAGAAGTCCTGTGCCGCGACCTCCAGTACGCCGTGACGCTGCAGAGCCGTCACGACGTCGTCCATGACGGGCCGGTAGCTCAGCACGGCGACCTTGAGCATGCGCGCGACTGCCACGGGCTTCAGCCCACCAGTTCGCGCACGGCGGCCGCGATCGCTTCCGGGAGCGCCTTCTCGCCTGCGGCCCGCAGCTCGTCCACGGCGGTCGCGTCCTTCTCGCCGATCCGCGCCGCATCCGCGCGCGCATCCGCGAGGGCGTCCTCGCGCAGGCGAGCCGCCTCCTCTGCGGCCTGGCGCTGCGCCTCACGGCGCACGAGGTCCGCTTCCGCAGTCGCCTGCGCGAGGATCCCCGCGGCCCGCGACTGCGCGTCGCCGAGTGCCTGCCGCGCATCCTCTTCGGCACGGAGGATGGATTCGAGTTTGTCCATGTGCCCCTGACCCCCGACGTTGCGGTGCGAGGTAGGATTCTAGCACTACCCGACGCGCGGTCACCGGCGCTTCAGGCACGTCATCCACTCCGTTCGGGGCTACGACGCGCGAGCGTGATACCCTGCCACCACGAACGGCGGACGGTCGACTTTGCCCCGCGAGCGGACGATGGCGATGGCTTCAGGAACGACATGACGAGGCGCTGGCGCGCGGGTGACATCGATCGGGCGAGCATCGACCTGAGCGGCGTGCCCACCCCACCCGAAGCGGACGGCGTCACGGTCCGACGGTCCAGGCGACGCCGCAGGCCCGCGTGGGTCCCGGCGCTCGCGACCGGCGTCTGCCTCCTGCTGCTCGGTGCGGGGCTCCTCGTGTGGCGCGCGGTCCCTCTGAGGGACTCCGCCGAGGCGGCGAGCACGGAGACGGCGGCGGGAACGCGCCCGCCCGCGGTCACCGCCGAGCCGCTCGAGGAGCCGACCCCCATCTTCGCGCGGTACCGCAGCATGCAGGTGCACCTGCCGGTTCCCTGCAAGGCCGTCACCGTGATCGCGTTCCACCAGGCCGCTCGGGACAACGCGTTGCACCTCGCCTCGCTCCTGCCCGACGCGAGCATGTCCAAGGCCGCCGAACTCAGGAAGCGGGCCAGCTACACCTACACCACCGGGAGCGGCAACGGCACGGACGCCGCCGAGGTCTCGGCCGCCGAGCAGGGAGTGCCGGCGATCCTCTCCGGCCAGGTCCTGAGGCTGTGGCGCAGCAGCCGCCACGGCGCGCCCGACAGTGCGGCCGACGTCGGCGCCAAACCGGGAACCACGGTCTTCGCACCGGTCAGCGGCACGGTGCTGCTGGTCAGACCGTACAAGCTCTACGGCGAGTTCCACGACTACGAGGTGCACATCCAGCCGCAAGCATGGCCCGAGGTGGACTGCGTGCTCATCCACGTGACGGACGTGACCGTGCAGGCGAGCGACACCGTGGTGGGCGGGGTGACCCCGATCGCACGCGTCCGCGACCTGGCCAGGAAGGTCCAGCCACAGCTCGGGCAGTACACGCCCGACGCGGGCGACCACGTGCACGTCCAACTGAACCGCCTCGAGGTGCCCGGTAGGATCGACCTGCTCGGCGGCTCCTAGGCGCTGCCGCCCTCGGGCGGGACGTCGCCGGCGTGACGCAGGTGGCCGCGGAACCTGCGGTCGAACTCGGAGCGCACGAGCATCACTTTGCGCCCGCACCCGACACAGCGCAGGCCGATGTCCATCCCGATCCGCGTGACCTCCCACTCGTTGGTCCCGCACGGGTGCGGCTTCTTGAGCTTGACGACGTCACCCGACTTCACCGGCGTGATGGGTACCGCCACTCAGATGCCGACCGCCTCGCGGAACGACTTGAGCTGCCTCCGGGCCACCGGGATGTGGGTCTCGTCCCGGTCGGCCGAGACCACGACGTAGCCGCCGTCGAGGCGCAGGATCTCCTTGACCTTGTTCAGGTTCACCATGTAGCTGCGGTGCACGCGGGCGAAAGGCTCGCGCGCCAGCTTGTGCTCCAAGTCGGCCAGCGACAGATCGACCAGGTACTGGTTCTCGTAGGTGTGCACGTACGTGGACTTGTTGCGTGCCGAGACGTAGACGACCTCGTCGATCGCGAGCAGGACCGTCCTGCCACCCTTGCGCACCGCGAGCTTCCGGAACTCCGAGTCCGCACCCGCGCCCGGCCCCGCGGTGCCTCTGCGGCTCGCGCGAACGAGGCTCTGCACGCGGGCGGAGAGCTCGAGCACGCTGAACGGCTTGACCACGTACTGCTGCACGCCCTGCTTGAACGCTAGGATCTTGGCGAGGTCCTGGGTCTTGGCGGTGAGCATGATGACCGGGATGTGCTCGGTGGCCGGATCGTTGCGGATCTCCATGAGCGTCATCCAGCCGTCGACGCGCGGCATCATGATGTCGAGGACCACGACGTCGACCTTCTCGCGGGCCAGCACCTGGAGCGCCTCGGCGCCATCACCCGCGCCGAACACGCGCATCCCGTCTGTCTCCAAGCCGAGGCGGACCATGTCCACCACGGCGGGATCGTCGTCCACGATCAGGACGTTCGCGCTCTCGCGCTCAGCGCTTCCATGCTCGTCGGTCACGGGCGTCCCATCCGCTCGTCCGCCCGTCCCCCCGACGGCGCGGCGTTCATGCCCTGCATGTTACCGCACGTCGGGCCGAGCTATCACTCCGTCCCGCGAGCGCAACCAGTCGTCCATCGCCAGGGCCGCCGTCTTCCCGGCGCCCATCGCGAGGATGACCGTCGCCGAACCGGTCACGATGTCGCCGCCGGCGAACACGCCAGGCATCGACGTCGACCCGTCATCCCCGGTGATCACGTAGCCTCGGCCGTTCAGCTCGAGATCCGGCGCGGTCGAGGTCAGCAGCGGGTTGGCCCGAGTCCCCACGGCGCTGATGACGGTGTCGCACTCGATCCCGAACTCGCTGCCGAGCACGCACACCGGCGCCCGGCGCCCGCTCGCGTCCGGCTCGCCGAGCTCCATGCGCGTGGCGACCAGCCCCGTCACCCAGCCGTCGCTCCCCCGTATCTCGGTCGGCGCGCACAGCATCTCGAACCGCACGCCCTCCTCGCGGGCGTGGTGGACCTCCTCGCGCCGCGCCGGCATCTCCTCTTCCGTGCGCCGGTAGGCGAGGAACACCTCCTCGGCACCGAGCCGCAGCGCGGTGCGGGCCGCGTCCATCGCGACGTTGCCGCCGCCGACGACGGCCACCTTGCGACCGCGCCAGATGGGCGTGTCGTACATGGGGAACTCGTAGGCGCGCATGAGGTTGGCGCGCGTGAGGAACTCGTTGGCGGAGTACACCCCGTTCAGGTTCTCCCCCGGGATGCCGAGGAACACCGGCAACCCCGCGCCCACCCCGATGAAGACGGCGTCGTAGCCCTCCTCGCCCATCAGCTCGTCGATGGTGTAGGTCGCGCCCACCACCGCGTCGCAGACGAGCTCCACGCCCATCTCCTCGAGCACGCCGACCTCGGCGGTGACGATCTGCTTGGGCAGACGGAACTCCGGGATGCCGTAGGTGAGCACGCCGCCGGGCGCGTGCAGCGACTCGAACACGGTGACCGCGTGGCCGAGACGCCGAAGCTCACCGGCGCACGCAAGGCCCGCGGGCCCGGAACCCACAACAGCCACGCGACGGCCGGTCGGCTCGCCCACGACCGGCTTGCAGCGGTGCTCGAGGTCGCAGGCCAGATCGTAGTCGCCGAGGTAGCGCTCGAGTCGCCCGATGGCGACCGGCTCGCCCTTGCGCGCGAGCACGCACGTCTTCTCGCACTGGTCCTCCTGCGGACAGACGCGCCCGCAGACGGCCGGCAGGGCGTTGCGCTCCTTGAGCGCCGCTACGCCCTCGGCCCACTCCCGCAACTGGATGTGCGCGATGAAGCGCTTGATGTCGATGCGCACCGGACAGCCCTCGATGCACGTCGGGTTCTTGCACTGGATGCAGCGTGCGGCCTCCGCGAGCGCCTGCTCCTCCGTATAGCCGAGCGCCACCTCGTCGAAGACGCACGCCCGCTCGGCAGCGTCCCGCTCCGGCATCGGTGTGCGGGGTGCCTTCGACGGCTTGGGCCGCTCGGGGGTGTCGTCTACAGCGTGCACGAGCAGCCCTTCGAGTACTCCGAGTCGGCCTCGCGCTCCAGATCGGCGTAGACGCGCTGGCGGCTCATCAGCTGCTCCCAGTCGACTCCCCACCCGTCGACGTCGGGACCGTCCACGCAGCCGAAGATCGTCTTGCCGCTCACACTCACGCGACAGGCGCCGCACATCCCCGTCCCGTCCACCATGATCGGGTTGAGCGAGACGGTGCAGGGCACGCCGTGCTCACGCGCGGTCTGGGCGCAGAACTTCATCATGATCGCGGGCCCGACGGCGAAAGAGCAGTCGATCGCGTCGGCCTCGGCGAGGCGCTTCAGCGGCGCGGTGACCAGGCCCTTCTCGCCCGCGGACCCGTCGTCCGTGACGACGACGAGTTCGCGCAGCGGCAGAGCACGGAACTCGTCTTCGAGCACGAGCAGATCCTTGTTGCGGGCGCCGAGGACGACCGTGACCTCGTCGCCGGCCTCGCACATCGCGCGCGCCACCGGGTAGGCCACCGCGGCGCCCACGCCGCCGCCGATGACGGCGACCCGCCCGAGCCCGCCGACGTGCGTCGGTCTGCCGAGCGGCCCCACGAGGTCGGCCAGCTCCTGACCCACCTCGAGATGCGAGAGCTTGTGCGTCGTCTTGCCGACGCGCATGACGATGAAGCGCACCTCGCCGCATGTCGTGTCCCAGTCCGAGAAGGTGAGCGGTATGCGCTCGCCTTTCGAATCCGTACGAAGCATGAGGAACTGGCCGGCCCGGACCTTGCGCGCGACCTTCGGGGCGTGGACACCCATCTCGAACACGGAGTCCGACAGGACGCGCTTGTGCGTGATCGGGAACATGGCCGTAGGTTCCCCCTCGCGGGGACGGCGGGTAGGGACAGCGAATCATATAGTATCCCGACAGGGACCGCCGCCTTAGGCCGCTGGCCGACTGGAGAGCGCCATGCGCCGATACGTCGCACCCACGATCGCGCTCGCCCTCGCGCTCGCCGCGAGCGGTTGCGGGCGGGCGCCCGAGCCCGTGACAGTGAGCCGGGACGCGCTCGGGACTGTCGTCTCGATCACCGCCTACGGGCGCGAAGGCGCGTCCCCTGCTGCCGGTATCGAGACTGCCTTCGAAGTGATGGCTGGCGTGGAACGCCAGCTCGACGCGCACTCCCCAACATCCGCGGTGGCCGCGTTCAACCGGGGGCCCTATCTCGAACAGCCTCTGCCGGGGGCGACGGTCGCCGTGCTCGACGCGGTCAGGGGTCTCGGAGTCTCGCGGGAGTACTCGCCCGCGCTGCTCGGCGTGCTGAGGCTCTACGACTTCGAGGGTGCGGGTCGAGTGCCCTCGCAAGCCGAGGTCGAGACGCAGATCTCACTGGCCCGCGGCTTCCACACGCATACGGACACGGATGGTCCGGTGGTCCGCGCTCACTTCGCGGGGCTGCCGAACGCGTACCCGCCCCCTCCCCCCGGGCTCGACCTCGGCGGCGCGGCCAAGGGACTCGCCCTGTCCGAGGCACGTCTCGCCCTCGATGACGCCGCTTCGGCGGCGCTCATCACCGCCGGGAGCACCACCCTGACGTTCGGCTCGAAACCCGACGGCGAGCCGTGGCGCATCGGGATCGAGGATCCGCGTGAGCCCGGGGAGGTGATCGCCACCGTCGAGTCCACCGGGGAGGTCACCGTCTCGACCTCGGGCGACTACCAGCGCTACTTCGAGCGCGACGGCGTCCGCTACCACCACATCATCGACCCGCGGACCGGCCGGCCGGCCCAAGGGCTACGCTCGCTCACGGTGGCCGGCGCGGCGAGCGGGCTGGACTCGGACATCCTGTCGACCGCGCTGTTCGTCATGGGAGCCGAGAAGGCATCAGCCTACTGCCGCGCGCACGGGCTCGGGCTCTACGCCGTGGACGACAGGGGGCGGACACATGTCGTGCCCGCCCCGTCGAATGCCGGCTGGCGCCTCGTGGAGCAGGCGCAGCCGAAGAAGTAGCGTCTACTGGTCGATCATGCTCTGCACCAGGCCGTAGAGACCCGGGACCTGGCTGTCCTCGCCCTTGTACGCCTTCAGACCGAGGATGATCTGGTAGATGAACGCGGCGATCGACGCGAGGCCGAACGTGAAGCTGGACAGCAGGATGCCGATGACGGCGACCGCCGCGCCCTGGATGGCGGCGCTGCGCACGAGGCGAACGCCTTTGTAGTCGTCCAGGAACAGGGCGATGATCCCCCACGGCGCGAAGATCCAGCAAAGCAGCGCGACCAGCCCGACGTTCGAGTTCGGCGCCGCGGGCTGCGGCGCCGCCGGCGGGGGCGGAGGTGCGGCGGGCATCGGTTCCGGTGCTGGAGTCTCCTCCGGTGCGGGCGTGCCTTGTGTCTCGTCCATCTGCGATCCATCCCTTCGCACGGTGTACGCGCGCCTGCCTTCCGGCGCGTCGGGGGATGCCCCCTTAGGTTTGAACTATACCCCTTGCGCTGGTAGAATGCGTCATCGGAGCGCCCACCGGGGGTGAACGCAGCCAAACCGTAGCCGACTCACCGGGGGAATCGAAGCAATGAGACGTAGCCGCGCTTTCATAGCAGCGCTGCTCACCGCGGCGCTGTTCGCGTCTTCCTCGCCGGTCGCCCTCGGCACCGGTTGGGGCGAGGTCTCCGAACACCGCAGGGCCGCCGACGAGGCCCGCAGGCGCGCGGCCGCCGAGCGTGACGCGGCGAACCGCCTTGCCGCCGAGGCCCGGGCCCTCGACGAGACCATCGACGCCCTCGACGAGGAACTCGCCGCACTGGCTCCCGGCATCTCCTCGGCGGAGGAGCGGACCGATCGGCTCACCTCCGAGGTCGAGGCGCTGCGCACCCGCGTCGCCAGGACCGAGAGCGAGATCGCCAGCACCACCGCCGAGTTCGACCGGCAGAGCGAGCTGTTGGCCTCGCGTCTCCGCAGCACCTACAAGCAGGGTGAACTGTTCTACCTCGACCTTCTTCTCGGCGCCGATGACATCTCCGACCTCGTCGCGCGCACCACGCTCGTCAAGCGCGTGATCAAGTCGAACCAGGACACCGCCATCGCCCTGGCCGACACCAAGGCTGATCTCGTGTCCGCCGAGGCGCAGCTCGAGCGGGACCTGCAGGCGGTCAACCAGAAGCGCACCGAGGCGGCCGGCGAGGAGCGGCGCCTGAAGGACATGCGCGCGGTCCGGCGCTCGAAGATGGACGAGCAGGAGTCGGTGCAGGCCGCCAAGGTCTCGCTGATGAAGGTGAGCAAGGCCAACGCCGCCCGCCTCATGGCCGAGGCACTCGCCGAGGAGCGCGAGGCCGCCGCCATCGCAGCGACCTTGCGCGCCCGCGCCGGCGGCTCGGGGCTCTACGCGGGCACGATGTCGTGGCCGGTCCCGGCGAGCAGCCGCATCACCTCGTACTACGGCTGGCGGACCCACCCGATCCTGCGCACACGCCGCTTCCACCACGGACTCGACATCGGCGCGCCGAGCGGTTCGGCGATCGTCGCAGCCGGCACCGGCGAGGTCATCTGGGCCGGGTGGCGCGGAGGCTACGGCAAGGTCGTCATGATCGACCACGGCGAGGGCTGCGTCACCGTCTACGCCCATATGAGCAGCATCGGCGTGAGTGTCGGACAGGCCGTGGACCAGGGGCAGCGGATCGGCGCGGTCGGCTCCACCGGGCTCTCCACCGGGCCTCACCTGCACTTCGAGGTGCGCGCGAACGGCGAGAGCCGCAACCCGCTCGAGTACCTCTGAGCACGGGCCGCCCGCGGCTTCAGTCCGCGTTGTACTCCTGCATCGCGCTCTCGATCCCGTACTCGAGCACGTGCATGACCGCCTGCGCGGCGACCGTGCATGCGGCGTCCAGCTCATCGAGCGCGTCACGCCTCATCGGCTGGAGCACGAAGTCGGCCGGGTCCATGCGCCCCGGCGGACGGCCCACCCCCACCCTCACGCGCAGGTAGTCACCGCCGCCGAGCCTCTCGGACAGCGAACGCAGGCCGTTGTGCCCGCCGTGGCCGCCTCCGCGCTTGACCCGCACGGCGCCGGCGGGCAGATCGATGTCGTCGTGGACCACCACCATGCGCTCGAAGGCGATGTCGTAGGTCTCCACGAGCTTGGCGACGGCGGCTCCCGAGACGTTCATGAACGTCTGCGGTTCGGCCAGGAGCAGCTCCTCGTCGCCGAGGCGCACGTGCGCCACCTTCGCGCCGGCCTCGTCCTTCCAGTAGCTCGCGCAGAGGTTCTCCGCGAGGAGGTCCACGGCGACGAAGCCGGCGTTATGCCGGGTGTGCTCGTACTCAGGCCCGGGATTGCCGAGGCCGACGACCAGGAACGACACGGTGTCCTTCGTCTACTCCTCGGCCGCTTCCTCAGGCTTCTCGCCGATGACTTCGGGCTCAACGGCCTCTTCCACGACCTCTTCCTCGACCTCGACGCGCGGCGCGACGACGGAGCACACCACGGTCTCGGCCTCGTCGAGCACGGTCACACCCGCTGGGATGACGAGGTCCGAGACGTGGATGTTCATCCCGACCTCGAGCGGGGTGATGTCCGCCTCGATGTGGTCGGGCAGATCCATCGGCAGCGCCTCGACGTTGATCTCGCGCAGGTTCGTGGCGACCACGCCGCCCGCGCGGACGCCCACCGAGTCCCCCACGATGTGGAGCGGGATCGCGGCGTGGATGGTCTGATCGGCCCGCACCGCGAGGAAGTCCACGTGCAGGAGCGTCCCCTTCACCGGGTTCGTCTGGTGCGTCTTGATGACCGCGTCCACCGGCTGGTCCTCACCCTCGATCTTCAGCTTGTACATGGCGGTGTGCCCGCCGGAGTGCACGAGCGCCAGCTCCAGGTCGTGGCGGTCGAGCGCGATGGCCATGGCCTCGCGGCCGGTGCCGTAGAGCACGGCGGGGACCAGGTTCTGCCCGGCCAGGCGCCGGTTGGCCTTGCCGATGACATCGCGGCGGTGGGCCTGCATCTGGTAGGTCTCGGTCATGTTCTCGTCATTCCTCTCAGGGGGCCGCCCGGTCGGATGGACCGTACGGCGCGTACCTACAGCTGGAAGTCGGGGTCGAACAGCTCGGAGACGGACTCGTCGTTGAAGACGTTGGCGATGGCGTGGGCGAACAGCGGGGCCACGGACAGCACGCGGATGCGCTCGTTGCGCTCGTCCTCGGGCACCGGCACGGTGTTCGTGACGACGACCTCCTTGATCGGAGCGTCGTGTATGCGCTCGTAGGCAGGCGGCGAGAAGATGCCGTGGGTGGCGCAGACGTAGATCTCGGAGGCGCCCTGCGCGATGAGCGCCTTGGCGCCCTCCGTGACCGATCCCGCGGTGTCTATCATGTCGTCGGAGATGATGCAGACCTTGCCCTCGACCTCGCCGATGACATGGGTGATCTCCGCGACGTTGTGCTCGGGGCGCCCCTTGTGCAGGACCGCGAGACCGGCTCCCATCATGTCGGCGAACTTCTTGGCGACCTTCACGCGGCCGACGTCGGGCGAGACGATCACCACGTCCTCCAAACCGAGACCGCGGAAGTGGTCCTCCAGGATCGGCAGGGCCGTCAGATGGTTGACCGCCAGGTCGAAGAAGCCCTGGATCTGGCCCTGGTGCAGGTCCATCGTGATGACCCGGCCGACGCCGGCGACGGTGAGCAGGTCGGCGACGAGCCGCGCGGTGATCGGCTCGCGAGCGGCCGTCTTCTTGTCCTGCCTCGCGTAGCCGTAGTGCGCGATGACCGCGGTGATCGTGCGCGCGCTCGCGCGCTTGGCCGCGTCCACCATGATGAGCAGTTCCATGAGCGTCGAGTTGACCGGCGAGCACACCGACTGGACGAGGAAGACGTCGGCGCCGCGCACCGATTCGAGGTAGCGCACGTAGATCTCGCCGTTGGCGAACTGGCGGATCTTGATGTTGCCCAGTTCGACACCGAGATGCTCGGCGATGCCCTCGGCGAGCTCCGGGTTACTCGTCCCGGAGAACACCGTCATTCGCTTGGAATCGCACATCCGTGCGCACTCCTCACTTCTCGTCCTTCGCGTTCTCTTCCCGCCCGGAGCGACGCCGCTCCGCCCAGCCTTCGAGATTGCGCTGCTCTGAGCGCTCCACCCCCAAGGCGCCCGGGGGCACGTCCTTGGCGATCGCGCTGCCGGCGCCCGTCACGGCGCCCTCGCCGATGCGGACCGGCGCAACGAGCATGGTATCAGAGCCGATGAACGCCCCGTCGCCGATCACGGTCGAGTGCTTCTGGTGACCGTCGTAGTTGCAGGTGATGGTGCCCGCGCCGACGTTCACGTCCCGCCCGATCTCAGCGTCCCCGATGTAGGAGAGGTGCGGGACCTTGGAGCCGGCGCCGACGCGGGAGTTCTTGATCTCGACACTCGCGCCCGCCTTCGCACCCGCGCCGAGCACGGTGCCGGGGCGCAGGTAGGCGACCGGCCCGACCGTCGCACCCGGGCCGACCTCGGCGCCCACGAGCACGGACGAGTCGATGACGGCGTCGGCGCCGACGCGCGAATCGGTGATGCGGGTGTTCGGGCCGAGGACGGCGCGATCGCCGATGATCGTCTCGCCGGCAAGAAACGTCATCGGGGCGACGACCACGTCGCGGCCGATACGGACGCCCGGTGAGATCCACGCCAGCTCGGGCGCGACGATCGTCACGCCGGCCAGCATGTGCGCCTCGTTCACGCGGGACTGGAGCGCGCGGGTGGCCTCGGCGAGTTGGACCCGCGAGTTGACTCCGAGCGTCTCGACAGCGTCGGCGGCCACGCAGGCCACCGCCCCCAGCCCTTCGGCGACGAACGTCTCGACCATGTCGGTCAGGTAGTACTCGCCCTGGGCGTTCTCGTTGCCGATGCGGTGCAGGTGCTCGAAGAGCACGCGCGCGTCGAAGCAGTACGTGCCGGTGTTGACCTCGCGGATGGCGGCCTCGTCCGCGGACGCGTCCTTCTGCTCGACGATGCGAGCCACGGCCCCGTCCGCGTCGCGCACGATGCGCCCGTAGCCCGACGGGTCCGGCATGACGGCCGTGAGCAGGCTCACCGCCGCGCCCGCGGATCCGCGCGCCTCGACCAGCACGCGCAGGGTCTCGGGGCGCACGAGCGGGGTGTCGCCGGAGAGCACAAGGAGCGAGCCGTCGAAGTCCGCGAGCGCCTGGGCGGCGCACATGACCGCGTGCCCGGTGCCGAGCTGGCGGTCCTGGCGCACGAACTCGGCGTCGTCCAGCAGCCCCTCGACCACCTCGGCGCGGTGGCCGGTCACCACGACGGCGCGCTCGCAGCCCGCTTCTCGGGCGGCGTCGACGACGAGTCGGACCATGGGCACGCCGAGGACGGCGTGGGCGACCTTCGGCAGGTCGGACCGCATGCGGGTCCCCTCACCGGCGGCCAGGACGAGAGCGGCGATGCGCATGGGAAGCGGCCCCTCACTGCACTGACGTCACGCGATGTGCCACCGGGAAGTGCCCCGGAGAAACGGCTGGCTGGGGCGGTAGGATTCGAACCTACGATCGGGGATCCAAAGTCCCCTGCCTTACCGCTTGGCTACGCCCCAAGAGCGTACCCGAAGTCTAGGCAGCGGCGCCAACGGGGGTCAACCACCTGTAAGGACGCCGTGGCACCCGCAGGCCGGGTCAGCTCGGGGCCGGCGGCTCGTCCTCGGCGGCGAATGCGCGGATGCCGCCCTCGGCTGCGACCTGCGACATCACGGCGTCCTGGATGGCGTCGCGGGCCTCCGTGGTGATCGGGTGACATACGTCGCGGAAGCCGCCGTTGGGCAGCTTGCGGGAGGGCATCGCCACGAACACACCCTTCTCGCCGTTGACGACCCTCAGATCGTGGACCACGAGGGCGTCATCGATGACGACGCTCGCCAGGGCGCACACCTTGTGCATGTTCACCTTGCGGAGCGTGACCTTGGTGACCTTCATCGAACGTCCACCCGCTCTCGACCCTAGACGCCCCGCGCCGAAGCGATCGGATGCCCTGAAGCAGCATCGTAACGGATGGCTATTTCGACATGTATCGTCGATTTCCTTCATCGAGAGGCACGCTCGTAGAGTACTCGCTCGGCGACGACCACGTCCACGGGCTTGTCGACGTCGGCGCCGATGGAGGCATGCTCGGTGAAGACGGCCACGCCCGTGCAGTCGAACAGCTGGCCGACCTTGGCCTCGACGTCCGCGGGGTGCAGCCGCCCGGTCAGCAGGCGGAAGACGAAGCGGAGGCCGAGCACGCGCAGCATGCCGGCCGCGTCCTTGCGCTTGTCGAACAGGTGTTGGCCGACCTTGTGCAGGCGCGGCACGATCTTGGGGTCGACCAGGACCATGTTGCCGCCTGTGGCCTCGCCGGTGGCGAGCCTGACGTACGTCCGCTGGCTGCCGGGATACTGCTCCAGCAGGGCCCGTTTCGGGACGAGCGGGTAGGCGAACTCGGCACCGCGCTCGATACTGCGCGCGACGAAGTCGTCCACAGCCTCGGGAGTCAGCATCGGGATGTCGCCCGTGGTCACCAGCACCGGCCGGTCCTCACGGAACGCGCGGACACCGGCCTCGACGTTGGCCATGAACTCGCCGTCCGAGACGACCAGTTTGTCCACGCGGTCGGCCCACAGGCCCAGGTCCTCGGCGGTGGGAACGACCACCGCTATCTCGGCGACCGAGGAAGACGCGCGCAGGGCGTCCGTGACCCACTCGATCATCGGCTTGCCGGCGATCGGGACCAGTCCCTTGAAGCGGCACGTCGGGTCGATGACGGCGCCGTCTCCGCCCGCCAGCACGACCGCGTCGACCGTGACGTCACTCATCCGCGGCCTGGCGCATCGCGCGCACTGTCATCGTGCGCCGCGGCGCCCACGGTCCGCGCCCCGCCGGTCGTGCGCGTCGCCGCCGCCCACCAGCCGCGATCGCGCGCCGCGCCCGCGGCCTCCTGCGCGGCACTCCCCGTCTCGCACACGCCGAAGACCGCCGAGCCGGAGCCGCACATCTCGGAGCCGAGCACGCCGTCGGCGCCCGCCAGCAGCGCGAGCGCGTCCGTGATCGCGGGCACGAGCGCCGAGGACGCGGCCGTCATGTCGTTGTGCAGACGCGTCGCGACCTTGCGGTACTCGCCCGCCTCGAGCGCCTCGACGAGCCGCTCCGGACCCGGCGCCGGTGGTGGTCGCGCGGAATCGAAGGCGGCGTACGCCTCGGCGGTGGGGACGGGCTGCCTCGGCCATACCAGCACCATGTGGATGACCGGGGCGTCCAGTTCGCGCACCAGCTCGTCGCCGCGCCCGGTCATGAGCGCCGCGTTGCGGTACAGGAAGAACGGCACGTCGGCGCCGAGGGAGCGGGCCACCTCGAGCAGCTCGGGAGCGCTCGGGGGCAGGCCCCAGAGCCGCGCCAGACCACGGAGCACGGCCGCCGCGTCGGAACTGCCGCCGCCGAGTCCCGCGCCGGCGGGGACGCTCTTGCGCAGGGATATCGTGACGTCGGCGCTCCGCCCGAGCGCTCCGGCGAGCGCGACGGCCGCACGGTGCGCCAGGTTCCGCTCGGCGGCCAGCCCCAGGTCGGGCTCGCACCGCAGCGAGAGCCCGGCCGCGGGGGCGAGCTCCACCTCGTCGGCCAGCTCGAGGGCTTGGAGCACCGTCGTGACCTCGTGGTAGCCGTCGGCCCGCACGTCACCTACGCCGAGGTGCAGGTTCAGCTTGGCGGGCGCCTTCAGCGTGATGGGCGGGGTGTCCTGCAACGTGCCTCCCTCAACGGAAAACGCGGGGCACGACCATGCCCCGCGCTCTCGTTGACAGATCCGGCCCGCCTAGTTCAACCAGGGGAAGACGCTCTCCCCGCTCTCGGGGTGCGTCAGCTCCACAGCGCCCGTCAGCACGTCGACGTAGCTGTAGGAGACGCGCGCGGTGCGATCCCGCTTCTCCTCGACCTTCAGCACGAACAGGCTCGGGTGCGTCTGCTCGAGCACACCCTCCCGCTCGAGGGTCTTGGAGCGCCCCATGTTGGCCTTCAGACGGACGCGGCTCCCCATCAGGGACTCGAGATCGGCCCGGATGCGGCCGACGACCTCCAACTGCCTGACTGCGTCCATTCAGTAATCCTCCCTCAGGTTGCCGAATGAGTATAGGGGCGAAGCGGCCGAAACTCAAGGCAGAACGCCTGTTTCGCGCAGCACGGCACCGAGCGTCACATACTCGTCGACATCCAGTG
Source organism: Coriobacteriaceae bacterium (assembly GCA_013824215.1). Lineage (GTDB taxonomy): Bacteria > Actinomycetota > Coriobacteriia > Anaerosomatales > D1FN1-002 > PNNM01. The sequence continues at coordinate 23,925 of PNNM01000002.1, forward strand.
TCTCGGCCCGCCTCGAACCGTCGATGCCGCAGGACCGGAGCGTCTCCTCGATCATGGACGTCGGCTGTGACAACGCCGAGGACAGCGAGTTGCGCAGCGTCTTGCGCCGCTGGGCGAACGCCGCGTTCGCGGCCGCGGCGGCCGCTCTCAGCAGCTCCGGCGGCTCGTCGCGGGGGGCTCTCTCGAGCCGGAGCACGGCCGAATCCACGCGCGGTGGAGGCAGGAAGCAGGTGCGTGGCACCGCGAAGCGCCCGGCCGAGCGCGCGAGCAAGCCGAGCTTGACGGTGTAGGCCCCGTAGTCCCTGCCGCCGGGAGACGCGGCCATCCGGTCGGCCACCTCGGCCTGCACCATCACGGTCGCGCTCGCGAGCGACGGGATCGTCTCGAAGAAGCGCAGGACCACCGTGGCGGCCACGTTGTAGGGCAGGTTGGCCACGAGCGCCTCGGGCTCCCCGAGCTCCCGCACGTCCATCCCCGCGGCATCGGCACGCACGATGCGCACGTTCCCGCAGGCGGCGATCGTCTCTTCCAGCGCCGGCAGCAGGGCCGCGTCCTTCTCGACGGCGAGCACGGAGCCCGCCGCTCGGCACAGCGCCGCCGTCAGCGTGCCGATCCCCGGTCCGACCTCGACCACACACTCGTCCCCGCGCAACGCCGCGAGCGTGAGGATCCGTCCGACGACGTTGTCGTCGACGAGGAAGTGCTGGCCGAGGGCCTTGCGGGTGCGCAGGCCGTGGCGCGCGAGGACGTCGAGAGTGGCCGAGGGCGTCGCCAGCGGCGAGTGGGGCACGAGGTGCCCGCTTCTACGGGAGGATGGTGACGGTCACGGTGCGGCGCCCCCAGGTACGGGAGGCGGCCAGGGCGCTGCCGCGCCAGAAGCACACATCGATCTTGTTGCCGCGGATGGCGCCACCGGTGTCCGCCGCGATGGCGTACCCGTAGCCCGGGACGTACATCCTGGTGCCGAGCGGGATCACCGACCGGTCCACCGCGACGATCCCCCAACCGGCGGGGACGTCGTAGAAGGCCAGCTTGCGCTCGATGACGCGCAGTCCGCCACAGCCCGCGTCCCACGGCGTGTACGCGGTCGAGCCGACGCTCAGGCGCCTGCCGGCCTTGGGAGCAGCGGCCTGGACGGCGGCGGGACGGGCCGAGTCCAGCGCGCGGACGGCGGCGACCCGCTTGGGGCTCGCCGTGCCGACGACGACCACCTCAGCCACGGCCGGCTCCACGACACGCTCGGTCTTGAGCACGGGGGTGCCCGCCGCACCGTCGGTCACGACGACCTCGAGTACGCGGAGCGAGCGGCCAGCCTCACCCTCCTGCTTCACCTTGCGCGTACCCTTGGGCAGGTTCGGATCCTTGACAGTGCGCACCGCGAACGGGATCGAGCGCTCCTCCTGGACGACCCGGCGGAAGACGTTGGTGACCTTGACGGTCATCCCGGGAGACAGAGCCGTGCCGAGCGCGGGCTCCACGTGCATGCGCTGCGAGGGATCCTCTCCGGCAGCGACGAGCGCGTCGGCGACGGTCGCACCGAGCACGGTCATCTCGCGGGCCTCGCCGCCGATCTCGACAGTGACCGGCACCGCGTGGCGGACGACCACGGTCACGCCGTCGTAGGTGCGCTCCTCGGGGGCGGGCGAGACGATGTCCGCGGCGGAAACGACGACGCCGGCCTCGGCGAGCAGGGAGGCGACGTCGGTGCATCTCGTCTTGGTGTAGGAGGTCTCCCCATCGACGATCAGGGTGACCCCTCTATCGGCCCAAACGAATCCGGTGACTACTGAGGCTGCGATCGCGGCTGCGATGAGGACTGCGACGAAGTGGTGGGTCTTCAGGAAGCGTGCCGGGCCTCCCGGCCGTGTTCCCATCGAAGCCTTCCCGTCGGGTGCAGGACGCCCAGCCCGTCTCGAGGCGTGGGCTTCGAATCCTAACCCAACGCATAGGGGGCCGCAAACGCGCAGGTCGCCGGTCGAAGGGCTCGGAAACGGGGCTCTCAGGCGCCTTCCGGGACCGCCTCGACGAGGGCCGCACCGAGCTCGCGGGCGTGCTCCGACTCCTCGGGACGGCGTCCCATGTCGGAGGGCGAATCGGGCCCCGCGACCTTGAGTAGACCGACCATGTCGAGCCCCAGGACCGCGAAGACGCTCTTCGTCGGTTCCACCGCGCTGCGGAAGCCGTAGGGGTCGCCGCCGCCTCGGACGAGCAGCAGCGCCCCGGGACGGCGGGTCGGCTTCGGCAGCCCCAGAACGTGGGTGCGCGCCCAGTAGGGCTGACAGCGGTCGTAGGCGACCTTGAGGACGCCCGGTACCGTCGCGAAGAACACCGGGGAGCCCACGACCACGGCGTCGGCTGCATCGAGCGCCCCGTAGATCTCGCTCATCCGGTCCCGCAGGACGCACTCGCCCGTCGAGGAGCAGGCGTTGCAGCCGCGGCAAGGGGTCAGTCCGAGTTCGACGACCGGGATCTTGCGCACCTCGGCACCGGCGCCTCGAGCGCCTTCGAGGAACGCGTCGAGGAGCTGCTCGCTGTTCCCGTGCCTGCGCGGGCTTCCCGCCAGTCCGACGACGAGCGGAGAGCGCGCCACCTTCGAAGTCACTCCCCGCCGAAGACGCGCTTGGCGTTGCCGAGCGCGGCGAGCGCGACCTGTGTGGTGGGCAACTCCTTGACCTCGGCGATCCTCTTGGTCGTGAAGACCGCCCAGGACGGTTCGTTGACTCTGCCTCGCAGCGGCTCGGGTGCCATGAAGGGACAGTCCGTCTCCACGAGAAGGCGGTCGAGCGGGACCACCGCCACCGCCTCCCGCAGGCTCTCGGACTTCGCGAACGTGACCGGGCCGGCGAACGAGATGTGGCACCCGAACTCCACGAAGCGCTCGGCCATGGCGGCGTCACCCGTGAAGCAGTGCAGCACGCAGCCGGCGGCCGGCACGCCGATCTCGCGCAGGATCGCCTCGCCCTCGTCGTGGGCCTCGCGCAAGTGCACGGCTACCGGCAGCTCCAGCTCGTGGGCGAGCTCGAGCTGGGCGCGGAACGCGGCGACCTGGTCCTCGCGCGGGGAGTGGTCGTAGTGGAAGTCCAGCCCGATCTCACCGATGCCGGCCACACGCGAATCCTTCGTCTCGGCGACGATGGTCGCGCGGACCTCGTCGGACCAGTGCTTGGCGTTGTGGGGATGGACGCCGACGATGACCCGGATGGTCGGAGGCTCGCCGTGTGGCACGGCCCAGTGCTCGAGTCGCGCCCTGCACTCGTCGATCCACGTGTCGACCGAGTCCAGTGTGCCGCGCGGGTCCTCGGTGGGATCGTCCACCGTGACGATGTAGGTCACGCCCGCGAGACAGGCGCGTTCCAGCGCGCCCGCCGGGTCGTCGAGCATGTCGAGGTGCGCGTGTGTGTCGGGGCTCTGAGCGCCCAGCTTGGGGATCTCGACCGGTCCTTTGGGCATCGCGGCGAGGCGCCCCGCTTAGCGCCTCACACCTCCTCGTAGATGCGGGGAAAGAGAGGTTCTCCCTTTTCCACTCGCGCACCGGCCGGCAGACCGCCCCACGTGGCCCGGGTGACGAGATCGTCCGTGTCGTGTATATCTCCGAGTCCGAGTCTGCGCCAGACCTCGGCCGAAGTCACCGGCATGACCGGCGCGCAGAACAGCGCCGCGATGCGCACCGACTCGAGCGCGTTGTAGAGCACGGCCGCCAGGCGCGGTACCAGCGCCTCGTCCTTGGCGAGGTTCCAGGGCGCCTCGTTCTCGATGTAGCGGTTGGCCAGTTTGACCAGGTCCCAAGCCGCCTCGAGCGCGCCGGCGTAGTCGAGCCCGGCCATGCGCTTGTCGTAGCGGGCGGGCAGCGCGCCGGCCACCGCGCGCATCACGGCGTCGGCCTCGGTGGCTTCGGCCTCCTCCGGACAGGCGGGCGTGACGCCGCCGAGGTACTTCTCGGTCATGTTGAACAGGCGGCTGACGAGGTTGCCCCAGTCGTTGGCCAGGTCGCCGTTGTAGCGCTGGACCATCGATTCCATCGAGATGGAGCCGTCGGTGCCGAACTGCACGTCGCGCAGGAAGTGGTAGCGGTAGGCGTCCACGCCGAAGCGCTCCACCAGATCCGCCGGCGCCATGACGTTGCCCTTGCTCTTGCTCATCTTCTCGCCCTTGGTCAGCAGGAAGCCGTGCGCGAAGACCGTCTCGGGCAACGGCACGCCGGCGGCCATGAGCATGGCCGGCCAGATGACGCAGTGGAAGCGGATGATGTCCTTGCCGACGAAGTGGTACTGCGCCGGCCAGCGCCGCTCGAACTCGGCGGCTTTGTCCGGGTCGCCGTAGCCGACGGCGGTGATGTAGTTGAGCAGCGCGTCGATCCACACGTACGTGACATGGTTCTCGGCGAACGGCAGCGGCACGCCCCAGGTGAAGGTCGTGCGGGAGATGGAGAGGTCCTTGAGGCCGCCTCGGACGAACGAGACGACCTCGTTGCGTCGCGTCTCGGGCTGGATGAACCCGGGGTTCGCCTCGTAGAAGGCGAGCAGCGGCTCGGCGAACTCGGAGAGTTTGAAGAACCAGTTGTCCTCGCGGACGAACTCCACCTCGCGCGCGCACTGCGGGCACTTTCCGTCCACGAGCTGTTCGGCGGTCCAGAAGGTCTCGTCCGGGACGCAGTACCAACCCTCGTAATGGCCCTGGTAGAGGTGCCCTCGGTCGTGCAGCTCGGTCCAGAACGCCTGCACCCCGTGCTTGTGGCGCTCCTCGGTGGTCCGGATGAAGTCGTCGTTGGTGATGCGCAGCATCTCCCAGGCCTCGGAGAAGCGCGGGGCGATCCTGTCGCACCACTCCTGCGGGGAGAGGCCCGCGTCGGCCGCCGCCTGCGCCACCTTCTGGCCGTGTTCGTCCAGGCCGGTGAGGAAGAAGACGTCGTGTCCGGTCATGCGCTTGTAACGGGCCAGAGCGTCGGCGGCCACCGTCGTGTACGCCGTGCCGAGGTGCGGCACCGAGTTCACGTAGTAGATGGGGGTGGTCAGGTAGAAGGACGGCTTGGTCATCGCGTGTCGGGCATCCCTGTCGATGGGTAGTATCTGACAGCCGGAGCGTTTCCCCCGGCAACCGATGATAACGCAATCCCCGGGCGAGTCATGCGGGGCGCCAGGGGACGAAGGAGGCTGCTCATGAAGGACACAGGGATCGTGCGGCGCGTCGATGACCTCGGACGGATCGTCATCCCCATGGAGTTGCGCAAGACGCTCGGGATCGGTGTGCGCGACCCGCTCGCGGTGTTCGTGGACGGCGAGAGGATCGTGCTCCAGAAGTATGCTCAGGCCTGCATCATCTGCGGCTCGACGCAGGACGTCGGGGACGTGCGGGGCAAGCCGGTCTGCACCGGGTGCGTGAAGGCCATCAAGACGGGCAAGTAGCGCCTTCTCAGCCGCCGAGCGAGGCCCGGTAGGCACGGTTGCGCGGGGCGCCGGTCTCGACCGCGACACGCTTGACCGCCTCGCTGCGGGGCACCCCTTGGGCGACGAGCGCACGCACGCGGCTGCGCAGGTCGTCGTCGTCGAAGACGGTCGCGCTCCGCGCCGGAGGCCCCACGAGCAGGACGACCTCGCCCTTGAGGCTCGTGCGCCCGGCCACCTCGGCGGCCAACTCCTCGACGGTGCCACGAACGACCTCCTCGTGCAGCTTCGTCAGCTCCCGCGCCATAGCCGCCTCGCGTCCCGGCAGGACCTCGGCGATGAAGGCGAGCGCGGCAGCGGTGCGAGCGGGCGACTCGTAGAAGACGAGCGTCGCGTCGAGATGCTTGAGCTGCTCGAGCCTGCGGCGGACCTCGCCGGACTTGCGCGGCAGGAAGCCGCCGAAGAAGAAGGACCGCGCGGGCATGCCGCTCGCCACCAGCGCGGTGAGTATCGCCGAGGGACCCGGGAGCACTTCGACCTTCAGACCCGCGTCGAGCACCGCTGCCACCAGGTGCTCGCCCGGGTCCGAGATGCCGGGCGTGCCGGCGTCCGATACGAGCGCGACCGTCTCGCCGGCCTCGATGCGCGCGATCACCTTCGGCGTACGGGCGTCCGCGACGTGCTCGTCGAACCTCTCGAGCCTCGCGGGGATCTCGTAGCGCGCCAGCAGCTTGCGCGACACCCGCGTGTCCTCGGCGCAGACAAGGTCGGCAGCGCGCAGCGCGTCGAGCACGCGCAGGGTCACGTCGCCGAGGTTGCCGATCGGCGTCGCGCAAACGATGAGGCGGCCTGCCTCAGGCATCGGACTCCGGCGAGTCCTCGGCGGGCGCATCGGGGGCCGGCTCCGCGGGCGCCTCGGGTGGCGCCGGCGGTTCGTAGCCGGCGACCGGGTAGACGGGCGGCGGGGGCGGCGGCGGGATGTAGGCCGGAGGCGGAGGCGGATACGCCGGTGGCTCCGGCGCGGGCGGCGCGGTCGGAGCCCACGGCGCGGCGGCGGCCGCCGGGATCTCCCTGCCGGTGAGCCGACGGAAGAAGACCGTCCAGGCAGCGGAGATGAAGGCGCCCCAGATCGCGCTCGGCACGACCATGATCGCCGCCAGTACCAGGATGAGGCCGAGGAAGCCGAAGATGTTGCCGGTGAACAGGAGCAGCACGGCCGGCAAGACGAGCACGATGGCGAGCAGGCCGGTCGCCAGCCCGTAGCCGGCGCCCACGGCCAGCATGAGCAGCCACATGATGAGCACGTCCTTGAAGCGGGACCTCATCGCGCCCCAGGCCGCGCCGATGGCGTCGAACGCTGGCCTCTCCTCGAGGATCGCGTAGCGCAAGGCGAGGTGCTGCAGGATCCCCACGACGAAGCCGACGACCAGCAGGAGCACGAACACGACGATACCGCCGCCGCACAGGAGCGGCAGAGCCGCGAGCGCGTCGCCGCCCCCTTCCGCCTGAGCGAGCGGCACGATCGCGACGAGCATCAGGGCGACGAACAGGAGTGCGAGCACCAGTATCGGCAGCCCGAGCGCGAGGAAGATCAGGAACGTGCGTCCCCAGTAGCGGAACCCGGCGCTGAAGCCCGCCGAGATGCTGACCGGACGTCCTTCCTCGGCCTCGTTGACCTGGTGGACGAGCGCCGCGTGGGCCATGACCGAGAGCACCCAGAAGACGATCGCGACCATGACGAGCAGGCCGACGAGGACCGCCAGCAGCGCGAGGTTCTCGGCGAACCAGTTCTCGAACACGCTGTACTGCTGCGAGAGCTGCGGCGAGAGGTCGCCGGAGGACGAGCGGTAGTTGCTGCCGGTGTTGTAGCTGCTGCCCCCCGAGGAGCCCGCCAGGAACCCGAACATCCACAGCGCCTTGTGGCGCCACGTGACGTTCCAGGCCTTCTTCAGGATGCCGACGTAATCCACGGCGAGACTCCTTCGCGTCAGGCGGCGGTCACTCCAGCGTCTTCAACTCGTACGAACGCGTCCCGAGTCCGAGCAGCTCCGCGTACTCGACGGCGTGCGTGCCGTCGATGCCGGTGATCGCGGCGAACTTCTCCGCCCCGGCCGCCAGTCCCTCGCCGCGCGTGCCAGGAAGGCCGGTCGCGCCGTTCACGAGGTCGAGCGCGGCCTGCTCGACGGCCACGATGTCGGTGGAGGCCAGCACGCCGATGTCCGCGACCACGCCCGCGTCCGAGAAGTGCCAGCAGTCGCAGTCGGGCGAGATGTTCGTGAGGAAGGTGAGGAACACGGTCTTGCCGTCCTTGCCCGCCAGCGCCCCCGCCGCGTGCTCGACGATCTTCTCCTGGATGGCCTCGGGAGTGGTCTTCCACTGCGCCGCGATGGCGCTCTCCGGGCAGGCGGCCACGCACTCACCGCAGCCGTAGCAGAGTTCGTAGTCCACGTGCGCCACGCGGTCCGGGCCGATGGTGATGGCGTCGACCGGGCACCACTTCACGCAGCGCCCGCAGGCGGTGCACTTCTCGCCGGTCACCTCGGGGCGGAAGTCCGCATGCATGCGCTGCTTGGCCGAGCGGCACCCAAGCCCCATGCCGACGTTCTTCAGCGCGCCCCCGAAGCCGGTCGCCTCGTGCCCTTTGAAGTGGGTGACGACCACCATCGCGTCGGCATGCACGGCGGCCGAGCCGATGCGGACAGTGTCGAAGTGGGTCCCGTCCGGGACCGGCACGTCAACCGCGTCGCGTCCGTCCAGGCCGTCGGCGATGATGACCGGCGCCTCCACGGTGGCGTACGAGAAGCCGTTGTGGATCGCACACGCGAGGTGGTCGACCGAGTTGCCTCGCGCGCCGCGGTAGAGCGTGTTGGCGTCGGTGAGGAAGGGGGACCCGCCCGCGGCCTTGATCCGCGCCACGACCTCGCGCAGGTAGATCGGCTGGACGAAGCCGGTGTTGCCGGCCTCGCCGAAGTGCATCTTGACGGCCACGAGGTCTCCCTCGGCGATGGCCTCACGCAAGCCCGCGCGCTCGAGCAGCTGCCCGGCGCGCGCGACGAGCGATCGCTTGCCGGTCGTACGCATGGGCGTGAACCACACGACGGCCGGCTCGGGACCGGGCTCGTACGGAGTCGCGTACGCCGGCTCGGGCGCGGGCGCGGCGCCGTAGACCCGGCCCGCGTCCTCTTCCGGCACGGCCGACGTCTCATCGGCGATCGGACCCTCATCCACGGGCGGCATGGCCGGCTCAGGCGCCGCCTGCGCCCCGAGGAACGGCGGCGCCTCCTCGACCGCAGGCGGCGGCTCGAGGGGAAGGCACCCCTCCTCCTCGGCGGGCGTCCACGCGGCGACCTCGGACGCGGGCGCGGGAGCCGGCTCCTCGGCCCCCTCGGCGAGCATCTCGAACGAGGGCTGCGCGAGACGCGCGACCACCTCGGGAGGCAACTCCTCATCGGGGGTGCCGAGCACCGAGCGCGCGAAGTCGAGGTCGACCGGGCGCTTCTTGACCGCCGCGTACGTGAACACCTGGACCAGCGCGGTCTTCAGCGATTGCGCGCGATCGAACTTGGCCGCGATGTAGACGAGGGCGTCCTCCGGGACCCCGAGCCGCTCACGGGCGTCCTTGTCCTTCAGGACGCGCAGCCTCTCGTCGAGCTCGTCGATCCGGTCCTCCGGCACGCTTCCCCCCTCGTCGCGTCGGTCGTCTTCCTAACGGTGCAAGCCCTCCCGGGCGTCGTGCTCGTCGAACGCCAGCGCGGCGGCGCCGAGCACGCCCGCGTCGTTGCCGAGTTCCGCGCGCACCACGCGCGCGTCCTTGCGCCCGGCCAGCGCCTCGGCGCCCATCACCTCGATGGCGCGATCCACGAGCGCGTCGGCGCTCTCTCCGACGCCGCCTCCGATGACCAGCAGCTGCGGGTTGAGCACGTTGATGAAGCCGACCAGCGCGTGGCCGAACACCTCGCCGGCGTCGCGCAGGATGCCGAGGGCCACCTCGTCGCCTTCACGCGCCGCGTCGATCACGCTCTCCGCGGTGACGGCCTCGATGTCGCCCCCGGCCGCCTGCAGGATGGCGCGGCCCTTGCGGGTGGCGGCGGCCTCGCGGCCCTTGGCGGCCAGCGCCGGGCGGCCGACGTACGCCTCGAGGTGCCCGCGCGCGCCGCAGGGGCACTCGGGGCCGTCCAGGTCGACCGGCGTGTGGCCGACCTCACCGCCGAGGCCGCGGGAGCCGCGGTACGGCTCGCCGCCCAGGAACATCCCGCCGCCGACGCCGGTGCCCAGTGTGACCATCAGGAAGTCGCGCGCGCCCTTGGCCGCGCCGAAGCGGAACTCGCCGAGGGCGGCCGTGTGTCCGTCGTTGTCGATCGTGATCTCGTACTTGAGGCGATGCATCACCAGTCCGCGCACGTCCACCCCGGCGAGCGGCAGGTTCGTGCAGAACTCCACGGACTGACGGCGGAAATCGATCTGGGCTGGTAGGCCGATACCCAGACCGGCGATCTCGGAGGCGTGCAGGTCCCCCACGACCGCGGACGTGAGATCGATGATCGCGTCGATGACGCCGAACGGCCCGTTCTTCGGGGTGAGCACGCGCTCCTCGGAGACGATGCGGCCCTTGCGCTCGACGAGCCCGGCGGCGATGCGGGTGCCGCCGACGTCGATCCCCACAGCGTAGGACGTGCGCATGCGCCAGCTTCGCCTCCCTGTCCCGGGACCGCCCCGGACGCGCGTCGCGGACCGCACGGGCGGCCCACCGAGTGATGGTATCAGTAGTCCCAGTAGATGCCGCGATCCTTGATGAGGCCGAGCGCCTTCATCCTGTCCAGCATCTCGCTCTCGGGCACGGCGAACAGCCGCGCCAGGTAGCGGTAGTCGTTGAACCACTTCCTCGCCTGGTCCGTGACCAGGAACGCCGGGGCCACCAGTTCCCCCGCCACGACGTCGGCGACCCGGTGCTCGCCGGTCGCCCGCGGGTAGCCGAGGCTCGGGTCGTCGAGCACCGCGAGCACGTGTCCGAGCAGGTGCGCGAGCGCGTTGCGCTGGCGCAGCTGGTCCTTCGCCGAGTTCAGGACCGCCACCGGCATGCCGTCCTCGGCGATCAGCGCGCCGAAGAAGAAGTCGGGGAGCGGGGTTGCGCGGACCGGCAGGCCGAAGTGCTGAGCCACGGCCCACACGTCCACCGGGGGCTCGCTGATGCCGACGCGCAGCACCGTCTCGCCCGCGAGATCCCGGTAGTACACGTCTGTCCGCAGGGGCACGGCTGATCCGCTCCATCGCTTCGCCAAGGCCGCTGACGCCGACCCGCGGCCGGGGGTACATCAGTCTATATCGGCACAGAGAGGCCCGTTCGCACGTCCCGTGCCCAAATGGAGCTGTTGTGCGCTGTGCCACGGAGCCGGTGGGCCGTGGTACCGATACACTGCTGACAGGCCCGACGGAGTCGCTGAAGGGAGGCAGGATGGACCGGCAGGGACACGCGCGCCCCGAGGAGGTGCTGCGGCTTCTCGCCTCGGCGGCCAACGCCTTCCGCCTCTACCCCCCGACGAGCGACCTGCCCACCCAGGCCGTCGAGCGTTTCCTGCGCTTCGCCGCGTCCACGACGACCGCGACGGGTCCCTTGCGCTTCACCGTGAACCCCCACGGGTTCCGGCTCGGCGAGACGGACATCGGCCCCGGGCTCACCCAGGTCGTGGCACTCGCCGAGACCTTGCACGCCATGCAGGCCGGCCAGCTCATCATCGCGCCCGAGATAGACGAGGCCGAGACGCGCACGTTCCTTCAGATCGTGACGTCCGAGGCGCTGGCGGTGCGCCAGGGCGGCGGCATCCGCACGGCCCTCGGCAACGCGGGCGTGTCGCACATCGCGGTCATCGAGGTCACGCTCCGGGCGTCCGAGGAGGAGGGGCTCGCCGGGCTCGACCTGACCTCCGCGCCGCTCGACGACATCGCCGCGGAGGTGACGACCGCCGCCGAGGACTGGGCGCGCTCGGCCGCCGCCGGGCAGGGCGCGGATGCCGTGTCGACCGCGCTGGACCGTCTCGAGGCCGCGACGCGCGACCTGGCCTCGGAGAGGGTCGCGCAGGCGATGCTGCGCCTCGACGAGGACACCCGCGAGCGCATCCTGGCCGCCGCGCTCGTCCCCGACGTCACCTCGGGCAAGCGGATGGAGGGCATGCTCGAGATCATCGCGCGCATGAATCCCTCGACGATCGCGCGCCTGCTCAAGCTGACCGCCGAGCGGCTGGGCGCGACCCCCGACCCGCTGCTCGCAGCCATCGACCTGCCGCCCGAGGTCCTGGCGCAGGTCATGATGATCCTCAACCCCTCGCCGCGCAGCGAACAGGAGTGCGGCGTGCCGCAGTCGGTGAACGTGGACGCGATGGCCGCCGAGGCCTCCGCCGAGGAGGAGGAGCCCGATCTCGAGCGGCAGGTCGCGCTCTCGGCCCCGCAACTCGCGTCGGGCCGCGCGCTGACGACCACCGTGCAGGTCTCGCGCCTGCACGCGGGGCTCGAGGCGGTGCGCGCGATCGCCGAGGCGCTGCCATCCGCGGCGCGGGACGGGGCGCTCGTGGAGTGCCGCGAGGCGCTGCGCCGGCTCGACGAGTTGCGCGAGGACCCCGCGCTGACCGCCGACGCCGACCGTGCCCGCGCGACGCTGGCCGACGAGGAACTGCTCCGCGACGTGTGCCGCGCGCCGCTCACGGACGCCGACGCCGCCGTCGCGGGCGAGATCCTCGCCGCCGCGGGTCCGACCGGCGCAGCCGCCCTGCTCGAGTGCTACGTGAGCACGGACGAGTTCCGCCGCTCGCTGCTGCGCCCGACCCTGCGGGGCATGAGCGACCAGGTGCTGAACGTGGCGGGCCGCCTCATCCGCAACGCCGGGACGCCCATCGCGATCGCGGTGCTCAAGACGCTGCCGGCACTCGGTGACCGCCGGGCCATGCCGGTCATCGTCTCTGGACTGGAGCACCTCGACAGCGAGGTGCGTCGCGCCGCACTGACCGCGCTCGCGGACACGATGAGTGACGATGGCACCACCGCGCTGGCCAAGGCGCTCGGTCACTGGGATCCCGGGACGCGCCGTTTCGCGGCGCGGGAGCTGGGCCGGACGCACTCGGAGACGGCCGTGCCGGCGCTCGTGCGGGTGCTCGATGAGATAGAGTTGTTCGAAAGGAACTACGAACTCAAGAAAGAAGTCATAACGAGCCTGGAAGCCATCGGCTCGGCAAGGGCCGTACCGGTCCTCAAACGCATCGTCGGGAACAGGTTCAGCTTCGGCCGCAAGAACAAGGAGCTGCGCTTCCTAGCCGAGAAGGCGATGGAGCGGATAGTCCGCGAGTCCGGACCCACAGGGGGACGATGACATGGACGAGAACGGTGAGGAGCGTCTCCAGACCCCGGAGGAGATGGCGGCGCAGACCGGGCCTTCGGGCGGAGCCCCCTTCGCCAGCGCCAAGAAGCTCGCGAAGGCCAAAGAGCTGCTCCGCTCAGTGGCCGTGGCTCAGGGCAACGCGGCGCTGTACCCCGCGACGCACCCGCTCGTGGCACAGGGGATCGCGGACGTCGTCTCGGCCGTCTCCTCACTTGGCGACTCCGGCTTCTCGGAGGTGACGGTCAACGTCTACAAGGGCACGCTGTTCGTGGAGAACCAGGTGTTCCCCGAGGAGAGCGTGACCTACCGCAAGCTCGTGGAGGACCTTCTCGCGCGGGGCGTCTCCGCGCTCACCCTCGACGCTCAGCTGCCCTCGGGCGACTGCTCGGCCCTGGTCGAGATGCTCGGAGCGTCCGAGATCGTCGACATCGACGCCGCGCGCGAATTCCTCGAGCAGCGCGGCGTGACGTGCGTCCGTGTCGCCGAGACCACGACGCTGGACGCCGACGAGCGCGACAGCGGGGTGCGCGAGAACAAGGTGCGCGCACGCGAGGCATACGACCTCGGCGTCCACGCGATGCAGGACGTGGAGACCCAGGTCAAGCTCGGCAAGGTCTTCGAGGTCGAGCCGTTGCAGAACCTCGTCAACACGATGCTGGACAGCCTGTTCCGCGACCCGGCCGCCGTGCTCGGCCTGACCGCCATCAAGAGCCACGACGACTACACGCTCAACCACGCGATCAACGTGTGCATCCTGTCGCTGTCGCTCGGCGCGACGCTGGGACTGGACGCCGATTCGCTGCGCTCGCTCGGACTGTCCGCCCTGCTCTACGACCTCGGCAAGGTCCGCATCCCCGAGGACATCCTGAACAAGGAGGGCCCGCTGACGGCGGACGAGTGGCAGATCGTGAAGAGCCACGCCACCGAGGGCGCGGATCTGCTCAAGCGCATCCAGATGGTGGACCAGATGCCGATGATCGTGGCGTTCGAGCACCACCAGCGCCACGACATGCAGGGCTACCCGGACACGCAGCCCGCCGCCGAGCAGCACCTGTTCAGCAAGGTGGTCGCTCTGTGCGACGCCTACGACGCGATGACGACGCGCCGCCCGTTCCGCCGCGAGATCCGGCCCGACAAGGCGCTCGCCGTGCTCATGCAGGGCCGCGGCAAGGCGTACGACCCCTCGCTGACCAAAGCGCTCGTGGCGATGCTCGGCATCTATCCGATGGGCGCGGTGGTCACGCTCACCGACGGCACCAAGGGTGTCGTGTTCCGGGTCAACCGCGACGACCTGCTGCGCCCGCGCGTCAAGGTGCTCATGGACGCGCAGGGACGCTGGTACGAGGAGCCGCACGTGGCGGACCTGCGCATCGTCGACCCTGCCACCGGCGAGTACGCCTGCTCCATCGAGGAGTGCCTCCCCGCTTCCGAGGTGGGCATCGACGACGTCTGGCAGTACCTGTAGCCGACGCGCTCACCAGGTATGTGACGAGGGCCCCGGGAGATCCCCGGGGCCCTCGGCGTCCGTCGTCCGGGTGCGTATAGTTCAGTACAGTACGGACTGCGCGTCCGTGAAATCGGAGTCCGCGGGCATATCGAGCCGGTCGAGTTCCGCCTCCATCGCCGCCAGTTCGCTCTCGATGGCCGAGAGGGCCTCGGCGTCGGGACCGCTCTCCCGCGTCGCCGTCCCGCTCTCCGTCGCCGCCGAGGGCTCTTCGCTCTCGGCCGCAGGACCCGCGTCCTCGGCAGAGGTCGCCTCGACCGCGGTCGTCGTCTCGACGGCGGTGCCGGGCTCGGGCGGGCGGGCCTCGCGGCGCCCGCACCCCGTCAGGGCCGGAACCGTCAGCAGAGCGGCCGCGAGCAGGAGCGCCGCTATGGTCCGCTCCCGCGACATCACGACTCCGCCTTCAGCTCCCGGGCGATGCGGCTGAGCTCCACGGCTGCCGCGCGGACCTTCTGGCGGGAATCACGCAACGTCTCGACCGCCCTGCGGCCGGTCGCCCGGGCCCTGTCGAACGCCGCTCGCTTGTTGGTCGCGCCGGGCACCGCCTTGAACTGCTCGACTGCTCTCGCCTCGAGCTCCTTGGCCTCGGCCAGCGCCTCGCGGGCGTCGTCCAGCAGCTCGCGCACGTCGGTGACGTCGCCACCCTGCGCCTCGACCTTGCCGGCGAGCTGGTCGACGCGGACGATGCGCTCGCCGATGCGCTTGGCGGCGCGATCGAAACGCTCCTTGCGACGCTGGAGCACGATGCGGATGCGCTCGCGCAGCCGTGCCTTGAGCTGTTCGGTGGTCAGCTGAGCCGTCTGCAGCGCCCGCACCCCGGTCCTTGTCGCGGTCGCCTCCTGGGCGACAGCGATGGCCGGCAGCGTGAGCGTGGTCGCCATCACCAGCGTGACGGCGGTCCTCCCGAACCTGGTCCTCGTCTTCATCGTCGGCACCTCTTCCTCGCATCCGGGTCCGGCCGTCTTGTCGCCGGCCTCACCGGGAGTATCGCCACTCCTCGTTGCGAGGAGGTTGAGCGGATGTTGAGTCAGCGTTGAGCTTGAGCTTGTGCGGGCAGCTCCAGCACGATCCGCGCCCCTCCGAGCGGACTGTCCTCGGCACGCACGTCCCCGTCCATGAGCCGCACGAGCCTGCGGCTCAACGACAGGCCGAGCCCCGAACCGCCGCCCGTGGTGCTCCTGGAGCGGTCCAGACGGGTGAACCGCTCGAAGACGGCCTCGCGGTCCCCTGGGGGGATGCCGGGACCCGAGTCGTCGACCGTCAGGATCCAGCACCCCGGCTCCGCCCGCGCGCTCACGAGCACCTCGCCTCCGGGCGGAGTGTATTCCAGCGCGTTGTCGACGACCGCGCTGGCCGCCTGCAGAAGCCTGGCCGCGTCGCCGAGGGGGACCGCGGCGTCCAGCGCGCCGACCTCGAAGCGCACACTCCGCTCCGCGGCCCGCGGCTCGAAGCGCGCACGCACGGAGTCCGCCAGCGCCTCGGCGTCCACGGGTCCGCGGTCGAACTCGACCACCCCGGCATCGAGGTCCGCGAGCGACAGCAGGACCCGCGTGAGATCGCCGAGTCGGCCCGACTCGTCCCGGATGATGCGCAGATAGCGCCGGGAGGTCTCGGGGTCCGTCACGGTCCCGTCCGTCAGCGCCTCGG
>PNNM01000003.1 GCA_013824215.1 Coriobacteriaceae bacterium
CCACGGTGCCACACAGCCCGGCCCCGATCGTCCGCTATCCGCGCGTCGGGACCCGACGCTTCAGTACGCGTACAGCTTGCCGTAGGGGCGGTGGCTCACCGGGACGAGCTTGGTGAACGGCTTCGACAGCACCTCGGCGCAGTCCATGCCGAGAGCCGCGCAGTACTCCTCGAGCACCGGCTTCAGCTCGGCCAGGTCCTCGGCGGAGGCCTCGAACACGCCGACCTCCTTGCCGGTCTGCCAGGGCTCCACCTCGCCGCGCACGTAGATGACGCCGCCGTGCATGCCGGTGCCGAGGTAGCCGCCCACCAGCAGCCCCTCGAACTGGCTGTTCATGCCGAGCAGCACGAGCATCCCTCCGGCCATGTACTCGCCGAAGAAGTCGCGCGCCTTGCCGCCGCAGACCATGGCGGGCACGAGGCCCTCGTACGCCTTCATGTGGATGCCGATGTTGCCGATACCTCCCTTGAAGTCCTCGCCGCGAGCGCGTGCCTCCGGTCGCGCCTCGGTCTCGACGGATCCCTCGGCGACGAGGCGGACACGAACCGAGATTCGCCGGCAGGCGCCTTGCGATCCCCATGGACATGTTCCGGCGCAACAGCGCTTGGGCATAAGTTCCAGCAGGGCGGCCAGGATGCGAAAGGCGGCCGAAGGTGGTTCCAACCGGTCAGACCTCCGCGGCGAGGTCACGTGGACCCGATTCGTCGGGAGTCGCACAACACCTCGGGATCGGCGCTGATCCGGCGACCCATGCGGGTCGAGCGCGCCGGGTCGCGGGCGCCGCTGCGATCCTGGTGGCGTGTGTCGGCGTCGTCGTCATGGCCGGTTGGGCCGCGGACGTCCCCGCGCTCACGGCCGTGCTGCCGGACGCCGCTCCCATGAAGCCGATCACGGCGCTCGGGTTCGTTCTCGCGGGTGTCGCCCTGGGCATGCTGGTCCTGCCACGACCCAACCGCTTCACGCGGCTCACCGCCGCGGTCTGCGCGTCGGTCGTGATAACGATAGGCGGCATGGTGGTCGTGGAGTACGTTCTCGACCGCGAGTTCGGGATCTGCACAGCCCTCGTCAGGCTGCTCGCATCCGGCGCGGCTTCCGACCTCGGACAGATGGCGCCCACGACGGCCGTCTGCTTCGTGCTGCTCGGAGTCGCGCTGCTATTACTCGCGTTCGAGCGGCGCCCGCACCTCGCACAGTCCTTGGCACTGACCGCGTGGCTGGTCGCGGCCACTGCTGCGCTCGGCTACCTATACGTCCAGGAGACGCTGTATCGCGTCGGGCTCTACACCCCGATGGCGGTGCATACCGCAGTCGCATTCTTCGTGCTCGCTTCCGGCATCCTGACAGCGCGAGCGGACGTCGGATGGATGGCGTTCCTCACAGGCGACCGTGCAGGAAGTGACATAGCGCGCCGGATCCTTCCGATCATCATCGTCTTCCCCGTGGTCGTCGGCTGGCTCAGGTTGCTGACCGAGCGTGCCGGCCACATCGACACCGCATTCGGCGTCGCGCTGACGGCCACTGCGAGCGCGACTTCGATGTCCGTCTTCGTTCTTGTCATAGCTAGTCGGCTGAACGCCGCAGACAGCGTGAGACTCGCAGCCGAGCAGTCCAGCGCCCGGCTGGCAAACATCGTCGAGGCCTCCGACGACGCCATCATCAGTGTGGCGCGCGATCACACGATCGCGAGCTGGAACCCTGGAGGCGAACGCATCTACGGCTACGCCGCGAACGAGGTGATCGGGCGACCGTTCTCGATGCTGGTCTCCCCGGAGTTGCGAGAGGACGCTGCGTCCGTTCTGGATCGCACCCTGGCCGAGGATCAAGTGCAGCACCTTCGAAGGACGCACATGGCCAAGGATGGCCGGCTCTTCACCGCTGACGTCACGTTGTCGCCGATCCGTGACGCTTCGGGCGCGATCATCGGCCTGTCCGACGTCGTTCGCGACGTCACCCGGGAGGTGCAGTCGCAAGAGGATCTGCGCCGGCGCGAGGAAGCGCTGGACGCCTTCTTCACGACAAGCCTCGACCTCCTGTGCATCGCGGACACCGGCGGCCGCTTCCTCAGAGTGAATCCCGAGTGGGAGCGCGTCCTCGGATACCCCGTAGCGGAACTGGAAGGTGGTGTGTTCCTCGACTACGTCCACCCCGACGACATCGCCGCAACCCTCGAGGCCATAGGCAGGCTTTCCGACCAGCAGAATGTGGCCGAGTTCGTGAACCGCTACCGGGCCAAGGACGGGTCCTATCGCTACATCGAATGGAGATCGCATCCGGTCGGCGACTTCATCTATGCGGCCGCGCGTGACATCACCGAACGCAAGGCCGCCGAGTCGGCGCTCAACGAAGCCAACAAGGAGCTGGAGTCCTTCTCGTACTCGGTGTCCCACGACCTCCGCGCCCCGCTGCGCCACATCTCCGGGTTCGTGGACCTGCTCGAGCAGAGCTCGGCCGGCTGCCTCGACGAGCGCAGCCAGCACTACCTGACCACGATCGCCGAGTCCGCGCACGACATGGGCGACCTCATCGACGGCCTGCTGACGCTCTCCCGCATGGGCCGCGCAGCACTGAGCATGGAACGGCTGGACCTCGATGGCATGGTCCGGGAGTACATCGAGAACGTGGACGATGACACGAAGCGACGCGGCATCGAGTGGGTCGTCGGGGAGTTGCCCGCGGTGCGTGCGGACCGGGCCATGATGCGTCAGGTGCTCTCGAACCTGCTCGGGAACGCCGTCAAGTACACCGGCCCACGCAAGAGGCCGCGCATCGAAGTGGGAACGTATCCGGAGGAAGGCGGGGTCGCGGTCTTCGTGCGGGACAACGGTGTCGGATTCGACATGGCGTACGCGGACAAACTGTTCGGCGTCTTCCAGCGGCTGCATGACGCCACGGAGTTCGAAGGCACCGGGATCGGTCTTGCCAACGTGCGGCGCGTGATCAGCCGTCACGGTGGACGAACGTGGGCGGAAGGGGCCGTCGATCAGGGGGCGACGTTCTTCTTCTCGTTGCCGAACAGGGTCGCGGATCCAGGCCCCGAGGACCATGATGAGGTGGGGAAGTCATGATGAGAGAGATTGGAACGCTCCTCCTCGCGGAGGACAACCCCAAGGATGCGGAACTCACGCTGATGGCGCTGGAGAAACACAACCTCGCCAACAAGGTGCTGTGGGTACACGACGGCGAAGCGGTCCTCGACTACATGTGCCGGCGTGGCGAGTTCGCGGATCGCCCGAACGGCAACCCAGCCGTCATCCTGCTGGATCTCAAGATGGCGAAGGTCGATGGCATGGAAGTCCTGCGCGCGATAAGGAGCGACCCGAGCCTCCGTACGACGCCGGTCGTCATCCTCACATCCTCCCGCGAGGAGCGCGACCTGGTCGAGAGCTACTCACTCGGCGTGAACGCGTATGTCGTCAAACCGGTGAAGTTCGACGAGTTCTTCGAGGCGGTCGGCCAACTCGGAGTGTTCTGGGCGATAACAAACGAGCCGCCGCCCGACACCGCGCGATGATCGCGAGGAGCGTTCGATGGCGCGACTGAGGATCCTGCATCTCGATGACGACCTGAAGGACCTGGAGTTGATCGGGGCGGCCCTCGCGGCCGAGATCGACTGCGAGATCGAAGCCGTCAGTACCCGCGAAGCCTTCTCGGCGGCACTGGCGCGAGGCCCTTTCGAGGTCATCCTCCTCGACTACAAGGTGCCGGGATTCGATGCCCTGGCTGCGCTCGAGCTTGCACGCGAACGGTTCCCCGACACCGCGGCGATCATCGTTTCCGGCACCATCGGCGAAGAGCTCGCAGTGGAGACCGTCAAGCACGGGGCCTACGACTACATCTTGAAGGACCACCTCGCCCGCCTGCCCTCCGCCGTCCTTCATGCCGTCGAGGACAGCCGCATGCGGACAGCCCACCTGGATGCTCTGGAGCGACTGCGCGTCAGCGAGGAGCGATTCCGGAATCTGATCGAACACCTGCCTGCTGTGACGTACACGGCGCCCATCGCCGACCCCGAGGAACCGGGCGCACTCCCTCCGACTGTGGCCACGTACGTCAGCCCGCAATTCCTCGATCTCGTCGGGATACCGGCCGAGGAGTACCTTGCAGATCCCCGCCCCATCACCCAGTACGTACACCCGGATGACCGCGATCGGGTGATGCGTGAGATCACGCAAGCCTGGGAGGGACGGCAGCGGAGAGTCGTTGTCGAGTATCGCCTGTCCCACCGCGACGGGAGGAGCATCTGGGTGCGCAATCAGGCGAGCGTCTTCACCGACCCCGCCGACGGCTCGATGCAGATCCAAGGGTTCATCGTCGACATCACCGAGACCAAGAACGCCCAGGAGGAGCTGCGCCAGGCTTATGACGAAATGGAGTTCCGGGTGCTGTCGCGGACAGCCGAACTCGCCACGGTCAACGAATCGCTCTCAAACGAGGTGACGGAACGCCGCTTCGCCGAGGCTCGACTGGATCGAGCACTGATGTACGCGCCGCTCCCGATGATGTTGCATGCCGAGGATGGCTGCGTCCTGCTGCTCAACAAGCGCTGGACGAAGATCACGGGGTATTCGCCCGCCGACATCCCGACGATCGCGGACTGGACCGAGAAAGCCTACGGCCAGCGCAAGGATCTGGTCCGCTCCTACATCGATCATGTCTACGACATCCGCGACGCCACCGACGAGGGAGAGGACACGATCACGACGCACGACGGCGTCTCCAGGATATGGGACTTCAGCTCCGCACCGCTCGGTCGGGACTCGAGCGGGCGGAAGCTCGTGATCACCATGGCGATGGATGTCACCGAACGCGCGCAGGCCGAGCGAGATCTCGCCTCGGCAAGAGAAGCGGCCGAATCCGCCAGTGTGGCCAAGACGCACTTCCTCGCGAACATGAGCCACGAGTTGCGCACGCCGCTGGGTACCATCATCGGGTTCTCGCAACTGCTCCAGGAGAAGCTCTTCGGGGACCTGAATCCGAAACAGGAGGAGCAGGTCAACCACGTCCTGGAAGCCGCGCGGCACCTGTTGTCTTTGATCAACGACATCCTCGATCTGTCCAAGATCGAAGCCGGCAAGATGGAACTGAAGCTCTCGGAGTTGCCGCTTGCGAATCTGCTCGCGGGCAGTCTCAGCATGCTCAAGGGACAGTGTCTCAAGAAGGGCGTAACGCTGGATCTCGTGCTCGAGCCGGAGGCGCAGGCGATCATGCTCACGGCCGACGAGCGGATGCTGAAACAGGTGATGTACAACCTCCTTTCCAACGCGACGAAGTTCACTCCGCGCGATGGGACCATCACGGTCAGCGCGAGAACCGACGGCGACCAGGTCGTGGTCTCCGTCGCCGACACCGGGATCGGGATCGCACCCGAGAAGCAACAGACCGTCTTCGAGGAGTTCTACCAAGTCCAGAGCGGGTATTCGGAGAAGACGCCCGGAACGGGACTCGGCCTGACGCTCGTCGCACAGATGGTGGACATCCACGGAGGCCGCGTGTGGGTGGAGAGCGAGGGCATCGGGAAGGGCAGCACGTTCTCCTTCGCCCTCCCGCTGACAGGGCCAGTCGAACCCGGGAGTTGGCCGCCGGCGGAACCGTCGTCTCCCGAAGAGCTGCAGGGTCTCATCGACACATTGCTGTCCCGCCGGGAGCAGGCGTGCCTGTGCTGGATCGAGCCCAACGTCGAGTTATCCGGGCCGACGAACCACGAGGCCGTGTTGCAGTCGCTGCACTCCGCCAAGCGTGAGGACGACGTCGTCTTGCTGGACGACGACAACAGGTACGTGCTGGTCTTCACCAACGCCGATCGAGAGCGCGCCAAGGCGGGATGCCGCAGGATCGCCGAGCTTCTGGAATCGAGTCTGGCCGTGTCTTGGCGCTGGGCGGCGGCGGTGTTCCCGGACGACGGACAGGATTCCGGCACGTTGCTCGACGTCCTGAAGAGCAGGATCGGCGGCTAGCCGTGGGCACCATACTGATCGTTGATGACGACCCGACCTACCGCGAGCTGTTCCGCGACATCCTTCAGAGCGAGGGCCACACGGCCGTGACCGCGGAGAACGGCGCACGCGCGATCGAACTGGCCTCTTCCGCGACGCCCGACCTCATCTTGATGGACGTCCAGATGGCACAGATGGGCGGGATCGAAGCGCTGGTCGCTCTGAGACAGAACCCTGTCACTTCCGCCATTCGCGTCATCGCGGTCACCGCCCTGGCGATGGAAGGCGATGAGGAACGGCTCCTCGCGGCCGGATTCGATGACTACATATCCAAACCAGTCGACCTCGACGCCATTCGCGCAGTGGTGCGCTGTCATGCCCCTCTCGCTCGAGACGGGAAGACCAGCCCGTGACGACAGACCGCTCCAGGATCCTCGTCGTCGATGATGACGAGCGCCTGCGCGCGAATCTCGAGGCGAGACTGGGCGCGATGGGTCACGAAGTCCTCGTCGCGGCCGACGGGGAGGAGGCGATAGCCGCCGCCCGACGGGAGATGCCGGATCTCATCCTGCTCGACGTGATGATGCCGAAGCTCGACGGGTTCTCGGCCGCTCGCGCGCTCAAGATCTCGCCGGAAACGAATCACATCCCGATCGTCATGGTGACGGCGTTGGGCGAGGTCGAAGACCGCGTGCGGGCGCTGGAGGCCGGCGCCGACGACTTCCTCACCAAGCCCGTGGACCCCACGGAGCTGCGGGCGCGGGTGCAGTCGCTCCTCAAGGTGAAGGCGTACAACGACCACATTCGCCACCACCAGAAGGAACTCGAGGCGGCGGTCGCCGAGAAGACCAAGAATCTCCAGTTGGCGCTCGACCACCTCGAGGCGGCATCTCTCGACACCATCTACCGCCTCTCCCGTGCGGCCGAGTACAGGGACGACGATACCGGGGCGCACGTCGAGCGAGTGAGCCACTACGCCGCAGCCGTTGCGCGTCGGATGGGACAGCCCGCCACGTTCAACGACATGCTCCTGTGGGCGACGCCCATGCACGACGTCGGCAAGATCGGCATCCCGGACAACATACTGCTGAAGCCGGGAAAGCTGGACCCGGATGAGTGGCGCACCATGCAGACGCACGCCGAGATAGGCGCCAGTATGCTCTCGGGCTCCGATTCAGCACTTCTGCGGCTGGCCGAGACCGTGGCGAGGACCCACCATGAGCGGTGGGACGGCGCCGGCTATCCTGACGGTCTCGCAGGAGAAGCGATACCTCTGGCCGGGCGCATCGCCGCGGTGGCGGACGTCTTCGACGCGATATGCTCGAAGCGGCCGTACAAGGAAGCGATCCCGCCTGAAGACGCATTCGACATCATCGCGTCCGAGAGCGGCAACCACTTCGACCCGCAGGTGGCCGACACCTTCGCCGCCGCTCGAGACGAGATCATGGACATACTGCGCCGATTCGGCGCGCAGACCGCCTGAGACGCTCCCGCGCAGCCACTCTCCGAAGTCCCGCCTACGTATACGCGTAGAGCTTCCCGTAGGGCCGGTGGCTGACCGGCACCAGCTTCGTGAACGGCACCGAGAGCACCTCGGCCAGGTCCATCCCCTGCGCCGCGCAGTACTCCTCGAGAACCGGCTTCAGCTCGGCCATGTCCTCGGCGGAGGCCTCGAAGACGCCGACCTCCTTGCCGGTCTGCCATGGCTCCACCTCGCCGCGGACGTAGATCACGCCGCCGTGCATGCCGGTGCCGAGGTAGCCGCCCACCAGCGGCCCCTCGAACTGGCTGTTCATGCCGAGTAGCACGAGCATGCCGCCGGCCATGTACTCGCCGAAGAAGTCGCGCGCTTTGCCGCCGCACACCATGGCGGGCACGAGACCCTCGTAAGCCTTCATGTGGATGCCGACGCGGTAGCCCACGTCGCCTTTGATGAAGACCCGGCCGCCGCGCATGCCGTAGCCGAGCACGTCGCCGGCGTCGCCGTGCACGATGACGGTGCCGGCGTTCATCGTGTTGCTCACACCGTCCTGCGCGTTGCCGAAGACCTCGACGGTGGGCCCGTTCATGAACATCGCCATGTCGTTGCCGGCGGTGCCGCGGACCTCGATCTTGAGGTCCTTGCCGGTGATCCCGTTGCCGATGTAGCGCTGGCCGTTGACGTTCTCGAGCACCACCTTCTTGGCGCCGTCGGCGTACGCGCGGCGGACGGCCTCGTTCAGTTGCCGGTAGTAGATGTTCTTGGCATCGATGGTCGCCGTGTCCCCCTCGCGGGCGACCGGCGGCTCGATCTTGAGGTAGCCGACCTGCGGAACCGTGGGATCCATGACCTGCTTCATCTCGCCCTCCCCCTCCCCTACATACCCGCGGGCTTGACGCCCAGGATCCGGCAGGTCTGCTCATCGAGGCCGATGGCCCGCAGGCGCTCGCGCGAGCCGCGCAGAGACTCGACCGCGTTGACGCCGAGCGCGCCCAGGATCTCCTGCACCTCGTGGCTCCACGCGGAGACGAGGTTGACCAGCCGCTCGGCGCCCCACTCGGGATCGACGCGGCGGGTCAGTTCCGGCTTCTGCGTGGTGAGCCCCCACGAGCAGCAGCCGGTGTGACAGCCCTGGCACATGTGACAGCCGAGCGCCATCAGAGTCGCGCTGCCGATCGCCACCACGTCGGCGCCGAGCGCGATGGCCTTGGCCACGTCCGCCGAGGAGCGGATGGAGCCGGCCGCGATGATCGAGGCCTGGTTCCGGATGCCCTCGTCGCGGAGGCGCTGGTCCACCACGGCCACGGCGATCTCCACCGGGATGCCGATGTTGTCGCGGATGACCTGGGGCGCAGCGCCCGTGCCGCCTCGGAATCCGTCGAGGTAGACGTAGTCTGCGCCCGCGCGCACGATGCCGCTCGCGATGGCGGCCACGTTGTGCACGGCCGCGATCTTCACGCCCACCGGCTTGTAGCCGGAGGCCTCTTTCAGCGAGTAGATGAGCTGGCGCAGGTCCTCGATGGAGTAGATGTCGTGGTGCGGCGCCGGCGAGATGGCGTCGGTGCCCTGCGGGATCATGCGCGTGGAGGAGACCTGCCGGTCGATCTTCTCGCCGGGCAGGTGCCCGCCGATGCCGGGCTTCGCGCCCTGGCCGACCTTGATCTCGATCGCGGCACCGCGGTTCAGGTACTCGGGATCCACTCCGAAGCGGCCCGAGGCGACCTGCACGATGACGTTGCCGGCATACGGGTAGAGGTCGGCGTGCAGCCCGCCCTCGCCGGTGTTCATCAGAGTGCCGAGGCGCGTGGCCGCCATCGCCAGCGACTTGTGGACGTTCAGCGACACCGAACCGTAGCTCATCGGCGAGAAGATGATCGGCGTCGCCAGCTCGACGTTGTTGGTCATGCCGGCACCCTCGGCGAGCCGATAGCCTCCGTCGCCGTCGGACTCCACCGACACCGAGTCGGGCTTGCGGCCGAGGTAGGTCCGCAGCTCCATCGGCTCGCGCAGCGGGTCGATCGACGGGTTCGTGACCTGGCAGGCGTCGAGCACGAGGTGGTCGAAGATGCTCTGGTACGGCTTGTCGTTGCCCATGCCGGTCAGGAGCACGCCGCCGGTCTCGGCCTGCTTCCAGATCGACTTGCGCGCCGCATCGGACCAGTTGTCGTTGGTCTTCATGGCCAGGTCGTTCTTCTTGATGGTGATGCAGTGCGCCGGGCAGTACGTCACGCAGCGGTGGCACGCGCGGCACTTCGCGTCATCGGGCAGCGGGCGCTCGTTGAAGGCGTAGACGCCCCACCCGCACTGCTGAACACAGCGCCCGCACTTGTGGCACTTGTCGTAGTCGATGTCGACCTTGAACTCGGGCTGTATCAGTGTCTGCGGCATGGCTAGCTCACCTCGACGGTCTCTTCGGCGCACGAGAACTCGGTGCCGGTGACGGCGCACGATAGCGCGGACGGTGACAGGTGCAGGTCGCCGTGGATCGGCCAGTCCATGCCGGAGACGCGAGCGATGGTGGGCTCGCCGGCCTTCGGCATCCAGACGCGGTCGGGCTCCGGCATGACTGCGCGGATGGCGCTCTCCTCGGAGGCGACCATCAGCACGCTGCCGGTGCGCGCGGCCACGAGCGGGCGCAGCTTGATGCGGTCGTTCAGCGCCACCATGCCGCCGTTGAAGCCGAGCACGATGGCGAAGGGGCCGTTCAGCATGCCCGGGCCGTAGACGGCGCGCAGCGAGCGCAGAAGAGCCTGCTCGTCTTCCGGCATCCGGTCGATCTCGGTCCACAGCGGGCTCGCGAGCGCCTTGCAGGCCAGCTCGAGCGGGAGCTTGTGGCGGCGCAGCATCAGGTCGAACAGGTAGGCGGCCACCTCGGTGTCCGTGCCCAGCGTGCACTTGTAGCCGAACGCCTCGAGATAGCGGCTGTTGATGCCGTAGCTCGAGATCTCGCCGTTGTGCACGATCGACCAGTCGAGCAGCGTGAAGGGGTGCGCGCCGCCCCACCAGCCCGGCGTGTTGGTCGGGAAGCGGTTGTGGCCGACCCAGGTGTGCGCCGAGTACTCCTCGAGGCGGTAGTAGTGCGCGATCTCCTCGGGATAGCCCACGCCCTTGAAGGCACCCATGTTCTTGCCCGACGAGGCCACGAACGCGCCGTCGACGGTGCCGTTGATGAGCATGACGGCGTGCACGACGAAGTCCTCGGCGCTCTCGTCTCCTGCGTGGAGCTTGTCGGCGTCGGGGCGCAGGAAGTAGCGCCACAACAGCGGGGCGTCGTCGATGCCCTTGACCGCGCGCGTCGGCATCGGCTCGGCGAGGTCCACGGCGAAGAAGCGCCCGAGGACCTCCTCGGCGTTCTGCCGCGCTGCGGTGTCGGCGTACATCATGTGGAAGCAGAAGTGGTCCGCGAACTCGGGGTAGATGCCGTAGCCGGCGAATCCGCCACCGAGCCCGTTGCCGCGGTCGTGCTGTATGGCCAGCGCGCGGATCGCGATCTCGCCGCCCATGAGCGAACCGGACTCGTCGCAGATGCCCATCAGGCCGCAGCCCCCGTGGATCTTGAACGGCGACTCCTCGCGGAAGCGGCGGGGGTCGAAGTCCCTGACTGCGTCGATGTCGTACGGCACTGCGATCACTCCTCGTCCATCAGGCGGGCGATGACGTCGCCGCCGGACACGGGCAAAGGCGAAAGGCCGAGCTTGGCGCGGGCGCCCTCCTTGGGCTTGCCGAGCGCTCCGGTCTCGAGGAAGGTGCGGTACGCCGAGGCCACGGACTCGGGTCCGGCCTCGGCGGCCATGGCGATCTCCTTCAGCTTCCGGAACGCCTCCGCCATGCCGATGTGGCTGTGGCACAGCTCCTGGCACGTGTAGCACTCGAGGCACTTCCACAGCTGCCCAGCGGCGACCACCTCGTCGATCTCGCCGCGCAGGAGCTGGCCGATGACCTCGGTGGGCTGGAACTCGCCGTCGACGGTACACACCGGGCAGTCGTCCTTGCACGCCTGGCAGGCGTAGCACTTGCCGAGGAGCGCGACGTCGAAGTCCTTCGCGATGCGCTCCTTGTCCGAGGCGCGCGCTCCCCACTTGGCCAGGAACGGCTCGACGGAGACGCGGTGCATGTCCAGGCCGATCTCCTCGGGTGTGTGGCCCATGCCGAGCGCGATGAGCTCGGAGAGGAAGAAGACGGGGACGTGGATGTCCTCGTTGGCGCGCTGGAGCGCGGCCTGGTTCAGGTCGAACTGCTGGAAGCAGCTCGGGCAGACCACCACGAGGGCGTCGACCTCCTCGCGTTTGAGGTCCTCGAGCTTGCGGCGGCAGAACGCCAGCGCGCCCTCACGCTCGCCCACACGGTCGAGCGCGCCGCCGCAGCACTGCATCTTGGTGGGGTAGTCGACGACCTTGGCGCCCAGCGCGGTCACGAACTGCTCGACCTTGACCGGGTGCAGCGGGTCGTCCCAGCGCACCGCCGGTTGCGGGCGCAGCAGATGGCAGCCGTAGTGGACGGCCACGCGCATCCCCCAGAACGGCTTCGTGATCCTGGACGCCACGAGCGCGCTGCCGAGCTCGTCGGTCAGCCACTCGGCGAAGTGCGTGATCTTGAGGTCGCCGGCGTAGTGCAGGCCCTCGGCGGCGAGCCGCTCGTTGATGCGCTCGCGCGAGCGCCAGTCGGTGGCCAAGTGGCTCGCCGCCTCGCGGAAGGTCGAGTAGCAGCCGTTGCAGGGAGTGACCACGTCGAGGCCGGCGCGCTCCACGAGCGCCAGGTTGCGGGCGGCGGTGGTGTAGAACGTCTCCTCGTCAGACGACTTCACGAGCACGCCCTCAGGGCAGCACGTGTGGCCGTCGAGCTCGTGGACGGTGGCGCCGAGGTCGGCGAACGCCAAGCGCGTCGCCTTCTCGATGAACGGGAAGCGCGCCGGGATGGTGCATCCCCAGAAGACCGCGAAGTCGTTCATACAGCTCTGCTCTCGCCTCCGTTGCGCGTACCCGAGACGAACGAAAACGCCCGCCTCGGCCACGTCGATCGGGCCGGGCGAGCGCCATTGCTCGCTTGATGCATGGGCGGCACGCCTTCGTGCCGGTAACCGAGAGTCTAGCAGGCGCCGTGCCGAGTTGGAAGGGGCGCGAAACGCATACGAAACGTCCGGGTGCTCGGTGCGTGGGCCCTGCCGGGCGTCGCGGGTCCGCGAGCTACCGCCCCGAAGGGCTCCGTGCGCCGTAGTGCGCCGCGACGGTGGCGCCGAACGCCTCGGCACGGCGCAGCTCGGTGAAACCCATCGTGGCAGTGCACATGACTTCGTGGGGAGGCTCCGGATTGCACACGATCCCGTACTCCTCGGCGCGCTCCCACAAAGGAGTGCCGGGCAGCACGTTGAGCGAGGAGAGCTGCACCTTGCCCGGATCGAGCGAGAGCAGGTAGTCAAGGCCGGCCGCGAGGTCGTCGGCCGTGTCGCCCGGCAGTCCGACGATGAGATCGCACTCGACGGCGATGCCCGCCTGCTTGCACGCCTCCACGCCAGCGGAGAAGCGCTCGCGATCGAACCTGCGGTTGCATCGCTCGAGCGTGGTCGCGCTCACGGTCTGGGGCCCGGTCTCGACCGAGACCACGCCGGCGCGGCGCAGGAGCGCGGCCTCCTCGGTGCCGATCCGCTCGATGTCCACCTCGATCGTGTGGAGCCGCACGCCCTGCCTCGCCCACGGCTCGAGGACGTCGCCGAGCCATTCCAGCCGCTCGCGGGTGAGATTGAAGACGGGGTCGATGAAGGACAGGCTGCGCGCTCGCCCGGAGCCGGCGATCGCCTCGATCTCCGCCGCGACACGCTCCTGCGAGAAGTAGCGGATGCGATCGTAGCCCTTACCCTCGTAGCAGTACGCGCAACTCCTCGGACACCCGCGATACGTCTCGATGTAGGTGAGATCGCCGTGTGCTCCGAGCAGACCGCTCGCATACGGGGAGGGGATCGAGTCGAGATCCGCGATGAGCGGACGCGCGGGAGCGGAGACGACCCCGTCGTCCCGGCGGGTCGTCACGCCGTCCACGTACCACAAGCGTCCGCCATGGAGCATCGCGCCGAGCAGCTCCGCGAATGTCTCCTCGCCCTCGCCGCGCACGATCGTGTCGACGTACGGATGCGTCTCGAGTATCTGCTCGGCCATGGGACTGACCTCCGGCCCGCCCAGCACGATGTGGATCCCGGGAGACGTGCGCTTCACGATGGAGCACACCTGGTAGATATGCTGGGCGTTCCAGCACTTGACGGACATCCCGAGGACATCGGGCTCGAGCCGCAGTATCCGATACGCCACCCACCACGGGTCCATGTCGCTGTCGAGATCCAGCGTCATGAAGCCGACGCGCCCCGCGAGCCGGGGCGCCTGCTCGGCGTACGCACGCACGTACCCGAGGGCGAGCGACTGATGCCCGGGGGCGTTGAGGGCGACGAGCGCCACCTTCAGGTCCGGCGTCGCGCTCATCTCGCCGCTCCCGCGCCGAGCAATTCCACCGGAGGCCTCGCGTAGAGCCCCTCGGCACACTCGCCGGTCCCGACCGTGCACACCCACGCGCCGGACACCATCCCCGTGTCGACGGCGGCCTCGACCCAGGGGAGCGCCTGCGATCCGAGGGATGCGCGGGACAGATCGAGCGCGATGCTGCGGACGCCGTTCTGCGCGAGGGCGAGTACGGCCCCCGGAAGCGCCTGCAGGTTGTGCGCGCAGACGGGGACGCGCCCGCAGAGGATGTGCGGTGCCGACAGCGCGTCGAACGCCTCGCCGAGCGCACGCATGCCGGCCAGCGCCCTCTCGAACGAACCGGGACGGCCGGACAGGGAGTCGTGCGTCATCGCGTCCCCAGCCAGGACCGTGACCCGGACGTGTGTCACACCCTCGTCGGCGACCATGCTCGCGATCCCCGGCCTCGACAGCGCCTCTCCCGCGGTCACCACACACAGGCGCTCGACCCCGAGCTCCATCACCGCGTGGATCAGCCGGCCTGCTTCCGGATGCTCGAGGGGGTCCGGCCCGACAAGCGTCAGATTCGGCCCCGGGCCCGCGGACCACGCGTCGACGATACAGCGCGCCCGCTCGACGATCCGCTCGACGGGATCGTAACTGACGTCCTCTTCGGCCGAGCACCGCAGACAGGACACGGCATCGCCTGCGCCGACCGGCACGGCGCCGAACTTGATCACTCGAAAGACTCCCAGCCTCGGAGGGAACACGTCACGAGAGGCCGAAGATGGGCGAACGACCCCTATGTTACACGGGCGGCCGGCTGCCTGCGCCAGCTTTGGAAGCGACGCGGCCGGTCCGTGTCCCCGTTCGCTGCAGCGGGTAAGAGCCGTCATGGACACGGGCGCCCGTGACAGGGAGGCGGCCATGGGAAGCGACACGCTCGTCATCGCGCAGTTCTCGGACTTCCACTGCGGGGACGCGAGGTTCGACCCCCGCCTCATGCGGGCGGTTGTCGACGAGATCGTCGAGCTGTTACCGGACCTGGTCGTGGTACCGGGGGACCTCACCGAGCAGGGCTATCTCGACCAGTTCGTCGACGCGCGCAGCTGGCTGGAGCAGCTCGAGTGTCCGAACGTGGTCATCGTCCCGGGCAACCACGACGCCCGCAACGTCGGCTTCATGCACTTCGAGACGCTGTTCGGCCAGCGGTTCTCGAGCACGCTCCTGCCGTACGGCGAGGGAGGCGCGCGCGCGGCGCGCGTCGTGGCCGTCGACTCCAGCCGGCCCGATCTGAACCAAGGCGAGATCGGGCGGGACCGCTACCGGTGGCTGTTCGACCAGCTGACCGAGGAGGACGACGCGGTCCGGATGCTCGTGATGCACCATCACCTCGTCAGTGTCCCGGGCACGGGGCGAGAGCGGAACATCCTCTGGGACGCCGGCGACGTGCTGCAGATACTCTCCGAGTGCCGCACCGACCTCGTGCTCGCCGGACACAAGCACGTGCCGTACGTGTGGCAGGTCAACGGCATCGTCATCGCCACGAGCGGGACCGCCGCCACGCGACGGACGCGCGGCCGCACGCCGCCGTCGTTCAACATCGTGCGAGTCACGCCGGAGGAGATACGCGTGACCATGCGCAACACCGGTCAGTCCACGGGGCGCGAGACGGTGTTCCCACGGCGACCTGAGATCGCGGTCGGCGGCACCGCTCGACGGGGCGCGACCGAACCGGGCGTGGCGATGAAACTGTAGCGCGCCCCGACATGACGGCGCGTCTTCCGACGACTCGCGCGTCGCCCTTGACGAACGCGCGCCGTGGTAATACCTTCGATACCACTTCCGATACTACCCGAGGTGATACCGTGGCCAAGACCACGATCTCCGTGCCGGACGCCTTGCTCGCCGACATCGATCGTCGGGCGGCTGACAGCGGCATGACTCGCAGCGGCTTCGTCCAGGAGGCCGCCGCTCGCTACATCACCACCCTCGACGAGGAGCAGACACGGCTCGAGCGCGAGAAGCGCATCAGCAAGGCGATCGAGGGTATGCGCGAGATCGCCGAGCACATGCCGCCCGGCACCGACGGCACCGCGATCATCCGGCACTTCCGTGACCTGCCCGAGCCGTGGCTCACGCCACACAAGGACGCCGACGAATGAGCGACCAGCTTCCCGTCTTCGTCGTCGATAGCTCGGTCGCCTACAAGTGGTTCAACGCGAAGGGCGAAACGCACGTCGAGGCGGCACTGCAGCTGCTGTCCGGGCACGCCACACGCGCGCTCCTCTTGGCTGCGCCGGCGCACATGCCGTCGGAAGTGATGAACGGACTGCGATTCGCGGGGCTTGACGTCGAGTACCTGCGTCGCGCGCCCGAGAAGCTGATGGGCGCCGAGATCGCCACCTTCCCCCTCGACGCCGAGTTGCTCGCTTCCGCGCTCGACTTGGCGCTCGCCCACGATCTGACGATCCACGACGCGCTCTTCCCGGCCCTCGCGATCCGGCTCGACTGCGAACTCGTGACCGCCGACCGTGCGCAGGCTCGCGTCCGCGAATGCCCGGTGCGCCTGCTGTCCTGAGCGGGTCGCCCGCAAGAGCGGCACCACGCCGGCTACGGCTCGGCCCCGGCCTCGGCGGCGAGCACGACGGCCTCGGCGATCTCCCGCAGCGTCTTGCGCTTGTCCATCGCGAGCTTCTGCAAACGCCGGAACGCGTCGGGCTCGCTCAGTCCCCCGGCCATGAGCACGCCCTTGGCGCGGTCGACGGCCTTGCGCGTCTCGAGCCGCTCGTTCAGGTCCGAGATCTCCTCGGCGAGTGCTCGGGCCTCGGCGAAGCGGGCCGTGGCGATCTCCATGGCCGGGAGCACGTCGGCCTTGGTGAACGGCTTGACGACGTAGCCCATCGCACCGGCCTCCGTGGCCTGCCTGACCACGTCGGCTTGCGAGAACGCCGTCACCATCACCACCGGCGCCAGCTGCTCCTCGCCGATGACGCGCGCGGCCTCCAGCCCGTCCATGCCGGGCATCTTCACGTCCATGAACACGATGTCGGGTCGCTTGTCGCGCGCGGCCGAGACAGCTTCGGCGCCATCGCGTGCCTCACCCACGACCTCGTGGCCCTCCTCCTCCAGCATCTCGCGCAGGTCCATGCGGATGAGGCCCTCGTCCTCGGCGATGATCACGCGCATGTCAGCGACCCTCCTCCCCGTTGCCGAGCGGAACGCGCACCGTGACCGCGGTCCCGCGGCTACGGGAGAACGACAGCGTGCCGCGCAGGTCGTCCTGGACCAGAGTGCGGACGATGGCGAGCCCCAGGTGGCCGCCGGACTCCGGGTCGACGTCCGCGGGCATCCCGGGACCGTCGTCGTGGACCTGGAGCACGACCTCGTCGGGCTCCCGGCGCATGCTCACGGTGACGACACCCGCCGGACGGCCGGCCACGCCGTGCTCGATCGCGTTGTGGACGAGCTCGGCGGCCACCAGCGACAGCGACGTCGCGACCGCGGCGGAGACGTAGCCGGTGTCGCCCTCGGTCATCACCGTGACGCCCGGGCTCTCGCCGGCCATGCCACGACGCACCTGCTCGACCACTGTGCGGCAGACCTCGGCGAAGTCCACGCGCTCGTCGCTGGCGCCGGCGAGCATCTCGTGCACGACCGCCATCGAGGTCACGCGCTCGACCGCCTCGGAGAGCGAGCGACGCTCGTTGTCGGACTGCGCGCGACGGGCCTGGAGCCGCAGGAGCGCGGCGATGGTCTGAAGGTTGTTCTTCACGCGATGGTGTACCTCGCGGATGGTCGTCTCCTTGACCTTGAGCTCCTGCTCGCGGCGCCTGGCCTCGGTGACATCCTCGACCAGCACAAAGGCACCCCGCTCGAGAGCGATCGTGCGGTAGAGCAGCGAGCGGCCCGCGAACTCCACCTCGGCAGCCGCGGCCGTTCCCGGCTCGGCCACTCGGGCTATGGCGAGGCCGCCGCCGGGCAGCTCGGCGGCGTGCGCGCCGCGGACGCTCTCCACACCGGCGAGCTTCATGATCGTCACCGCGTTCGGGCTCGCGTAGACCAGCGCGCCGTCCGGTCCGATGCGCATGACGCCGTCGCCCGCTGTGCGGGTCGTGGCGAACGGCGCTGCGGTCTCCACGTCACGCAGTGGTGAGATCGACAGCACACCGAGCAGGTCGTCGGCCAAGCGCATGAACTCGGTCTCCATCGTGCCCGGCGCCTCGGCGACCTGACTCGCGAGATTCTCGACGAACACGGCGTACGGCATCTCGCCGCCGATCGGGTAGGCCGAGGTCACGTAGCTGATCCCGCGCGTCGTGCGCCGGCGCTCCCCGCGGACGGTGCGCCCTGATCCGAGCGCCTCGTACGCCTCGGGCTCCTCGGAAGCGGCGAGCGTCTGCCCCAGGCGCGAGACTGCCAGCGCCGCGACCGCCGTGATGGGACGGGCGTCGGCTATCACGCGCAGCGAGCCGTCGGCACCGGCCACGGCGAGCGCCACATCGCCGTAGGCCATGTCGGCGACGAGCTGCAGGTTGGCGGCGAAGTTGGCGAGGTGGTCGCGCGCGGGCGCGGCGAGGGTGCCCGGGATCTCGATGTCGGTGTCCATGCGCCGATTGTACGACAGCACCCGGCCGCTGCTCGGCTGATATCATGGTGCGGCCGCGGAGGCCCGGGTGGCGGAACGGCAGACGCAGAGGTCTCAAAAACCTCCGGGGGAAACCCCGTGTGGGTTCGACTCCCACCCCGGGCACCACTCACAACCCGCACGCGCAACCAGGGGATCCCGGTAAGGCGCGGTTCCGAACCGGTTCCGGGCCGACTAAGCGGCCACCTGTTCTCCTGTCGGCGACAACCGGCCGGGGACGGGGCGACGCGTGACGCGCATCGTGATCACGCAGCACGGCTACGAACGGCTGCGCCAGCGCGACCTCCGTGTGGCCGATGTCCGGCATGTGGTTCTCACCGGCGAGGTCGTCGAATCCGATCCCAGCGCTCAACCGAACCCACGCCGGCTCCTCCTGGGTTGGTGTGCCGGATCGCCGCTCCACGTGGTCGTAGCCGAGGATCGCTCGCGGCGTATCATGTGGATCGTCACCGCATACCGTCCCGACGACCGGTTGTGGCATCCCGACTGCAGGAGGCGCCGATGAGGTGTATGGCATGCGCCGCGGGTGACACCGTGGCCGACACCACGACGCTGTCGCTGTCGAGCAAGAGCGCGCGTCTCTCGATCGAATGCGTCCCCGCGCACGTGTGCACGCAGTGCGGCGAGGTCTTCTTCGACGTCGAGGTGGCGGAGCGTGTCGATGAGATCGCGGAGGAGGCGTTCACCACGGATGCGGCCGACATCGTGCGCCGCTTCGGCGAGCCCTCCTAACCGACTTCACCCGGGCGGGTCGCCTCGGCGGTCCCCTCGCCCTTGCCGGCCGCCCGGTAGAGCGGGAAGCCCGCCAGGAGCAGCACCGAGCCGACCGCCCACGCCGCCGGGATCGACACCGCCTTCGACAGCCAGCCCAGGCCGGGCTGGCCGACGCAGGCGCCGGCATCGCCGAAGAACGCGTCGAGCGAGAGAACGGTGGCACGCTGCTCGGAGGGGATCTGCTCGTTGAGGTACGCCTGCCGGATCGGCCCCGCGAAGCCGAAGAGGACGCCCCAGGCCAACCACAGGACGCCGACGAGCGCGAACGGGACGATGCCGGGCTGCCGCGTGAGGAGCCCCACCGCCGCCATCACAGCGATGAGCACGGCGAGCACCAGCTGCGCCACCGCGAGAACGGGGGCGGCGCGGCGCCTGGCCTCGCCGGTCCCCATGACCCTCCCGGCGAGCAGGTTGCCCATGATGCCCGCCAACGAGGCCGCTGCGGTGAGCACGCCGATCACCCACACGAGCTCGCGGCCGAGCAGGTCGAGCGCGTAGCGCTGCAGCGAGTAGAAGCTGTACATCATGAACACGCCGGAGACGCCGGAGACCAGCAGCAGCGGGCGCACGACCGGATGCCCCCATCCGTAGGTGACGCCGGTACGCAGGAGCTTCCGCGTCTCCTCGCCGAACGTCGAGACCTTCAGCGGCCTCGGCTCGAAGCCCATGTCCCGCATCATCACGGCGGTGACGACCATGCACACCGCCAGGATCGCGGAGCGCACGACGTAGGGCAGCGCGAGGTCGATCTGCCCGAGCGCCCCGCCCGCGAGCGTGCCCACCAGCATCGCCGTGCTGAAGGTCGCACCGCCCCAGCCGAACACCCGCTCTTTGGGCGGCTCGTAGCCGGTCGCATCGAGAGCGTCGACGAGCCACGCGTCCACCGCCCCGGTCTGGAACGTGTACCCGAGTCCCAGCAGCACCGACGCGCCGGCGAACGCTCCGATGCCCCATCCGTAGCGCGCCGTCCCGACGTAGAGCAGGGTCGAGACGAACAGCGTCCCGATCCCGAACATGAAGGAGACCTTGCGGCCGACGGTGTCGGCGATCACCCCGGTCGGCACTTCGAAGACCAAGGAGCCGGCCGTGAACGCCGCGTTCACGAGCATCACCTGGAAGATGTCGAGCCCGGCGTCCATGAGGAACAGCGTGTTGATGCCCCAGATCATGGAGGCGGCGAGGGTGAAGAGGGCCTGGGTGACCAGGTACGTGCGGATGACGCGGCGTGACGCGCGGGGATCCGGGGTCACCACGTCTCCTGCTCACCGCCGCGATCACGGCGCACGGTCGCCCGGTACATGCGCTACTCCAGCCCCTCGCTCGACTTCTCGACGAGCTTGCCGTCCAGCAGGACGATCCCCGCAGAGGAGCCGTCTGCGTTCGTCCAGCCGAAACGCTCCTCGAGCTTCCCGTCGGAGCGCTGCGCCTTACCGGCCTCGACCGGGGCGGCCCCGACGACATCCTGTACCTGCTCGAGCGTCATCCCGGTCGTCAGCTTCGCGAACTCGTCCTGGGTGACGACGGACGCAGCCACCCGGGCGCAGCCGCCCACGGAGAGCGTGAACACGACGCATGCGACTGATCGGACGACACGAGGGTCCATAGAACCAACGCCCCTTTCGCAGGGAGATCCGTAGCGGGAGGATTCCCATCCGGGTGCGCAGCGCAGCATCCCGCGCGCACGTCGGGAAGCCCTACGGCTCGACGACCACCTTCACCGACTCCTCCGCTCGGGCAACGAGCCCGAATCCCTCGGCGATCCGCTCGAGCGGAAGACGGTGTGTCACGAAGTCGTCGACGCGCACGCGGCGGGTCGCAATGAGGTCGAGTGCGGCGGCCAGGTCCGCCGGCGCAGCCCCGTAGGCGGTGCGCACCGTGATCTCCCGGCGCCACAGCTCCGCCATCGGCATCGGGTAGGGCTCGCCTGGAGGCGGCGGCGCGAAGAAGACGAAGGTCGCGCCGGAGTCGAGACAGGCGAGCCCCTGCGCGATCGCGGAGGGCGCGCCGGTGCACAGCATGACCAGGTCGACCAGACAGCCCCCGTTCGCTTCGCGCACGAGGCCGGGGAGCCGCTCCCCTGCCGCCGCGGCGTCGAACGCGGCGTCAGCGCCCGCGCGCCGCGCCCAGTCGAGGCGGTAGGGGTTGACGTCGGTGGCGAGCACGCGCCCGGCACCCAGCGCGACGGCGAGCCTGATGTGCAGCAGGCCCGAGATGCCGCTGCCGATCACCAGCACGGTGGAGCCGGCACGGACGCCCGCTCGCATCTGCGCCCGCACGACGCAGCCCAGGGGCTCGACGAAGGAGCCCTCCTCGTAGGTCACGTCGTCAGGGAGGCGCAAGACCCCCTTCGAAGTCTGCAGTGGGGGAACCCGCACGTACTCCGAGAACCCACCCGGGTCGAAATTCGTGGAGTGGAGCGTGTGGCACGCGGTGTGACTGCCGGTCGCGCAGTAGTGGCACTCGTCGCACGGCACGTGGTGCGAGACGACGACGCGGTCGCCGACACACCACTCGTCGACACCCTCGCCCACCTCGGCGATGTCCCCGGCCACCTCATGGCCGAGCACGATGGGCGCCTTCGGGACGCGGTACCACTCCATGACGTCGGACCCACAGATGCCCGAGGCGCGAACGCGCACGAGCACCTCGCCGAACCCGACCGCGGGGATGTCGCGCTCCTCGATGCGGATGTCGGAGTTATCGTGGTAGACGGCGACGCGCACGGCGGGGCCGCCGTCAGATCTTGCGGTCGTCGGCGAGACCGGAGCCGCCTGCCACGGCCACCCCGCTCGCGGCCTTCTCGTCGGTGTAGACAGCGTAGGCATCGTCGACGGAGGCATTCCCGTGCACGATGGCGCGCACGGCCTTGATCATCCCGATCGGTGAGTCCGACTGGAAGATGTTGCGTCCCATGTCCACACCGACGGCGCCGGCGGCGATGCCGTCGTACGTCATCTGCAGCGCTTCGCGTTCGGGCAGCTTCTTGCCGCCGGCGATGACGACCGGCACGGGACACGTGCCGCTGACCTTCTCGAAGTCCTCGCAGAAGTACGTCTTGACGATGTGCGCCCCCATCTCGGCGGCGATGCGGCTGGCGAGTGCCAGGTAACGCGCGTCGCGCACCATGTCCTTGCCCACCGCGGTGACGGCGACGACCGGGATGCCGTAGCGCTCGCCCGCGTCGACGAGCTTGGCGAGGTTCGCGATCGTCTGGTGCTGGTGCGGCGAACCCACGAAGATCGACAGCGCCATGCCGGACACGTTCAGACGGATGCACTCCTCCACCGAGGTGATGATCGTCTCGTTGGACAGGTCGTCGTCGAGCACGCTGTTGCCGCCCGAGACCCGCAGCACGATCGGAGCGTCGACATGGCTGTCGATGCAGTTGCGCAGCACGCCGCGCGTGAGCATGAGAGTGTCGGCGTACCCGGCGAGCGGCATCACGCACGCGCCCGGCTGCTCCAGCCCGCTCGTGGGGCCGAGGAAGTAGCCGTGGTCGACCGCGAGCATGACCGTGCGGCCTGTCTCCGGCCGGATGATCCTGGACAGACGGTTCCGAAGACCCCAAGACATCGCGTTCGACCCCCTGAGAGGTTCTGTGAAGCCGCAGGCCACGAGGT
Organism: Coriobacteriaceae bacterium; assembly: GCA_013824215.1. GTDB lineage: Bacteria > Actinomycetota > Coriobacteriia > Anaerosomatales > D1FN1-002 > PNNM01. The sequence continues at coordinate 22,899 of PNNM01000003.1, forward strand.
GTGCGGCTGACGACGTATGCACGCGCCATCGTAGCAGATGCCGAAGGGCCGACATCACGCCGTGCCACCACACGGCTCGTCTTCCGAGGGACCACGCGCGGCGCGCTGAACGAGATCTCGGAGGTCTGTATCTACTGAGCGGGCACGGCGCGCAGAAGAAGTGCCACGAGGGCGGCCACGATCGCGTCGTAGTTGGCGACGTACCACCACAGCAGGCAGCCAAGCATCAGCAGGACGGCGCTCTGCGCGAGGTTCAGCGCGAGCTCGAAGCGCAGCTTGGCAGCAGCCCCCGGGTCCTCGGCACGCAGACGCAGCCATGCCGGGAATGTGAACGGCACGAAGATGAGCAGGCGCCTGACCCGCCCGACACGGCGCGCCGACTCGCTCGGCTGCGGTACCTGCGTCATCCCGCGGTCAGCGCGCCTTCTCGCCTCCGACTCACCCGCACCCGGGGTCGGTGTGCTCGAGCTGCTGGTACTCGAGCATGCGTGCCAGGCGGTAGAAGTCCGAGTCGCAGTGGATGAAGCGGATGCGGGTCTTGAGTGTCTCTGGATCGATGAGTTCGCCGAACGGCACGTACTTCAGATCCAGCTGCCCCTCCACGCTCACCATCACGCCGCTCAGCCCTTCCTCCACGAGCGCGCGGAACGCGCCCGCCCCCAGTTGGCTGCCGAGCATGATGTCGAACGCGCCGGGTTCGGCGCATCGCGTCTCGTAGCCGATCTGCTTGGAGCGGACCTTGACCTTGCGCCCGGTCCGCCGCTCGTGGATCCGCTCCATGGCCCGGGCGAGGTGTTCGCCGATCTGTACGCTGCCGAGCAGCGAGTTGCCGTGTTCGTCGACCGCTTCGGGGCGCTGGCCGTCGGGCAGCAACTCGGCGAGGCCCTCGGCGACGCAGATCACGCCGTACTGGCGGCCGTCGTCAGCCCGCGCGAACATCAGGTCGACGAACTCCTCGGCGACCGCATCGCAGTCGAACACGTCCTTGCAGTCCTCGACCGACAGCAGGCGCGTCGCCTCGCCGGCCATCCCCGCGGCATACGTCAGCCACCCCGCCTTGCGGCCCATGATCTCGAGCACGTACCAGGCCTTCGTGGAACGCGCGTCCGCGCCGATGTTGCGGATCTCCTTGGCAGCGAAGTTGGCCGCCGACGTGAAGCCGAAGGTCCAGTCGATGCCGTAGTAGTCGTTGTCGATGGTCTTCGGCAGGTGCACCACGCTGAAACGGTGCAGCTCGGGCATGAGCTCCTGCATCTTGTAGAGGTAGTTCGCGGTCTTCAGGGTGTCGTCGCCGCCGATCGAGATGAGCGCATCGATGTTGTGCGCCCCGAGCGCCGCGTGGACCGCCCGGAGCTTGGCGTTCTTCTCGGGGTCCGCGAGGTCGGCCAGCGACCCGACCACCTTGCCGGGGTTGGCGCGGGACGTGCGGAGGATGATGTCCTTGCGGGAGCGGATGCCCGAGACGAGGTCGCGTGTGAGGCACAGCCAGTCCTCGCCCTCGCGCAGCGGGACCTCGGGCGCGTACCGCTCGAGATTCTCGTAGCCGTCGAGATAGCCGATCACGCAGATACCGGAGTTCAGGAACGAGAGTGCCGCGGCGGAGATCACAGCGTTGGCCGCCGGCGCCGGCCCTCCCGAGAAGAGCAGACCCACGCGCCGTATCTCACGAGCCACGACCCTCACCCCCGGATGCATGCGATCGCGGACCGTCCGAGGTCCGCTTGATGGCTAGGTACCCGTCGTGCCGCTCTCGCCGACCACGTGGCCGATCCGTCGGAGCCTCGCATACCGCTCCGCCACGAGGCGGTCCGCGGGCGTTGTGGCCAGCGCGTCGAGCGCGCCGCCGACCGCGACCCCGACGGCCTCGATCACCTGCGCCGGGTCGCGGTGGGCCCCGCCGACAGGTTCCGGCAGCACCTCGTCGGCCAGGTCGAGTCGCGCGAGGTCCGCCGCCGTCAGCGACAGGCATCCGGCCGCCTCGGCGGCCTTGGCCGCGTCCTTGTGCAGGATGACCGCGCACATCTCCGGCGAGATGACCGAGTAGTAGGCGTTCTCGAGCATGATGAGCCGATCGCCGAACCCGATGGCGAGCGCACCCCCGCTGCCGCCCTCCCCGATACCGACGACGACCACGGGCACGGGCAGATCCGACAGGGTGGCGAGGCACTCGGCGATGGCCCAAGCCTGCCCGCGCTCCTCGGCCTCGATACCGGGGAACGCTCCGGCTGTGTCGAGGAAGCTCACGACCGGCAGGCCGAACCTGCCGGCCAGCGCCATGGCACGGCGTGCCTTCCGGAACCCCTCCGGATGGACCTGACCGAAGTTGCGCCGGATGTTCTCCTTGATGTCCTTGCCCTTGCGATGGCCGAGCACGACGGCCTTGCGTCCCGCGATCGTCCCGAGGCCGGCGAACATCGCCTCGTCGTCGCCGAACGCGCGGTCGCCGTGCAGCTCGATCACGTCCTCGAACAGCGCGTCGACGTAGTCCTGCGTCTTGGGCCGGTCCGGGTGCCGGGCGATCTGCACCTTCTCCCACGGGCCGAGGTCGCGGTAGAGCGACGCGTGCAGACGGTCCACCTCGGCCGCGAGCGTGTCGATCTCCATGGCCAGTTCCGGGGTGAGTGCCGCGGCGTCTATGCGCCGGAGTTCGAGGAGCTTCTCCTCCAGCTCGACGAGCGGCCGCTCGAATTCCATCACGAAGCGCCTCTTGCTCATGAGGCGCCTCCGAGCGTGAGGTAGCCCAGCAGCGCCGTCAGCGTCTCCCGCAGCTCGGCGCGCGGGACGACCGCGTCGACCATGCCGTGCTCCACGAGCGACTCGGCGGTCTGGAAGCCCTTCGGCAGCGACAGCTTCGTGGCCTGCTCCACGAGGCGCGGACCGGCGAAGCCCACCATCGCCCCAGGCTCGGCGAGCACCACGTCGCCGAGCGTGGCGAACGAGGCGGTCACGCCGCCGTAGGTGTTGTTCGCCAGCACGACGATGTAGGGCAGAGCCGCCGACGCGAGACGCTCCGCGGCCGCGGCCGTCTTCGCCATCTGCATCAGCGAGAGCATGCCCTCCTGCATCCGGGCGCCCCCCGAGGCGGTCACCATGATCACCGCGCGCCGCTCGGCCAGCGCGACCTCGAAAGCGCGAGCCACCTTCTCGCCGACGACCGAGCCCATTGATGCGCCGATGAAGCGGAAGTCCATGACACCGAGCACGACGGGGTGTCCCCCGAGCGTGGCGCGACCCGTGACGATGGCCTCGGAGAGACCGGAGCTCTCACGAGCGGTGGCCACAGAGACGGTGTACGGCTTCGCCGCCGTGAACGACAGCGGGTCGCCGGAGATCAGATCGGCGTCCATCTCGGCGAAGCTGTCCTCGTCGGCCAGGGTCCCGACGCGTTCCGGCGCTGTCAGCTCGAAATGGTGCCCGCAGTGCGGGCAGACACCGTCGGTGTGCTCGAGATCGCCGGCGTAGACGATGTGCTTGCACGAGGGGCACTTCTCCCACACGCCGTCGGGCACGTCCGTCTTGGGCGCGGACGGGTCGAGAGACGTGTAGCGCCGGTCCTCCCGGGCCTTGAACCATTCGGAGATGGGCATGGTGTACGGTTCGCGTCCGTTCCAATGATGAGATGGCCCGATGATGCGACGCGACACCGCCCGGGCGGCCCGGGCGATGCCGCGCGTGCCCGCCCATGGTACCCGTCGCGAGCGGCTTCGGACTAGACGGCGAAGTCCTCCTCGCCCGCGAAGACCTTGAGGGCGCGCTCGGCGTCGTAGTCCGCGAGCGTGATCGCCGAGATGGCCTTCGTGAGACGGACCGCCTCGCCCAGCTCGCGCTGATGGATGTTGCGGCCGGTGGCGTTGCCCATCGCTCCGCCCACGTGGATCTGCTCCCACAACTGGGTGAGGAACGACTTGGCGTCCACCGTGGAGCCGCCGGCGCACACGAGCCCGGTACGTCCGGACGCCGCGCAGGCCTCCTTGAGCAGCTCGGCGGAGCTGGCCTCGTCGGTGCCCTTCGGCGGGTTGACCTTCACGAAGTCCGAGCCCAGGCAGCACGCGGTGCCGGCGGCGCCAGCGATGAGGTGCGCGTCCTTCTCGTTGGCCACGGCCTGGCCGCGCGGGTAGATCCACAGCACGACGAGCAGGCCCACCGAGTGCGCGTCGGCGATGAGCTGGCCGGCCTCGGACATCATCTGCGCCTCGTACTCGCTGCCCAAGTAGATCGTGTAGCCCACGCCCACGACGTTCACGCCGTTGTCCCGCAGGTCCAGCGCGGTCTGGATGTCGTAGAGCTGCGGGCTGTACGGGTCCTCCTGGGAGGTCTTGACGAGGTGCGTCTTGCTGTTGATCTTCACCAGGTAGTTGATGTCCGGGTAGTCCGCCGCGTAGTGCGCCACGAGGCCGCGCTGACCGGCGAGCACTCCACAGACGCCCTGCGAGCCGATCCTGAAGAGGTGCTCGGGGTCCGCGTCGTCCGCGGAGATGCCCTCGCCGTAGAAGTCGTCGTTCAGGTGCTCGATCTTCTGGTCGCAGGCGAACAGCATGAGACGCCCGGTCCCCCGGGTCGCCTTCATGTAGTTGTCGACGTAGGTCTGCCGCGCTTCGGCCGGGACATCGGCCGGAACGCGAACCTGGTCGGGCATGATCTTCGGCATCCTAAGAACCCTCCTCCAAGAAGACGTCGTATACGCTTGGACGTGTACCCCTCACGGCCCGCGGGGCCGCACACGAACGGACGTTTCCTCCGCCTAACAAGGTTAGGGCAAGGGAGCGTCCGGCGCCACACGACACGGGCGACGCAGGCGACGCGACGCGGACGACCGGCCTGAGAAGACGAAGAGCGGCCCTCATCGGGGCCGCCGGCACAACGCGCGTCGAGTAGGGATCAGACGTCGAGGCCCTGGCCGAGCACCTCGCGCGCGGCGCCCTTCAAGGCCTGGATCTTCTCCTCGTCGTCGGGCGAGTTGTCGAAGATGAGCGAGATGAAAAAGCCCGCCTTCAGACTGATCTCGCCCTTCGTCTTGAAGGGGTCGAGTCCCTTGTCATTGATGATGCGATCGATCTGCTGGACCGCGTCATACAACCGACCCATGCGCCCACCTCCCTCCGCCCAGAGTATCGCACAAGTTCCCACGAATGAAAGATTCGTTCACGACCGTTCGGGTGGCCGACGGCTCGGATGTGACGCGGATCACCCACCACCCCGCAGGTTCCTCGCCATCCTCATATGCAGGATTCCCGAGCGGTGCACGAACTCCTCCCCCTCCCGGACGAAACCCAGGCGCTCGCAGAACCCGCTTGCGCAGCGTCGCCGCTTGGCCGATAGAGCGCATCGCCGTGGACCGCCCGGCGCAGTTCCGGACCGGACACGGGCGTCAGCCCCGGTACGCGTTCGTGACCGGCATCCGCCTGTCGCGCCCGAAGGCCTTCGGTGTGACACGGATCCCGAGCGGACCCTGCCTGCGCTTGTACTCGGCGGCGTCCACCATGCCGCAGATCCTTGAGACGAGGTCGGGAGCGAACCCCCGCGCCGCGACCTCGTCGCGCGAGGCGTCCTCTTCCACGTACGCTCGCAGGACCGGATCGAGTTGCTCGTAGGGCGGCAGGCTGTCGGCATCGGTCTGGTCGGGTCGCAGTTCGGCGCTCGGCGGTTTCGTCATCGTTGCCTCGGGCACCGCCGGACCGCGGCCGTTGCGCCAGCGCGCCAGGTCGTAGACGCGCGTCTTGAACACGTCCTTGATCGGGGCGAACCCGCCGACCATGTCGCCGTAGAGCGTGGAATACCCCACCGACAGCTCGCTCTTGTTGCCGGTGGCCAGGACCAGCCAGCCGAACTTGTTCGACAGCGCCATCAGCAGCGTCCCTCGTACGCGGGCCTGGAGGTTCTCCTCGGTGACATCCACGCCGGTTCCCGCGAACGCCGGGGCGAGGACCTCCTCGAACGCGGCGTGCGGACCCTCGATGGGGATCTCGAGCGCCTCGATGCCGAGGTTCGCCACGAGCTCCCGCGCGTCGGTCACGGCGCCCTCGGACGAGTGGCGCGACGGCATCAGCACGCCCGTCACGTTCTCCGGACCGAGCGCGTCGGCGGCCAGCGCGGCCGTCAGCGCCGAGTCGATGCCCCCGGACAGGCCGAGGACGACGCGCCGGAACCCGTTCTTGCGCACGTAGTCCCGCAGGCCGGTCACCAGAGCGGACCAGATCTCCTCCTCGCCCGTCGTCAGCGGCTCGATCCGCTCGCCGGCGCCGAGGCGCCCGTCCGCGGAGAAGTCGGCGAAGAGCGTCTCCTCGGCGAACCCGCTCGCACGCGCCACGACCTCGCCGTCGGGCGAGATGAGGCAGGAGCGCCCGTCGAAGACGAGCTCGTCCTGGCCGCCCACGAGGTTGCAGTAGGCGACCCAGACGCCGTTGTCGAGCGCCCGGCCGCACAGCATCGACTCGCGCTCCGCGCCCTTGCCCGCATGGAACGGCGACGCCGAGATGTTGAGGATGACGCGAGCGCCGAGCCCGGAAAGCTCGGCAGGGAGCTCAGGTGCCCACACGTCCTCGCACACCGTGAGCGCGTACATCTCGCCCCCGAACTCGACCAGCCCCGGATCGTCGCCCGGCTGGAACCAGCGCTCCTCGTCGAACACGCCGTAGTTCGGCAGACGGCGCTTGCGGTAGACACGCAGGACCCGGCCGTTGCCGCACAGCGCGGCCGCGTTGTAGAGCTTCTCCCCGTCGCGATCCACGAAACCGACCACCGTGCTGTGCCTGCTCGCGGCGGCGATGCGCTCGAGCGCGTCGAGGTTGTCCTTCACGAACCTTTCACGTAGCAGCAGGTCCTCGGGCGGGTACCCGGTGATCGCGAGCTCGGGGAAGAGGATGAAGGTCGCGCCGTCCTGCTCGGCGGCGGCCGCGGCGGCGGCGATGCGGGTCGCGTTGCCGTCGATGTCGCCGACGGTGGGGTTCGTCTGGACGAGCGCGAGACGCAATTGTCGGCCCTCCCTGCCGGGTGCCCGACGAGCGTAGCACTCGCTCTGCCTGTCGCGGAGTCCGACGGACACGCGACGGACGCGCGCGCGGCAATCCTGAGCGGGTATATAGGGATTGTACGCGAAAGGGGCCGCGCGGCGTGTGCCCGTGGCCCGGACCTTCACTTCCGAGGAGGTGAGAGAGGTGACGATGTTGGCAAGATGGGAGCCCTTCCGCGACCTGCTGTCTCTGCAGCGCGATATGGACCGCCTGTTCGGCGCGATCGGCGTGCCGCTCTCGACACGACTCGAGGAGACCACGCCCGCGATGACGATGCCCTCCTGGGACGTCATCCGCCGCGGCGACGATCTGCTCGTCCGCGCCGAGTTGCCGGGCGTCCGGCCCGAGCACGTGGACATCTCGGTGACCGACGACATCCTGCGCGTCCGTGGCGAGCGTCACGAGACGCACGAGACGACCGAGGAGGACTACCTGGTCAAGGAATCCTCGTACGGCCACTTCGAGCGCACGATGCGTCTGCCGGCCTGCGCGCCGGTCGACAAGATCCGGGCGGAGTACCACGACGGGATCCTCGAGATCGTGATCCCGAAGGCCGCCCCCGAGAGCGTCAAGACACGCAAGATCGAGGTAGAGGTCCCGGAGCACAAGGCAGCCGAGAAGACGCACCACTAGATCCGGCGGACCGCTCTCGTCCACGGACGCGAAAGGCCCGGCGTGCCGGGCCTTTCCCTATGGGCTCGCGGGTCGCGCCCGGCGCGCCGTCAGGCCTGCCAGGCGAGTTCGGGCAACATCCGCCCTGCGGCCAGCATGTCGGCGATCCGCTCACCCGCGCGCCCGTCTCCATACAGGTCCCGGTCCGAGGTCTCGCCGAGCGCCAGCGCGTCCTCGGCCGCCCGCGCGAGCCCCTCGCGCGTGACACCGCCGATGAACGCCACCCCCGCGCTCACGCCTTCCGGACGCTCGGTCACCTCGCGAAGGACGACGAGCGGCTTTCCGAGAGAGACGGATTCCTCCTGGATCCCGCCCGAATCGGTGAGGACGACGTCCGCCGAGGCCAGGAGTTGCACGAAGGGCACGTACGTCATCGGCTCGAGCAGCCGGATCCGGTCGGCGTGGCCCAGAGTCTCGCGCGCGCGACTCTGCAGCGCCGGATTCGGATGCATCACGAAATCCACGTGCAGGTCCGGCTCGGCGTCGGCGAGGTCCGCCACGCCCAGGCACAGGTCCTCGAACTCCCCGCCCCAGGACTCACGGCGGTGTATGGTCACGAGCGCCCGCCTCGTTCCCGGCTCGCGTCCGGACGCCGCGCCCCCCGCGAAGCGGCGCACCGCGTCGACGACGGTGTTGCCGACGACCACGATGCGCGCGGGGTCCACGTTCTCGGCCAGCAGCCGCCTCCGCGCGAGCTCCGTCGGCGCGAAGTGCATTCGCGCGATCCCGCCGACGAGGCGCCGGTTGCCCTCTTCCGGGAAGGGGCGCGTGAGGTCCCCCGTGCGCAAGCCGGCCTCGACGTGCGCCACTGGGAGTCGGCGGTAGAAGCCGGCAAGAGCGCCCGCGAGCACGCTCGTCGTGTCGCCCTGCACGACCACGGCCTCCGCCCCGATGCGGCGAAGCCACGCGTCCGCACCCTGCACGGCGCGGCCGAGCAGTTCGGACGGGTGATCGCACTGGATACCGAGGTCCTCGTCGACCGGGATGCCGAGCTCGGCGCACAGGTCGTGCGCGAACGTGCCGTGCTGTCCGGTGAGAAGGGTCCGCACCGACCGCGCCGGATGACGGTCCTGGAGCGCCCAGACGACCGGTGCGAGCTTGATGATCTCGGGCCTGGTGCCCATCACGACCGCGATGCTCACGAGAGACGTCCACCCTCCTGCCACGCAACACCGATCCGGCACGAGGATGGTACCTGAACTCGGGACCTCGGCACACCGCCCGCCCGCGGGGGGTAGGGCTTGGCGGGGGGTCCGGACCGTCCGGTCCGGACCCCCCGCATCGTGCCACCCCGGCTCCCTGCGGCAGGAGAGGTCAGTACGTCGGGATGGGCACGAAGATGATGGTCGTCGACTGCACGAGCGTCGCGTCGATGCCGTAACTGCTGCCGGGGGCCATGGCCAGTGTGGTGGAACCTGTGACGGGGACGCCGCCCACGTTCGCCGTGAGCGTCACCGTGTACGTGTCGGCGCCGTCCTTCCACCGGAATCTGAACGTGCCGTCGGCGGCGGTCGTACCCGATTGGACCACCGCACCGGAGGAGTCGCGCACCTCGACCGCGGCCCCGCTCACCGGCTGCCCGGACTCGTCGACCAGCGAGCCGTAGCACACGATGAACTGCGGGTTGTCGGCGGGTTTCGCGGTGGCGGTGCGGACGACGATCTCGGAGCCCGCCGGCAGGAACACGCCGAGGGCGAGGACGAGGAGCACGATGCCCGAGAGCACCGTGACCGCCACGTCCTCGGCGAGCGGGAACGCCGTGAGATGCGGACGGCGGGACGGCCGAGGGGCGGCGGCGCGGCGGCGCGCTCCGGAGCGACGGCTCTCCATCACACGGCCGCTTCCGACTTCACGCGCCGGGTCTTGGACCACGAGCCGCGACGGAGCGCCATGCGCGTCCACGCCCAGACCGTGGCCACGAACCAGCAGTACGTGTAGCAGGCGAAGATGATCGAGTACGCGGGCAGCCACCGCGCCGGCAAGGGGACCTGCGCGCGCATCTGGTACGTGAGCAGGAACACCCAGAGCGGCCCGAAGGAAAGCACCAGCGTGACGAGGTTGCGCACCACGCCGGGTGGCAGCCAGACGAGCAGCGAGGAGTGCAGCGTGGCCAGGCCGACGAAGCTCAGGATGCTGAAGAACATCCCGATCGTGACGAGGACCACGAACACGACGAGCACGAGATAGAGCGACAGGTCGATACGCGTGCGCAGCGGGACCCGATGGCGGCGGTTCAGCACGGGCAGATGCCGCCAGCACTGGTAGTGGCCCTGGATCCAGCGTGTGCGCTGCCTGAACAGCGCCTTGAGGCCGGTGACCGCCTGCTGGGCGACGTACGCACGCGGGCAGAAACGGATCCGCCAGCCCTCGCCCACCAGGGACAGGCCGAGATCGAGATCCTCGGTGAGACACTCGGTCCACGGCGCGTGCCCGAGGGACAGCAGCGCCGAGAGCCGGGTGAACTGGCCGTTGCCGCCCAACCCCACCGAGCCGAACGCGTCGCGGGCCTCCTGCACGAACGCGGAGAAACCGACGAACTCGATGTCCTGCATGAGCGTGAGGATGTTCGTGTTGGCGTTGGCGATGCGCACACCGATCTGCACACCGCCGACGTCGGGCTCGGCGAAGTACGGGGAGACCGCTGAGAGCGTCTGGGCCTCGAGCTGCCCGTCGGCGTCCACGATGCAGATGAGCACGTCCTCGGGACCACGTCCCTCGAGGATCGGGTGCCGCTGCGCCACCATGTCCAGGATGACCTCGCAGGCGTGGTTGAGCACGGCGCCCTTGCCGCGGCCCGCCACGTCCGCCCCGCGGTCCACGACGAGCACCTCGCTGTGGGCGTCGGCATACTCGTGGGCGATACGGCTCGTCGCGTCCTGAGAGCCGTCGTTCATGATGAGCACGGTGCGGTGCGGGTACTCCTGGCGCAGGAGGGACTCGATCGTGTGAGCGATCACGTCCTCCTCGTTGTGGGCGGGGACCACGACGAACACGAACGGCCGGTAGCCTGTGTCCCGCACGTTCGGGCCGAACATGCGGCGCAGCACGAGGTGGACGAACAGGAACATGTAGTAGACCACCACCGTGGCCACCAGACCGTTCAGCCATGTCAGTTCGATGTGCCACATGACGGCGCTTCAGACTCCCACGAGTCGACGGCTGCGCGGCCCTAGGGGGCCACGTTCAGCCACACTCCGTTGGATGCGATGCCCTGCTTGACCACGCCGAGGTAGCCCGAGGGAGCTCCGGGCGGGATGCGGGCGAGGATCGAGTCATCGCTCCAGCTGACGACCTCGCACGGGTATGCGGCGGCGATGACGGCGACGCTGCCCGGACCCGCCGTGCCGAATCCGGTCCCGCTGACGGCCACCTGCTGCCCGGGCGCCACCTGTGTGGCGTCCACGCTCGAGATGCGGGCGGGGGTCTCCACCACGAAGTAGATGCCGTTCGACGAGGACCCGGGCGTCCCGACGCCGACGTAGCCGGACGTCGCGCCCGCGGGAACCTGCACGCGCACGACCGAGCCCGACCAGCCGACGACCGGGGCGCTCACGCCGCTGAAGGTGACGCGCTTGTCACCCTGCGTCGCGCCGAAACCCTCGCCGGTCAGCACGAGTTCGCTGCCCGGCTCGCCCCACCAGGCAGACAGCCCGCTCAGACGGGGCGAAACGCTCACGAACACGCCGTTCGAGGTCAGTCCGCCGCGCACCACGCCCGCGTAACCGCTCCGCGCATCCGAAGGCACCACGAAGGCCACGCGGCCGCCCGACCAGGACTCGACCTCGACCGGTACACCGCCGAGCACGACCTGGCCGGGCTCGGATCCGAAGTCCCTGCCCGTGAGCACCACGCGTTCGCCCACGAGCACGTGGCGCGATGAGACCGAATCGACGACCGGGTGCCCGTATGGGGTGAAGAAGACGCCGTTCGAGCTCATCCCACGCGCGACCACGCCCACGTACCCCGGCGTGACGCCCCGCGGGACTACGACCGCGATCCGGGTGTCCGACCAGGAGAGCACCTGCCCGGCCAAGCCGCCGAACGAGACCCAGCCGTCCACCTGCGTGGCGCCGAATCCACTGCCCTCGAGCGTGGCGACGGTCCCGGCCCCACCCTCGCGAGGCGAGATGGACGTCACCGCCGGTGTCGCGTGCGGGACGAAATACAGACCGTTGGATGTGACCCCGCCCACGACCACGCCGACGTACCCGGGGCGGACAGCGCCGTCCGGCACGACGAAGGAGACCGCCGTATCCGACCAAGACACGACATCCGCGCGTGCGCCACACACGGCCACCCAGCTGTCACGCTGCTCAGCGCCGAAGCCCCGTCCATCGACCGTGACGTTCGCCCCGGGGGGCGCCGCATAGGTGGAGAGCGACTGTGCGACGGCACCGGTCAGAGAGGTCCGGGTGACCGGCAGGGCGCTGACCGTACCGCGCGCGACGACGCGGTCGACGGCCACGACCGCTGCGCCTCTCTTCGGCACCACGACCAGGCGCACCGACTCCTGCCCGCTGGCGCCGATCCGCTCGGCCGCGCCCTCGCTGACCGACGCGAGAACGCGCCTGCCGACGAGGCGGTTCGAGTTGTCGGTGTAGGGCCCGCCCCTCATGGCGCTCGGCGCGCCCGACGACGCGCTGACCGGATCGAGGAGTTCGGCGGAGGTGATCCGCGCGTCCAGCGTGCGCCGGGCCGAATCCCTCCAGCCCATGACGTCGATGACGGCCAGGTAGGTCTGGGGGACCTTCAGCCCGTCGAGGTCGATGTAGAGCGAGACCGAGTCCGCCGAGTCCCCGGGAGCGGATGGCCGCGCGGAGGAAACGCCCACGTCGAACGCGAGCGGGATGTAGGCGACGGTGATCACGGCCGCCGCGAACACGACCGCGAAGACGTGAAGTCCGAGCGGTCTGTCCGACCGCTTCGACATGGAGCCCCCTCCTGCCGCTACGCCAGGGGTACGTTGCCGTGTGTATCGGCAGACGGAGCTGCCGGCATGAGCCGTGATGTGCCGTCCGTCACATACCGGCGACACCGCGTGGACGCCCGAGATGGCGCGCCGGGAAGGACCCGATCCGGGAACGCGACCGCGGAGACCCTACTCCCCCATAGCCGCCTTCATCTGCGAGACCACGCCTTCGGACACCGCCCCCGTGCCGCCGACGATGTGGACGGTCGAGATGCCGCCCTTGTTCGCGGACAGCCGGGATGAGGTGGAAGGCGGCAAGGACGACGAACGGCACAACAGCATGACGCTGCCGAAGGAACCGCACATCGCGCCCCCGGACAGCGCGTCGGGGAAGTTCTGGCCGGTGGTGACCGCCAGCGCATCCCACTGCAGCCCCGCCGAGACGCCGTACTCGGCCACGAGGGACGCCGTCTCGAAGCGGTCCGCGCCGCCCCGTCTGATGACGTTCGACGCGCCGAGCCGCGACTTGAGCGTGCTCTCCACACGGGACGGCACCGCGGCCGTCCCGCCGAGGATGACGGCGCTTCGCGCGGATGAAGGCACGTACACGGCGCTCGACCCCGGGTTCGCGAGGATGACCGGGCGTCCCTTCGCCGCCGCGATCGGCGATGCGGCAAGCGCATCGGGGTAGTTGTCGCCCGTGGCGACGAGGATCACCCCGTCGAAAGCGCTGCCCTGCAGTGACAGCACCTTGTTGGCGACGAGCCGGGCTGTGACGTAGCGGTCGGGACCGCCGAGCCGCTCGACCGCCGCCGACCCCAGCGCGGCCTTGAGGCTGCTCTCCACCCCGGATCCCACAGCGCTCCTGCCGCCGAGGATGTAGGCCTTCTTCGCCCCGAGGCGGCGGATCTCCGCCAACACAGGCGCCGGCAGCGAACCAGTGTCCGTCAGCAACAGCGGGCCGTCCACCACGCCGGCGAGAGCGGAGCCCCCGAGCGCGTCGGGCCAGTTGCGCCCGGTGGCGATGACCACCGTGCCCGCCCCGCCGGAGAAGCCGCGCTTCGAAGCCTCGATCGCGGTGGCGAACCGGTTCTCTCCCTGCACGCGCACCCAGTTGCGTGCTCCGGTCGGAGGCGGTGGAGGT
>PNNM01000004.1 GCA_013824215.1 Coriobacteriaceae bacterium
GGCGCGAAGCGGCGGTAGACGACGATCGCGACGATCGCGACGAGGAGGCGGCCGATCAGCGCGGCGGCCGCGAGCGCGAGACCGCGCTCCGCGGAACCGGGAGCCACGAGGCGGAAGCTGCGGCGGGAAGCGACGAGGAGGGCCGCTCCGAGAGCGACACCGAGCACCGCGGCGAGATATGCGTTCCCGAGCAGCGCGACTACCCTGTCCGTCGTGGCCGTGACCAGTGCCGGCGACCCCCTGTGAGTCCGAACGGAGCCTTCATTCCGGTGCCCGCGTCCCGGCGCATGAGAACGCAGTCACACGCGCGCTCGCGCAAGGCGAACGTGGTGGGATCGCGTTGCTGACGGGGCCGGGGGGCCTCGGAAGCGTGCCCATAGTAACCGAAGGGCCGAGGGGGTCACAACAAGGAGGCCGATACAAGAAGGCCGATCGGGCGGTGTGAGGACTCTGCGAAAGCGCAATAGCCACGACCGGTCGCACGTTCTTCGGCCCGAGTCCGTCCGAGTCCCTTGGCACGGCCCACCCATCCGCGGCAGGTCATCATTATCGCCACCCCTCGCCCGGCGCCCACGTCTGCGAGAAGTGGCCGCCGGCAACGGCTGCGGCAGCAACCGGGATGATGAACATCGCGATCAGGTCGACGACTTCCCCCAAGCTTGGCGGCGCCATCACGCCCGCGAGGCCGAGCTTCTTGACGAACGCTGTCCACAGCGACTGGACTTCCGATCGCCCGACGTACTCGTCACCGAGTTCCTTCGGCCGAATCCCCGGCACGGCCGTGCCGCGTTGCCCGAAGGTCGCGGCAAGACTCGCCTTCAGATCCTCGCCGTCGAACGGGATCCAACTCGCCAGCATCCAGATGTCGTAGTAGTCCTTCACGCGGCTGTTGAGGAGCCCCCGGCTGATCATGGTCTCGAACTTCTCGGCCACCGCGGTCGAGGGTTGGTACGCGAGGATGCGCGGCGCGCCCATGTCGAGCAGCGTCGGGTAGTCCACCCATCCGGGCTCCGGCACGACCAGATCACCGACTCCGATGTCGAGCCGGACGCGGATCCGTGCGCCGGACAGAATGCCCTCGATCGTCGCGCGCACCCCGGGGTACCGGTCCTCGATGGCGATCGGCTCGACACCGACGTCGGAAGAGAACTCCAGGCCGTCGTCCGACTCGACGGCAAGGCACTCCCGGATCATCGAAGCGACGGCGTCCGGCGAGTTGTCGATGCGGGCGAGGAAGTCGATGTCCCGCGTGGGCCGGGCAACGACGCCGTCCCACACCCGCAACAGCACCGCCCCCTTGACGATCAGACGATCGGCCCACCGGCTCCTCGACAGGCGATAGAGGAACCGTTCCATCGCGTAGTACTGGAGCGCCTGGTTGAACTCGAGGCCGATCTCGTCGGCCTTGTTCTTGAGCCGCGCCCTGATCGAAGCGGGCAGATCCTTGGGATGATGCTCGCTCACAGAAGCGCCCGCAGATACGGCTCGATCACGGTCTCCACCGTATCGACTCGCGCGAACTCCATGATCTCGGCCGGCGTGACCGTCCTCTGCCTCACGACTTCCTGAAGCGCCTCGAGCGCGACGTCGAGTCCGATCCTAGCGCGGTATCTGAAGCAATCAGCGATCGTCTTGGCAACGCCGAACACGCGAACCTCCGTGCCGGCCATCGAGCGCTGCTCCACCCCGGCTCGAAACGCGCTCTCGCTCATGTTGAACACCTGCACGCGCGGGTGGTCGATCTTGGGAGGTCGCACGTTCCTTGGCAGCGCGATCTGGACAGCGCTCGGTATCTGCGTCCCGATGCCATGGAACTCGAGAGCGCTCACCAGGCAAAGGACCGCCTTCGGGACGCGACGCATGACCGCCGCGACATCCGGACTCGCCGGCAGTGGAGCAGACGCAAGGATGAAGACGCCTCTGCTCAGGGCTTCCAGTCTCCCGCGATCCCGCATCCAGTAGAAGGTGCGCCGGTGTATGCCCGCTGCAAGCGCCTCACCTGTGCGCATGACCCCGCCATGCCCGATGAAGATGCTCTCGGCCGCTTCGATCGCGTTGTCGGATGGCTCCCTCATGGGACATATCTTACAGCACTTGGCGCCAGATGTTGCAGTTCTTGTCCCACTGCCCGGCCGTTCACCTGTGGCGGAGGGGAGGGATTCGAAGCCTCGAGCCCGGGTAGCCGGACTAATGGTGCTGGGTACCTGGCGAGAGCGCAACATGAGAAGGCCCGCGGGGGAGGATCGTCGGCAGCCCCACCCCAGTATCGCTGCGGTCGGGTGTGTGCAATAATGCATTGCGATTGCATCTTTGCACACACCGTGGGGGTCGCCATGTCGGACTACCTCGCCCGCACGCTCGAGACCGTCGTCGCCCAAACCGCGCGCCAGTTCCCGGCTGTCGTGGTCACCGGGCCACGCCAGGCCGGCAAGACCACGCTGCTCCGCCACGTCCTCGGGAGTTCGGTGCCGCTCGTCTCGCTCGACGACCCCGACGTCCGTCAGGCGGCGATGTCCGACCCGCGCGGGTTCCTCGCCGCGTACCCTCCGCCCGTGGTGCTCGACGAGGTCCAGCGCGCGCCGGAACTGCTGCCGTACGTGAAGAACGCGATCGACGAGAATCGCTCGGAGCCCGGACGCTACTTCCTGTCGGGTTCGCAGAACCTCCTGCTCATGGAGCAGATCACCGAGTCACTCGCCGGCCGGGCGGCGATCCTCACCCTCATGCCGCTGTCGCAGCGCGAGATCGACCGCCAACCGGCCGCGACGTTCCCTTGGGAGTCCGGTGGCCACGATGCGGGGCCGACATCCGCGACCGAGTGGTTCGAGCGGCTCATGCGCGGGTCGTTCCCGGATCCTGCATTGGGGCGGACGGACACGCGCCTGTGGATGTCCTCGTTCGTCGCCACCTACCTGGAGCGCGACGTGCGGATGCTCCGCAACGTCGGCGATCTGGCCGACTTCGACGCCTTCCTGCGCCTCGTCGCGGCGCGCACGGGCACCACGCTGGACCTCACGGACCTGGCCCGGACCGTCGGAGTAGCCGTGAACACGGCGAAGACGTGGATGTCGGTGCTCGTCGCCTCGTACGTCGTGCTGCTCCTCCCGCCGTACCACGCGAACGTGGGCAAGCGCTTGGCGAAGCGCCCCAAGGCGTACCTGACCGATGTCGGACTCGCGTGCTACCTGACCGGCCTGCGGGATCCCGAGGCGGCGATCGCGGGCCCGCTCGGAGGCGCGCTGTTCGAGACCGCGGTGGTCTCGGAGGTGCACCGCTCGCTGCTCCATCGCGGGCTGCCCGCGGAGCTGTACTACTGGGGGGTGTCGGGCCGTGCCGAGGTCGACCTGCTCGTCCGCCATGATGGGAAGCTGGTCCCGCTGGAGGTCAAGCTGAACGCGACCCCGGTCCCGCGACACGGCGACGCGGTGCGGGCGCTGCTGACCACGCTGCCGCGGGACGTCATCACCCCGGGCTACGTCGTCACACCGGGGTCTTCGACCTTGCCGCTCGGCGAGAACGTCAAGGCGCTTCCGTTCGCCCGCCTGTGACTCGGCGGTACCGTGATCACTCCTCGGCGTGGTGGTGGGCGGCGTCGAACAGGCCGAGCCAGTACGCCATGAACCCGGAGGGCACCGCCAGCAGCACGAAGGTCAGCCACGTGAGGCTCGAGGGCGCGTGGCGCATCGAGTACCCGCCCACGCCGAGCGCGAACGACCACGCGTAGATGATGAGCACGGTAGTGCGCTGGCCGAGGCCGCGGCCGAGCAGGCGATGGTGGATGTGGCCTCTGTCGGCCTCCTGGATCGGGCGGTTGTGGCGCAATCGGCGCACGATCGCCGAGGCGGTGTCGAACACCGGGATGCCGATGATGAGCAGCGGCACGGCCAAGGTGATGGCCGCCACCGACTTCATCACGCCCAACAGCGCCATCGACCCGAGCGTGAAGCCGAGGAACATCGAGCCCGAGTCCCCCATGAAGACCGTCGCCGGGTGGAAGTTGTAGCGCAGGAAGCCGAGACAGCAGCCGAGCAGGGCCGCTGCGAACGCGGCGGCGTCGAGCTGGTTGCCCTGCGCCGCCAGCACGAGGAACCAGAACGCCGCGATGCCGCTCACGCCGGCGGCCAGCCCGTCCAAGCCGTCGATGAGGTTGATCACGTTGGCGAAACCGACGAGCCAGAGCATCGTCACGGGTATCGAGAGCAGGCCCAGATACACGAGCCCGCCGCCGAACGGGTTGCCGAGGAACTCCACCCGCAGCCCCGAGGCGACCACCACGGTCGCCGCCACGAGCTGGCCGAGCAGTTTCTGGCCGGGCCGGAACGGATGGATGTCGTCGGCGACCCCGGCGGCCCAGATGATCGCGGTCCCGCCGAGCACGCCCCACAGACGCATGCCTTGTCGGAGCAGTTGGCCGTCCCAGCCCAGCCAGCGCTCACCGGCCACCTGCACCGCGATCGCCACGACGAAGCCGGCGAACATCGCCACGCCGCCGAACCGCGGGATCTCGCCCTCGTGCACATGCCGGCCGCCGGGCACCGCCACGGCACCCACGCGTCTGGCGAGCACGCGGACCGCGGGGGTGAGCAGGAGCGTCACCGCGCCGGCGATCCCGAGCAGGAGCGCGTACTGCCACAGCGCCACGGTGCGGCTACTCCCCCTCGGGCCGGGGGAAGTGACGCAGCTCCACGCCGGCCTCGGCGATGAGGTCCTGGCTGAGCTGGTCCGGATAGGCGTCGCGGAAGACGATCTCCGTGACACCGGCGTTGATCAGTATCTTGGCGCACAGCACGCACGGCTGGTGCGTGGTGTAGACCATCGAGCCGTCGATCTGGGTGCCGTACTTGGCCGCCTGCACCACCGCGTTCTGCTCGGCGTGGATGGCGCGGCAGAGTTCGTGCTTCTCGCCCGAGGGCACCCCGAGCTGCTCGCGCAGGCACCCGACCTGGTCGCAGTGCGCGATGCCTCGCGGAGCGCCGTTGTAGCCGGTGGCCAGGATGCGCTTGTCCTTGACGAGCACCGCCCCGCACGCGCGGCGGATGCACGTGGAGCGGCCCGCCACCTGCTCGGCGATGGCCATGAAGTACTCGTCCCAGGACGGTCGCGGCATCGGTGCTCCTCCTACCGGGTGCCGAAGAGGCGGTCGCCCGCGTCGCCCAGGCCCGGCACGATGTAGCCGTGGTCGTTCAGGTGGCTGTCCACGGCGCAGCAGTAGATCCTCACGTCCTCGCAGCACTCGCGCACCGCGTCGATCCCCTCGGGAGCCGCGATGATGCACAGCAGCCGGATCATCCGCGCGCCCTTGTCGCGCAGGAACTGCACCGCGGCGGAAGCCGAGCCGCCGGTGGCCAGCATCGGGTCGACGATCATCACGTCGCGCTCGCCGATGTCCTCGGGCAGCTTGCAGTAGTACTCCACCGGCTTCAGCGTCTCCGGATCGCGGTAGAGGCCGATATGCCCGACCTTGGCGGCGGGCACCAGCTCGAGGATGCCGTCGACCATGCCGAGGCCCGCGCGCAGGATCGGGATGACCGCCACCTTCTTGCCGGCGAGCACGCGGGCGGTGGCCTCGGTGATCGGAGTGGTCACCGTGGTCTCGGCGAGCTGGAAGTCGCGCGTGGCCTCGTACGCCATGAGCAGCGTGAGCTCCTTGACGAGCTCGCGGAACTCCTTGGCGCCGGTGCCCACCTCGCGCAGGATCGTCAGCTTGTGCTGGATGAGCGGGTGGTCGAGCACCACGACGTTGTCCCAGCGTGATGTGTCCACGGCGCTGGCGCCTACAGCCCGGGGTAGAGCGGATGCGCGGCGAGCATCCCCTGCACGTCGGCGGCGATGTCCGCGAGCCGGGCCGCGTCGTCGCGCTTGAAGATGGCATCCGCGATCAGGCAGCCCACCGTGTGCGACTCGCCCTCCGTGAACCCGCGCGTGGTGATCGCCGCCGAGCCGACACGGATGCCGCTCGTCACGAAGGGGGACTGCCTGTCGAACGGGATGGCGTTCTTGTTCAGCGTGATGCCGATCCCCTCGAGCATGGCCTCGGCGTCCTTGCCGGTGATCCCCGCCGAAGTCAGATCCACGAGGGCCAAGTGGTTGTCGGTGCCGCCAGAGACGAGCCGCAGGCCGCACTCGGTCATGGCCGCGCCCATCGCCCTGCAGTTGACGACGACAGCATCGATGTAGGCGGCGAAGCTCGGCTGGAGCGCCTCGCCGAACGCCACCGCCTTGGCGGCGATGGCGTGCATGAGCGGACCACCCTGCATGCCCGGGAAGACCGCCTTGTCGATGGCGGCCGCGTGCTCGGCGGTGCACAGCACGAAACCGGAGCGGGGGCCGCGCAGGGTCTTGTGGCTGGTGGAGGTGACGAAGTCCGCGTGCGGGACCGGCGAGGGGTGCGCGCCGGTGGCCACCAGCCCGGCGATGTGCGCCATGTCCACCATGAGCAAAGCGCCGACCTCGCGCGCGATCGCGCCGAAGCGCTCGAAATCGATGATGCGCGGATACGCGCTGGCGCCCGCGATGATCATCTTCGGGCGGTGTTCCTTGGCCAGGCGCTCGACCTCGTCGTAGTCGATCCTCTCGGTCTCGCGGTCCACGCCGTAGCCGACGGCGTTGTACAGCCGGCCGGAGTAGTTCACCGGCGAGCCGTGTGTGAGGTGCCCGCCGTGCGCGAGGCTCATGCCGAGCACGGTGTCCCCGCACTCGAGCGCCGCGAGGTAGACCGCCATGTTCGCCTGCGCGCCCGCGTGCGGCTGGACGTTGGCGTGTTCCGCGCCGAACAGCTCCTTGACACGGTCACGCGCGATGTTCTCGACGATGTCGACCTTGTCGCAACCCCCGTAGTAGCGCTTGCCCGGCAGCCCTTCGGCGTACTTGTTGGTGAGCACCGTGCCCTCCGCCTCCATGACGGCGAGCGACGTGAAGTTCTCGGAGGCGATGAGCTCGATGGTGCCGCGCTGCCGCGCCAGTTCGGCGTCGATCGCCGAGGCGACCTCGGTGTCCTGCGACGGGATGTACTCCAGAGCCATGGCGGTCTTTCGTCCCCTCTTCGCGGTCCGTGCCTGCTACAAGCCCTGGCGGGCGTCGTCGATCTCGCTGATGCGCCCGATGCGTCGCACGTGCCGCTCGTCGCCGGTAAACGCGGCCGCCAGGAACGCGTCGGCGATCTCGGCTGCGTCCTCGGGCGGCGTGAAACGGCCCGCCAGCGTGAGCACGTTCGCGTCGTTGTGCTCGCGCGCCAGCCGCACCACGCGCGGGTCGGTGATGTTGGCGGCGCGCACCCCCGGCACCTTGTTGGCCACGATCGCCATGCCGATGCCGGTGCCGCAGATCAGGATGCCGCGCTCGGCCTCCCCCTTGGCGACCCCCCGCGCGACCTTGAGCGCGACGTCCGGGTAGTCGGTCGCGTCCGCCGAATGCGTGCCGACGTCCTCGATCTCGTGACCCTGGGCGGCCAAGTGCGCTTTCAGCGATTCCTTGAGCAGATACCCGCCGTGATCGGCGCCGATGAGGATCCGCATCTAGGCGTCGAGTCCCTTCGCCGCGGCCATGACCTCGTCCGCCGAGATGGCGCCCTCGCGCGCCATGACAGGCTCGGGACCGCTGCAATCCACGATGGTGGAGTGCACGCCGTGCTCGGTCTCGCCGCCGTCGAGCGTGAGGTCGGCTGCGTGGATGATGCGCTCCTCCAGCTCATCGAAGCTGCTGGCGGCAGGCTTGCCCGACGTGTTCGCCGAGGTGGCCACGAGCGCGCCGCCGGTGGCCTTGATCAGTTCCATGACCAGCTTGTGGTTCGGGCAGCGCAGCGCCACGGTCCCGCGCTCGTCGCGGAACTCGCGAGGCACCACGGCGGCGGCCTTGACGACGAGCGTGATGGCGCCGGGCCAGTACTTCCGCGCGAGGCGATGCGCGTACTCGGGCACGTCGACGCCGTAGATGTCGAGAGCGGACTCCTCTTCCACGAGCCACGGGATGGCCTTGTGGGCGGGCCGCTGTTTGATGTCGATGATCTCGTGCGGTCCCACACAGGAGCTCGCCGAGGCACCGATGCCGTAGACGGTCTCCGTGGGGAATACGACGATCCCGCCGTCACGGAGTACTGTGGCGGCGAGATTCAAGGCTTCTGCGGAGGGGTTCTCCTGATCTATGTGGATGACCTTGCTCATCGCTGGTTCGCCTCCTACATCGGATGCCCGCCGAGCCCCCGCCCGGTGCGGCCCGCGACGATGCGGTCGCGACCGGTGAGGTCTCGAACGGTCGTAGTCTCTTCATACCACGCGCGCATCACTTGGTCAGCATCCGCGACGCGTCTTTCGTCCAACTCCATGGCCAAGACACCGCCCGGGCGCAGCCAGCCGCGCGCCTCGTCCATGATGCGGCGAGCCACTGTCAGGCCGTCGGAGCCGCCGTCCAGCGCCAGCGCCGGCTCGTGTCCGCCCACTTCGGACGGCAGCCCGGGCAGATCGCCGCTCGGGACGTACGGCGGGTTCGCGAGCACCACGTCGACGTGTCCGCGCAACTCCTCCGGCAGCGGCGCGAACAGATCGCCTTCCAGCACCGTCACGCGCTCGACCACCCCGCAGCGCTCCGCGTTCTCGCGCGCGACCTCGGCGGCGGTCGGTGAGATCTCGGTCGCGTAGACCCGCGCGCCGGGCACCTCCTGCGCGAGCGCACACGCCACCGCGCCGGATCCGGTGCACAGATCGACCGCGACAACCTCTCCGCCGCGCGCCTCGGCCTCATCGAGACCGGCCTCGACCAGCAGCTCCGTCTCGGGCCTCGGGATGAAGACCCCCGGGCGCACCTTGAGCACGAGGTGGCGGAAGGGCATCTCGCCGGTGACGTACTGCAGCGGCTCTCCGGCGGCCCGCCGCTCGATGCCCTCGCGGAACGCCTCGCGCTCGGACTCGGACAGCGGGCGGTCGTGGTGCGCGTACAGCTCCACGCGCGTGAGGCCTGTCGCGCCGGACAGCAGCCACTCTGCCGAGCGCCTGGGGTTCCCGTCACCCTTGCGGCCGAGGTACTCCGCCGTCCAAGCCAGCGCATCGCGCACGGTCCAGACGCGCTCGGCCACCTACACCGCTTCCTCGAGGGCGGCCGCGCGATCGGCGGCGGCGAGCCCCTCCATGAGCGTGTCGATCTCGCCGGCCATGATCCCCGGCAGGTTGTGCACCGACAGCCCGATACGGTGGTCGGTCACCCGGTCCTGCGGCACGTTGTAGGTGCGGATCTTCTCGGAACGGTCGCCGGTGCCGATCTGGCTGCGGCGCGCGGCGCCGAGTTCGGCCTGCTGACGCTCCAGTTCGAGCTCGTAGAGGCGCGCCCGCAGGACCCGCATGGCCGCGTCCTTGTTCTGCAGCTGCGACTTCTGGTTCTGCGACTGCACCACGAGCCCCGTGGGCAGGTGCGTGATGCGCACCGCCGAGTCGGTGGTGTTGACCGACTGGCCGCCGGGACCGCTGCTGCGGTAGACGTCGATGCGCAGGTCGCCCGTGTCGATGGCGATCTCCACGTCCTCGGCCTCGGGCAGGACCGCCACGGTGGCAGTGGACGTGTGGATGCGGCCGCCGGACTCTGTGATGGGGATGCGCTGGACGCGGTGGACGCCCGACTCGAACTTCATCTTCGAGTACACGCTCGGCCCCTTCACCGAGAAGACCACCTCGCGGAAGCCGCCGACGTCGTTGGGGGAGGCATCGATCTCGACGACCTTCCAGCGCTGCGCCTCGGCGTAGCGGGTGTACATGCGATAGAGGTCGCCTGCGAAGATGCCGGCCTCGTCGCCGCCCGCGCCCGCGCGGATCTCGACGATGACGTTCTTGTCGTCGTTGGGGTCCTTGGTCAGCATCATGACCTTGAGTTCGTCCTCGAGCGCCGGAGCGCGGCGCCTCAGCTCGTCGAGCTCCTCTTTGGCCAGCTCCTTCATCTCCGGATCCGAGTCGGTCTTCAGGATCTCCTCGGCCTCGGCGATGCCGTCCAGCACGCCGAGAACCTCGCGGACCTTGGCGGCCAGCGGAGTCTGGTCGCGGTGCTCCTTGGCGACGCGCGCGTACTCCTTCTGATCCGAGAGCAGCGCGGGATCGCCGAGCCTGGCGCTCAGCGCGTCGTAGACGGCAAGGATCTGTTCCAGCTTTTCGCGCATGCGCGTCTGATCGACCTTCGTTTCGACGGTTCGCGGGGCACACATGGTAGCACGCACGAAGCCGCCGCCGACTTGGGTGCGCGGGGGTCGCGTGCGCGTACGTTCATCTGCTCGGGGGTCGCGTCTTCTGCCGCTCGCGTGGCGTCAGGCCCCACTCGCCGACCGCGAAGGCCGTCCACGGGCACTTCGGTGTGACGGCACGCACAAGGCACTAATCTATGTGTCTATCCGCACAGCACTCGCAAAGAGTGTGGTAAGGCGCCACCTCGGCCAAGCAAGCGGCATCCCGGAACCGCCCGCATCCGAACGGAGACGCCCCATGAAGACCGACCTCGAGATCGCTCAGGAGACCCCTCTCCGCCCGATCACGGACGTGGCCGCCCAGATCGGGATCCCGGAGGAACACCTCGAACTCTACGGCCGGTACAAGGCCAAGATCTCGCTCGACGTCCTCAAGGGACTCGGCGACCGCCCTCAGGGCCGCTACATCGACGTGACCGCCGTCAACCCGACCCCTCTCGGCGAGGGCAAGACGGTCACGACCGTCGGTCTCGGCCAGGCCTTGGCGCACATCGGCAAGAGCGTGATGACCTGCATCCGGCAGCCCTCCCTCGGCCCGGTCTTCGGCATCAAGGGCGGCGCGGCTGGCGGGGGCTACTCGCAGGTCATCCCGATGGAGGACTTCAACCTGCACCTCACCGGCGACGTTCACGCCGTCAGCATGGCCAACAACCTGCTCGCGGCCTACATCGACAACCACATCTTCCAGGGCAACGACCTGGACATCGACCCGTACTCGATCACGTGGCGGCGGGTTGTGGACCTGAACGACCGCGCGCTGCGCAACGTCATCGTGGGGCTCGGCGGCCGCATGGACGGCCGACCCCGCGAGACCGGCTTCGACATCGCCGTGGCCAGCGAGGTCATGGCCGTGCTCGCGATGGCCACCGACCTCGCCGACATGCGCGCGCGCCTCGGCCGCATACAGATCGGCACCAACACGGCGGGCGAGCCCGTCACCGCCGACGACCTGAAGTGCGCGGGCGCCATGGCGGTGCTGATGAAGGACGCCATCAAGCCGAACCTGATGCAGAACCTCGAGGGCGGCGCGGTCTTCGTGCACGCAGGACCGTTCGCCAACATCGCGCAGGGCAACAACTCGATCATCGCCGACCGCATCGCACTCGCGCTGGCCGACTACGTGGTGACCGAGTCGGGCTTCGGTGCCGACATGGGCGCCGAGAAGTTCATGGACATCAAGTGCCGCGCCTCGGGGCTGCATCCGGACTGCGTGGTGATCGTGGCCACGGTACGCGCGCTCAAGGCGCACTCGGGGCGCTTCCAGGTCTCGCCCGGCAAACCGCTCGACGAGCGCCTGAAGCGCGAGGACATGGAGAGCCTGACCGAGGGCATCTGCAACCTCGAGAAGCACGTCGAGAACATGAAGAAGTACGGCATCCCGGTCGTGGTGGCAGTCAACACCTTCCCGACCGACACCGAGCGCGAGCACGACTTCATCAAGGAGCGCGCACTGGCGGCGGGCGCGGACTTCGCCGTCGTCCATCGCGTGCATGCCGACGGCGGTGCGGGCGGAGTGGAGCTGGCGGAAGCCGTCGTGGCGGCGTGTGAGATGCCCAAGGAGTTCAAGCTGCTCTACCCCGACGAGGCGTCGATCAAGGAGAAGATCGAGGCCATCGCGTGCGGGATCTATGGCGCGGACGGGGTCGACTACCTGCCCGCGGCCGAGGCCAAGGTCAAGCTCTACACCGACCTCGGCCTCTCCCACCTGCCGATCTGCATGGCCAAGACGCACCTGTCGCTCAGCCACGACTCCACACTGAAGGGACGCCCCACGGGATGGCGACTGCCCATCCGTGACATCCGCGCCAGCACCGGCGCCGGATTCCTCTATCCGCTCTGCGGGGATATGCGCACCATGCCGGGCCTGCCGAAGACCCCCGCGGGCGACTCCATCGACCTGACCGATACCGGCCAAGTCGCGGGCTTGTTCTAGGGCACGAGCGAGGCCTCCATGCCGAAGGTCACCTTCACAACCGACGACACGTCGGTCGATGTCCGCACCGGCGAGAACCTGCTGCGTGCCGCGATGATGGCCGACGTCGCGGTCACCGCCTCGTGCGGCGGCGGCGGGACGTGCGGGAAATGCCGCATGGTCGTCGAGGAAGGGACCGTCGAGGCGGCGCCCACCTCGAAGCTCACCGCCGAGCAGGTGGCCGCGGGCTACGTGCTCGGGTGCAAGGCGCAGGTCACGGGTGACGTCGCCGTCGGCATCCCGCCCGAGTCGCGGCCCGGAGCCGTCCCGGCCCGGCACCACGCGGAGCGTCCGCACAACGTCACGCTCGGCGCCGAGGAGCACCTCGAGCGGCTCCCCGCCTTCACGGTCACGGCGCCGGTGCGCACGCTTGCGGTCGAGGTCGCGCCGCCGGACCTGAGCGACAACGCCAGCGACGCCACGCGGCTCGCACACGCATTGCGCCGCGCGCACGGGCTCGAGGACGTGACCTACGAACTCGACGCGCTGCGCGCGCTCCCGGCCGCACTGCGCGGCGGCGACTGGAACGTGGCCGTGACCGTGGACACCACGGAGGGCCGCGCGCATGTGATCGCCGTCCGCCCCGGGGCGGACACGGCACCGGACCTGGCCGTCGCGGTCGACGTGGGCACCACGAGCATCGAGGTGGCCCTGCTCGACCTCGCGGAAGGCACCACGCTCGCTCAGGCCTCCGAGTACAACGCGCAGGTCGGCCGCGGCGAGGACGTCATCAACCGCATCATCTCGGCCGGTAAGCGGGGTGGTCTGGAAGAGCTGCAGCGCCTCGCGGCCGAGACCATCGGCCGGCTCGCCCTGCGCCTCTGCGCCGAGGCCGGCGCGGATCCCCGTCACCTGGCCTCGTACACGATCGCCGGCAACACGGTCATGACGCACCTGCTGTGGGGCATCGACCCGGCGAACATCCGCACGGAGCCCTACGTCCCCGCGGCGACCCGCTTCCCGTGGGTGCGGGCGTCCGTCCTCGGGCTCCCCGGCGGTCCCGCCACACTCGCCGGCGCGACGCCCTGTCCGGCGAGCTGGCTCGGCGGCGACATCGTCGCGGGCGTCGTGGCTGCGGGCATCCCGTGGTCCGAGCGGCTGACACTCTTCGTCGACATCGGCACGAACGGCGAGATCGTCCTCGGCAACAAGGACTGGCTCGTCGCGTGCTCCTGCTCGGCCGGCCCGGCCTTCGAGGGCGGCGGCATCCTGCACGGCATGCGCGCCGCGGCCGGCGCCATAGAACAGGTTCGCGTGGACGACGCGACCCTCGAGCCCACGATCGCCACCATCGAGGGCGCCAAGCC
Organism: Coriobacteriaceae bacterium; assembly: GCA_013824215.1. Lineage (GTDB taxonomy): Bacteria > Actinomycetota > Coriobacteriia > Anaerosomatales > D1FN1-002 > PNNM01. The sequence goes on from PNNM01000004.1 coordinate 13,496, forward strand.
GGTGGGCATCTGCGGCAGCGGACTGATGGACGCGGTCTCGGAGCTGTTCCTGGCCGGCGCCATCGACCGCGGGGGGCACTTCGCCGGCGACCGTGCGGGCACGCGGCTGCGTGCCGGCGACCACGGCTTCGAGTACGTGCTGGCCTCGGCCGCCGACAGCGGCACCGGCGCCGACGTGGTGCTGACCGAGGTCGACGTCGAGAACCTCATCCGCGCCAAGGCGGCGATCTTCGCGGGCATCAGCGTGCTCACCGAGAGCGTCGGCGTGGAGACGGCCGAGATCGCCGAGGTGGTGATCGCGGGCGGGTTCGGGCACTACCTCGATCTCGACCGTGTCATCGCGCTCGGCCTGCTGCCCGAGATCGAGCTGGAGCGCTTCGTCTTCATCGGCAACAGCTCGCTGCTGGGCGCGCGCCTGGCCGCGCTCTCGGGCGAGATGCGCGACACCGCTCGCCGCGTGGCGGAGATGATGACCTACCTCGAGCTGTCGGCCAACGCGCTGTTCATGGACGCGTACGTCTCGGCGATGTTCCTGCCGCACACGGACACGTCGCTCTTCCCGCAGACCGAGGCGCTGCTGCGCGGACGCTCGCACGCAGAACGGGCGGTGTGACAGGTGGCCTTCACGATCGCGATGGCGGGCAAGGGCGGCACCGGCAAGACCACCACGGCGGCGCTCGCCGTGCGTGCGCTGCTCGACCTCGGCGCGCGCTCGGTGCTGGCCGTGGACGCGGACCCGAACGCGTGCCTGCACGAGGCGCTCGGCGTGACGGTGGAGCGCTCGGTCGGCGAGATCACCGAGGAGATGCTCGCGAACCCCGAGGCCAACCCGGGCGGGATGGGCAAGCACGCGTGGCTCGAGCTCAACGTCCAGCGCTACCTGGCCGAGGCGCACGGGTTCGACCTGCTGTCGATGGGGCGCCCGGAGGGCTCGGGCTGCTACTGCTACGCCAACGACCTCGTGCGCGGCTGCATCGACGACCTGACGCGCGGCTACGGGTACGTGGTGATGGACAACGAGGCCGGCCTCGAGCATCTCTCGCGTCGCACCACGCGCGACGTCGACCTGCTCCTGCTCGTCTCGGACCCGAGCGTGCGCGGGATCGCGACCGCGGCGCGCCTCTCGGACCTCGCCGACGAGCTCGGCATCGAGGTGGGCTCGCGCTACCTGGTGATCGCCCGCGGCGCCGAGCCGCTCGATCCCGCACTGCTGGCCGCGGTCGCCTCCAGCGGTCTGGCGTTGCTCGGCGTGGTGCCCGCCGACGATGGCGTGACCTCCTGCGACCTGGCCGGTGGCTGCCTGTTCGACCTGGCGCAAGACTCCCCCGCGCTCGCGGCGGTACGCGAGATGCTCGCATCCGTGGTGCCTGTCGCGGAAGGCGTGACCACGTGAACCGGACCGGGACCGACGAGGCGGAGGTAGATCGATGACAGCCAAGATCATCGACGGCAAGGCCATCGCGGCCAAGCGCAGGGCGGCCGTGGCCGTGCGGGTCGCGGAACTCAAAGCCGCCGGGGTCGCGCCCGGGCTGGCCGTCGTCATCGTGGGCGCAGACCCGGCCTCGCAGGTCTACGTGCGCAACAAGCACAAGGCCTGTGAGGAGACCGGCATCCACTCGTTCTCCTACGAGCTTCCCGAGACGACGACCCAGGACGAGCTGCTCGCGCTCGTAACCGAGCTGAACGCCCGCGACGACGTGCACGGCGTGCTCGTGCAGTTCCCGCTGCCGGCCCACATCGACGAGGACGCCGTGATCGAGGCGATCGACATCGGCAAGGACGTCGACGGCTTCCACCCCGAGAGCATCGGCCGCCTGGTCGTGGGCAAGGACACTTTCGTCTCGTGCACGCCCGCCGGTGTCATGGTCCTGCTCGAGGAGTCCGGCATCGATCTGACGGGCAAGGACGTGCTGGTCCTCGGGCGCAGCAACAACGTGGGCAAGCCCGCCGCGTTGCTGGCGCTCGCGCGCAACGCCACGGTCACCGTATGCCACTCACGCACGCGCGACCTGGCCGACCACGTGCGCGCGGCCGACGTCGTCATCGTCGCCATCGGCCGCCCCGAGATGGTGAAGGGCGACTGGATCGGCGAGGGCGCCGTGGTCATCGACGTCGGGATCAACCGCACCGAGGACGGCCGCCTCGTCGGCGACGTCGAGTTCGAGACCGCCAAAGAGCGGGCCTCGGCCATCACCCCGGTCCCGGGGGGCGTCGGCCCGATGACGATAGCCATGCTGCTGGAGAACACCGTCAAGTCCGCGGCCAGGTCCGCGGGCGTGGAGTAGGAGGGCGCGATGAGCTACGAGGCACCCGTCGAGAGGCCGTCCGGCCGTATTCTCACCGAGACGCTCGGCTCCGGAGACGGAGCGGTGAGTGTCGGCGGCGAGTCGGCCCTGCCCTTCTACCTGTTCGACGGCGAGATGCCGAACCGCCCGGTCATCGCGATGGAGGTCTTCGACGCCGAGCCGCAGGGGTGGCCCGCCGCGGTGACCGACGCGCTCGGGGACGTGCTGGCGGACCCGGCCGCGTGGGCGCGCGCCTGTGCCGAGACGCACGGCGCCGACCTGGTGTGCGTCCAGCTCGCGAGCACCGATCCGAACGGCGCGGACACCTCGCCGGAGGACGCGGCGGCATGCGTGCGCTCGGTCGTCGACGCGGTGAACGTCCCGGTCATCGTCTACGGCTCGGGCAACGCGGACAAGGACGCCGAGGTCTTGAAGAAGGTCGCCGAGGTCGTGAGCGACACGCCGCTGGCCATCGGTCCCGCCGTCGAGGACAACTACAAGGCGGTCACGGCCGCGGCGCTCGGCTACGGCCACACGGTGATCGCCGAGACCCCCATCGACGTGAACATGGCCAAGCAGCTCAACATCCTCATCACGCAGATGGGGCTGCCGGCCGAGCGCATCCTGATCGACCCCTCCACCGGCTCCATCGGCTACGGCATCGAGTACGGCTACACGGTCATGGAGCGCCTGCGCCTGGCCGCGCTCGGCCAGAACGACGCCATGACGCAGATGCCGATGATCGTGAACCTCGGCAAGGAGGCGTGGCGCACCAAGGAGGCACGCGCCACTCAAGACGAGGAACCCGCGTGGGGCGACGGCGCCAAGCGCGGCGTGCTGTGGGAGGCATGCACCGCCATCACGATGGCGCTGGCCGGCGCCGACGTGCTCGTCATGCGACATCCCGAGGCCGTGCGCCTCGTCAGGACCGCCATCGACGGCCTGCTCGAGCAGTAGGCGACCCCGTTCGTTTCGAGAAGAGGTGTGAGCTAGGTGAGCGACGAGAAGACCACCACCGACTATTCCGAGATGAGCATCGACCCGACCGCGGCCGAGATGCTCAAGATAGCCGAGGAGTGCGAGATAGAGACCGTGTTCTCGCGCTCGCGGGAGATCAAGCCCTGTTCCACCGGGGCCACCGGCGGCTGCTGCAAGCTGTGCGCGATGGGTCCGTGCCGCCTGATCGGCAAGTACGAGCGCGGCGTGTGCGGGGCCACGCGCGACACGATCGCGGCGCGCAACTTCGTGCGCCAGGTGGCCGCCGGCGCGGCCGCCCACTCCGACCACGGCCGCGACGTCGCCCTCACGCTGCAGGCCATCGCCAAGGGCGAGATCGAGGACGTGGCGATCGCGGACGTCGTCAAGCTGGCCAAGGTAGCCGGCTACATGGGCATCGAGGCCGCCGGCAAGGACGTGAACACGCTGACTCTCGAGGTCGCCGAGTGCGCGCTGGCCCAGTACGGCCAGCAGACAGGCGAGCTGGTCTACATCCCCCGCGCGCCGGTCAAGCGCCAGGAGCTGTGGCGCAAGCTCGGCGTCGTTCCACGCGGGATCGACCGCGAGATCGTCGAGGCGATGCACCGCACCGCCGCCGGCACCGACCAGAACTACCAGTCGCTGCTCGACGGCGCCGTGAAGTGCGCGCTGGCCAGCGGCTGGGGCGGCTCCATGCTCGCCACCGACCTGCAGGACATCCTGTACGGGACGCCGTCGCCGGTGCGCTCCTCGGCCAACCTCGGCGTGCTGTCCGAGGACAAGGTCAACATCCTCATCCACGGCCACGAGCCGCTGCTGGCGTCGATGATCATCGACGCCACGCAGGAACCCGAGATGCTGACGCTCGCCGAGTCGGTGGGCGCCAAGGGCATCAACATCGCCGGCATCTGCTGCACGGCCAACGAGTCGCTCATGCGCAAGGGCGTGCCGCCCGCGGGCAACATGCTCCACCAGGAGCTCGCGCTGCTGACCGGCGCCGTCGAGCTGATGGTCGTCGACGTGCAGTGCATCTTCCAGGGCCTGTCTGAGGTCGCGACCCACTTCCACACCAAGCTCATCTCGTCTTCCCCCAAGGCGTGCGTCGGCGACTCCGAGCGGATCGTCGTCGACGAGCACCATCCGCGAGATGCCGCCCGCGCGATCGTGCGCGCGGCCGTTGAGAACTTCCCGAACCGCAAGGACGTCCACATCCCGAAGGTCTCGGAGCCGCTCGTGGCGGGCTTCAGTCACGAGTACATCCGCTACATGCTCGGCGGGAAGATGCGCGCGTCCCTCAACCCCTTGAACGAGAACATCGTCAACGGGAAGATCCGCGGCGCCGCGGCCGTGGTGGGCTGCTCCAGTCCGCGCGCTGTCCAGGACTACGCGGTGGTCAACGTCGTGCGTGAGCTGATCGCCAACAACGTGCTGGTCGTGGTGACCGGCTGCGCGGCGATCACGAGCGGGAAGCACGGCCTGCTCACCCCGGAGACGATGGCGTTCGCCGGCGAGTCGCTGCGCGAGGTCTGCGAGACGGTCGGGATTCCGCCGGTCCTGCACATGGGCTCGTGCGTGGACAACTCCCGCATCCTCACCCTGCTGGCGGACGTGGCCGCGACCGGCGGCCTCGGCGACGACATCGCCGGCCTGCCCGCGGTGGCGCTCGCGCCCGAGTGGTACTCGGAGAAGGCGCTCGAGATCGCCACGTACGCGGTCGCGAGCGGTGCCCACGTCATCTTCGGCGGCGTGGGCTCGCCGGTGGAGAACAGCCCAGTGGTCAAGGACTACATGATCGACGGGTGGACCGAGCGCTACGGAGGGAGCCTGCGCTTCATCAAGGAGCCGCAGGACATGGTAGCCGCGACGCTCGATCTCATCGACAACGCCCGGAAGGCCCTGAAGATCGACGTCGCACAGGAGCGCGTGCTCTTCGACATGGATATGAGGAGGGAACTCAGTGTCTAAGATCATCGCCTCCGCGGCGATCCGCGGCGCCCACAGCATCTTCGAGCGGACCGAGGCCAAACTCGCGCGCGCCAAGGAGAGCTTCGGCGCCGACGCCGCGATCGAGCTGCCGAACACCGGCTACTACCTGCCGGTCATCTACGGCCTGATCGGCGAGAAGGTCGAGAAGCTCTCGGACATGGACAAGGTCCTGGGCTACGCGAAGGACCTGCTGCCCGAGGTCCCGACCGAGAACCTGTGGCTCCCCTATCTCGGCACGACGCTGGACGCCGGCATCGCCACGCTGCTCGCCGAGGAGTGCCACGAGGCGCTCACCTACCTCGACAGCGACCCGCCGCCCGTGACCGAGTTGTGGCTCGGCGCGGCCGACGACGTGATCATGCGCGCCAAGGGCGTGGAGTTCGTCGACGGCTCGGCGCCCGGTTTCGCGGCCGTGGTCGGCGCCGCGCCTGACAACGCCACGGCCGTGCGTCTCGCCCGCGAGATGCAGGAGAAGATGCTCTACGTCTTCATGGCCGGCCACGACGGCGGCGTCTCCTTCGGCGAGCAGCTCGAAGCCGAGGGCGTGCAACTCGGGTGGGACACACGCTTGGTGCCGTTCGGCAAGGAGGTCTACAGCCAGATCTACTCGGTGGGATTCGCCACGCGCGCCGCGATGGCGTTCGGCGGTGTGCAGCCGGGCGACTACGAGCGCATCCTCGCCTACAACAAGAGCCGCGTGTTCGCCTTCGTCCTCGCGATGGGCACGGTCACCGACGAGTGGTACGCCACCGCGGCCGGCGCCATCTCCTACGGCTTCCCGACCATCGCGACCTCGGACATCCCGCAGATCCTCCCCACCGGCGTGTGCACCTACGAGCACGTGGTCAGCAACGTCACCTGCGACGAGCTGGTGCAGAGGGCCATCGAGGTCCGCGGCCTGAAGATCAAGGTGCTCGACGTGCCGGTCCCCGTCTCGTACGGCCCCGCGTTCGAGGGCGAGCGCGTCCGCAAGGAGGACACCTACGCCGAGACGGGTGGCCAGAAGAGCCCCGCGTTCGAGTGGGTCCGCACGCTGGACGCCGCCGAGGTGACCGACGGCAAGATCGAGGTCGTCGGACCCGAACTCGACGAGATCGAGGAGGGGTCCGCCTTCCCGATCGGCATCGTCGTGGACGTGGCCGGCCGCAAGATGCAGTCCGACTTCGAGCCGGTCGTCGAGCGCCAGGTGCACCACATGCTCAACTTCGCCGAGGGCGTGCTCCACATGGGGCAGCGCGACCTCATCTGGATCCGCATCAGCAAGGTCGCGAAGGACAAGGGCTTCAAGCTCCACCACCTCGGCGACATCCTGCACGCCAAGTTCCTCGACGACTTCGAGGCGATCGTGGACAAGGTCCAGGTCACCATCTACACGGAGCCCGCGAAGGTGGAGGAGATGCGCGAACTGGCCCGCGTGAGCTACGCCGTGCGCGACGAACGCATGGCCGGGCTCACCGACGACACGGTCGAGGTCTTCTATTCGTGCACCCTGTGCCAGAGTTTCGCCCCGAGCCACATCTGCGTGGTCACGCCCGAACGCCTGGGCCTGTGCGGCGCGTACAACTGGTTGGATGCGAAAACGTCCAACGAGCTGAACCCGGCGGGGCCCAACCAGCCGATCGACAAGGGGACGTGCCTCGACACGAAGACCGGCGAGTGGGCGGGCGTCAACCAGTTCATCGCCGAGAAGTCCGGCGGTGCGGTGGAACGCATGACGTGCTACTCGCTCATGGACAACCCGATGACGAGCTGCGGTTGCTTCATGGCGATCATCGCGCTCATGCCCATGTGCAACGGCGTGATGATCGTGAACCGCGAGTACGCCGGCATGACGCCCTCGGGCATGAAGTTCTCCACGCTTGCCGGCACGATCGGCGGCGGCGTCCAGGTCCCCGGCTTCATGGGCATCGGCCGCGGCTACATCGCGAGCAAGAAGTTCATGTCGGCCGAGGGCGGGCTGGGCCGCGTGGTCTGGATGCCCAAGGAGCTCAAGGAGTCGATGCGCTCCTCTCTGGGCCCGCGCATGGAGGAGATGGGCGACCCGGGGTTCCTCGACAGGATCGCCGACGAGACCGTCGGTGAGACCGAGGAGGCCGTGCTCGAGTTCATCGCGGCCAACGGGCATCCCGCCCCTGCCATGGACCCGATGTTCTAGACACCCGAAGCGAAGAAGGAGCGACGACGATGGCGTTGACCGGTCTGGACATCTTCAAGCAGCTGCCCAAGACGAACTGCGGCGACTGCGGCGTCCCCACCTGCCTCGCGTTCGCGATGAAGCTGGCGCAGGGACAGGCCGAGCTGGCGTCGTGCCCGCACGTCTCGGAGGAGGCCAAGGCGGCTCTGTCGAGTGCGGCGGCGCCCCCGATGCGCGGGGTCACTGTCGGCACGGGCGAGCATGCGTTCACGGTCGGCGAGGAGACCGTGATGTTCCGCCACGACAAGACGTTCGTGAACGCGGCGGCGATCGGCGTGGCTGTCGACGCGTCGGCCACGGACGCCGAGATCGACGCTCATGCCGACGCGGCCGCGGCCTCCGTCTTCGAGCGCGTCCAGCAGGAGATGCGCTGCGGCTTCGTGGCCGTTCGCGGCTCCGGCGACCCGGCGCGCTTCCGTGCCGTCGCCGAGCGTGTGGCGGCGCGTAGCGGCCTCCCGCTCGTGCTGATGTCGACCGACGCCACCGAGATGGGTTCCGCACTCGAGGCCGTGGGGGCATCGCGCCCGCTCATCCACGCGGCGACCGAAGCGACCTTCGACACGTTCGTGGCGCTCGCGCAGCAGCACGGCTGCCCGCTCGCGGTGCGCGCCGAGGGCGCAGGTGCCGTCGCCGGGCTCGCCGAGCGTGCGGCGGCCGCCGGGGTCAAGGACATCGTTCTCGACAGCGCACCGGGCACGGCGGGCGCCGCGCTGCGGGACCACGTCCTGGTACGGCGCTCCGCGCTCGTCAAGAAGTACGCGCCGCTCGGCTACCCCTCCATCACCTTCCCCGGCGAGCTGGCGGGCGGCGACGCGATGCTCGAGACGGTGTATGCGGCCGCCGACATCGCCAAGTACGGCAGCATCATCGTGCTCTCAGGCGTCGAGCCGTGGCGGATGCTGCCGCTGCTCGTGCTGCGCCAGAACATCTTCACCGACCCCCAGCGCCCGATGCAGGCCGAATCCAAGATCTACGAGTTCGGCAGCCCCGGCCCGGACTCGCCGCTGTTCGTGACGACGAACTTCTCGCTCACGTACTTCATCGTCGCCTCGGAGCTGGAGGCGTCCAAGATGCCCGGCTACCTCGGAGTGGTCGACGCCGAGGGCCTGTCGGTGCTCACCGCCTGGGCGGCCGGCAAGTTCGTCCCCGAGCGGATCGCGAAGTTCGTGAACGCCTCGGGCATCTCGGAGCGGATCTCGCACCACGAGGTCATCATCCCGGGCGCGGTCGCGCAGATCTCCGGGGAGCTGACCGAGGAGATGCCGGGCTGGTCCGTGACCGTGGGGCCGTACGAGGCGGCGGACCTGCCGGCGTTCATGAAGGCCAGGGCATCGTAGGAAGCGGGACATGAGGACGGCGATGGCGACGGCCAGGACACGGGAGCAAAGCGCGTCGACCGGCAGCGCGCCGGCGCGTCTCTTCGCGCCCTGCCGCGCGGCATGTCCGGTGCACGTCGACGTGCCCGGCTACCTGCTCGCGGTGGCCGAGGGGCGCTTCTCCGACGCCCTCGACATCGTGATCGAGCGCAACCCGCTCCCTTCCGTCTGCGGCCGCATCTGCCTCCGCCCCTGCGAGGACGGATGCCGCCGCTGCCTGCTCGACGAGCCGGTGGCGATCGCCGCACTCAAGCGCGCGGCGGCGGACCACGGCGTCTACCCCACCCCGCGCCACCCGAAGCGGATGAGGCCGGAGCGAGTGGCGGTCGTCGGCAGCGGGCCCGCGGGGCTGACCGCCGCGTACGATCTGGCCTGCCTCGGCATCCACGTCACCATCTACGAGGAGAAGCCGAGACTCGGCGGCATGCTCCGCTACGGCATCCCGAACTACCGTCTGCCCGACGCCGCGCTCGATCGCGACATCTCCTTCATCCTCGGACACGGGATCGAATCCAAGACCGACATCCGCATCGGGCGCGACATCACGCTGGCCGGGCTGCGCGCAAGCTGCGACGCGGTGCTCGTGACAGCCGGTCTGCAGCTCAGCCGCCCGGTTCCCATCGAGGGCGTGGACCTGCCCGGCGTGCTGACAGCGCTGCCATTCCTCGACGCGGCCGCCCGCGGGATGCGCGTGGACGTCGGGAAGCGGGTCGTGGTCGTGGGCGGCGGCAACGTGGCCGTCGACGTGGCACGCACCGCCAGCCGCCTCGGCGCGCGCGAGGTCACGATGATCTGCCTCGAGTCGCGCGAGGAGATGCCGGCCTCCGACCACGAGCTGCACGACGCCGAGACCGAGGGCATCCGCTTCCTGCCGTCGTGGGGGCCGCGCGCAGTGCTAGGCGATGACGAGGTGACCGGCCTGCGCGCAGTGCGATGCACCTCGGTGTTCGACGCCGAGAAGCGCTTCGCACCGACCTTCGACGAGTCCGTGAGCACGATCCTGGACGCCGACACCGTCCTGTTCGCGGTCGGCCAGGGGGTGGACGTCGCCGATCTGGGCGTCCCGCTCACACAGCGCGGGGCGCCGGTGCACGAACCGGGCACCATGCGCACGCCGGTCGAGCGCGTGTACGCGGCCGGCGACTGCGTGTGCGGGCCCACGAAGGTGATCGACGCGATCGCCGAGGGACACCGCGCCGCCGCCGTCATCTTCCGCGACCTGGCCGGCGACGACCGCCCGCTCGTGGAGCTGGATGCCGACGCGATCGCCATCGGCAAGGTGCCCGAGCACGTCGCCCACAAGCTCGAACGGAAGCGCCGCATCCAGATGGAGCGGCTCGAGTTCTACGAGGCGTGCGACTCCTTCGACGAGGTCGAGTTCGGCTACACCCAGTACGAGGCGGCCCGCGAGGCCCAGCGCTGCCTGTCGTGCACGACCGGCGCCCGTCTGACCCGCGAGAAGTGCGCGGCGTGCCTCACGTGCGTGCGCGTCTGCCCGCACGACGTCCCGAGCCTGCAGGCCGGCGGCTACCTCTACTTCGACCTCGACGCATGCCACGCGTGCGGCGCCTGCGTCTCGCAGTGCCCCGCGCTCGCCTTGAGCCTCGAGGGCACCTCCGAGGCGGAGATGTCCCGAAAGATGCAGCGCGCGCTCGAGGACCACAGCGTGGACGCCACGCTCGCCTTCCGCTGCGGCAGCGCCCCAGGCGGGTTCCTGCACCTCGGCAAGGACACGACGACGCTCACACAGTCCTGCCTGCTCAGCGTCAGCGAGCGCTCCGTGCTGGAAGCGCTGCAGTCGGGCGCCGCGAAGGTGCTGTTCGCCGAGTGCGACGCCGCCACGTGCCGCTTCCCGCACGCTCAGGAGCTCGTCGCCCGGAGTGCCGAGCGCATCCGCTCGATCCTGTCCCAGCTCGGCATGGAGGACGCCTTCGAGGTCGTGCCGGTCGAGCCGCTGGAAGGTGAGTACCTCCCATGGTCGTCGTGACGGCCAAGCAGCTGGACGAGATCGTCCATATGCTCGCCGGCAGGAGGCGCGTGCTCCTGCTGGGCTGCAACACGTGCGCGGCAGTGGCGCTGGCGGGCGGCGACCGCGAGGTCGAGACCATGATCCAAGCGCTGCAGTTGGCGATATCGCGCCGCGGCATGACAGTCGAGTTCGTCGGCGGCGTGCTGCAGCGGCAGTGCGAGCCCGAGTACGTCGAGGCGATGGATGCCGAGGACATCGACGCCATCCTCTCGCTCGGTTGCGGCGCGGGCGTGGCGATGCTGGCCGCCCAGACCGGCATCCCGGTCTACCCGGCACTGGACACGCTGTTCATCGGCGCGGCGCAGGGCCTGGGTTCGTGGCGGGCCGAGTGCTCGGCCTGCGGAAGCTGCGTTCTGGGCGAGACCGCGGGCATCTGTCCCGTGACGCGCTGCGCGAAAGGCATCCTCAACGGGCCGTGCGGCGGCGTGAACGACGGCGAGTGCGAGCTCGGCGACCGCCCCTGCGCATGGGTCGAGATCCACGAGCGGCTCGAGTCGCAGGGCCGCGGCGCGAGCTTCGCGCACGAGAACCCGCCGAAAGACGACTCGGCGGGCGAGATGTACCAGTGGGACCTCTCGGCCAAGGGAGGCTCGCGATGAGCCTCGCGGCCGCATTCGACAGCGGACGCTTCGTGGTGACCTCCGAGGTCGGACCGCCCAAGGGCACCGACGTGGCGGCGATGCTCGAGACCGCCGAGGTGCTGGCCCCCCACGTCGACGCGCTCAACGTGACCGACAACCAGGCGGCCGTCATGCGCCTGTCCACGCTGGCCGCGTGCGTGCACCTGACGCAGGCCGGCCACGAGACCGTCTACCAGGTCACCTGCCGGGACCGCAACCGCCTGGCACTCCAGTCCGACCTGTTGGGCGCGGCATCCTTCGGCATCACCAACGTGCTCGCACTGACCGGCGACCACGTCCGGGTGGGCGACCACCGCGAAGCCAAGGCGGTCTTCGACCTCGAGTCGGTGCAGCTGCTGCGCGTGATCCAGACCCTGAACGCGGGCACCGACATGGCGGGCAAGGAGCTCCACGGCACGCCGGAGTTCTACGCCGGAGCGGTGGTCACTCCCGACTCGGCGCCGCTCGCGCCCCAGCTCGCCAAGTTCGAGAAGAAGGTGGCCGCGGGTGCCCGCTACTTCCAGACCCAGGCCGTCTACGACCTCGCGTCCTTCGAGTCGTTCATGCGGTTCGCGCGGCGCTTCGAGGTCAAGGTGCTCGCGGGCATCGTCGTGCTGCGCTCGGCGCGCATGGCGTCGTTCATGAACGCGAACATCCCCGGCATCACCGTGCCCGAGGGGATCGTCGCCGAGCTGACCGCCTCCGAGGACGCCGCGAGCACGGGCGTGCAGATCGCGGCGCGCTTCATCCGCGGCGCGCGCGAGATGTGCGACGGCATCCACATCATGGCGATCGGCGCCGAGCACCTCGCCCCGCGCGTGATCGGGGAAGCGGGCCTGACCCGGGAGGTGCCGGCATGAAGATCGCCATCTCGGGCAAGGGCGGCGTCGGCAAGACGACCCTGTCGTCCGGGCTCGCGCGCCTCTGGGCCGAGGAAGGCCGTCGGGTGGTGGCCATCGACGCCGACCCGGACGCCAACCTCGCCATCGCGCTGGGCGCCGACGCGGCCACCGAGGCGGCGTGCGTCCCGCTCTCCCACTGGGACGACCTGATCGAGGAGCGCACCGGTGCGCGTCCGGGCGCAGGCGGCATGTTCCGCCTCAACCCGGAAGTCGCGGATGTCGTCGAGATGTGCGGCACCGACATCGGCGGGGTGACGCTGCTGAAGATGGGCACCGTCGAGCGCGGCGGGGCGGGCTGCATGTGCGCCGAGGGCACCTTCCTGAAAGCGTTCCTGCAGCACCTGCTGGTCCAGCGCGGCGATGTCGCCATACTCGACATGGAGGCGGGCATCGAGCACCTGGGCCGCGGCACCGCCGAGGGCGTCGACGTCTTCGTCGTGGTGGTCGAGCCGGGCAGCCGCAGCGTGCACACCGCCGCGGCGGTGCACGCGCTCGCGCGGGACATCGGCGTGCGCGACGTCGTCGCGGTCGCCAACAAGGTCCGGGACGCCTCCGACGCCGAGTACCTGCGCGAAGCGCTCGGCGACATCCCGCTGCTGGGCGTGCTGCCCGAGAGCGACGGGGTGCGCCGCGCGGACCGTGAGGGAGCAAGCCCATACGAGGCCGACCCCGCCTTCTCCGAGGCGCTGCGCGGGATCGCGCACGCGCTGGAGGAGCGGATAGGCGAGAAGTGAGATACGGGAGGAGCCAGACATGCTCGTTATAGGTGAGAAGGTCAACGTCATGAGCAAGAAGGTCGGCGCCGCGATGAAGGAGCGCGACGCCGGTCCCGTCCGCGACATGGCGATCCGGCAGGTGGAAGGCGGCGCCGACGTCCTCGACGTCAACTTGGGCCCCGCCACCAAGAACGGGCCCGAGACGATGGAGTGGGTCGTCGGCGTGGTGCAGGAGGCCGTGCCGGACACGCGCCTGTGCCTCGACACCATGAACCCCGAGGCGATGGAGGCGGGCCTCAAAGTCTGCAAGCTCCAGCCGATCATCAACTCCACCTCGGCCGAGCGCGCGCGCCTCGAGACGTTCCTGCCGCTGGCCAAGACGTACGAGACCGAGATCATCGGACTGTGCATGACCGAGAAGGGCGTCTCGCGTGACGCCTCGGAGCGCATCGAGTCGGCCAGCGTGATCATGATGGCGCTCATGGAGTACGACATCCCGCTGGACCGGCTCTACCTGGACCCGCTGCTCCTGCCGGTTTCCGTGGCGCAGCAGCAGGCGATGGAGGCCGCCGAGGCGGTCGCGATGTTCAAGCACCTCAACGACCCGCCGCTCAAGAGCGTGGTGGGCCTCTCCAACATCTACAATGGGTGCCCGGAGCACGTGAAGTCGCCGCTGGCGGCCGCCCTGCTCGCGCTGCTCATCCCTGCCGGGCTCGACGCCGCGATCATGGACCCGAACGACGATCTGCAGATGGGTGTGGCTCGATCGGCGCCGGGCCAGCTGGCCACTAACGACGTGATCGAGAAGTCGATGACCGTCTTGCGCAACGAGACGCTCTACTGCGACTCGTATCTGGACTAAAGCTGGTCACGGAGGACGCATGAGCGAGACCGAGACGCAGAAGGTCTGCTGCAAGGAGGACCAGGGGCTCGACACCGCCGAGCTCGCGGCCGAGCTCGCGGCGATCCTCGCGCGGCACGCTGACGACCCAGGCGCGCTCATCGCCGTCCTGCAGGAGACGCAGCGGCTGGCCGGCTACCTCCCCCGCGAGGCGCTCCGCGAGATCGCGCGCGCCCGCCGCACGCCCTTGAGCCACGTCTACGGTGTCGCCACGTTCTACTCGCAGTTCCACCTGCGGCCCCGCGGCGACCGCGTCGTGCGCATCTGCCACGGCACCGCGTGCCACGTGCGGGGCGCGCCCGAGGTGACTCGCGTGGTCACCGAGGAGCTCGGCATCAAGATCGGCGAGACCACCGACGACATGGCCTTCACGCTCGAGTCGGTGGCGTGCGTCGGCTGCTGCGGACTGGCGCCTGTCATGCTCGTCGACGGCGTCACCTACGGCCAGCTCGACGTTTCCGAGACCCGCCGCATCGCCTCGCGTCTGGCCGAGGAGGCCGCGATCGCCCGCGGCGAGGCAGCGCCGTCCGCCGAGGACGCCGAATGAGCGCCCACGCCCCCGTCGAGATAGCCGCCTCCGGGGACACGATCGCGATCCGCGTTTGCACCGGGTCGGGGTGCGCGATGAACGGCTCTCTGGCGGTGGCCGACCGTTTTGAGAACGCCGCCGAGGCGGCCGGTCTCGGGAACCGCATCCGCGTCGTGCGCACCGGCTGCCACGGCCTGTGCGAGCGCGGCCCGGTCGTGGTCGTCGGCGAGACGGGGATCTTCTACCCGGTCGCGACCGAGGCGATGGCCGACGCGATCATCGAGCACATCGCGTCCACGGGCGACCTCATCGTCGAGGAGTACCTGTTCCGGTCCCCCGAGACCGGCGAGCCGGTCGCGGCCTACTCCGACGTCCCGTTTAACGCCGCCCAGCGCCGGGTGGTCCTGCGCAACTGCGGCGTGATCGACCCCGAGGACATCGACGACGCGCTGGCCCGCGGCGCCTACGAGGGGCTGCGCCGCGTGCTGCACGACTTCGAGCCCGACGCGCTCATCGAGGAGATGAAGGCCTCCGGGTTGCGCGGCCGCGGCGGCGCGGGCTTTTCCACGGGGCAGAAGTGGCGCTTCACGCGCGACGCGCCCGGCGAGACGAAGTACGTCATCTGCAACGCCGACGAGGGCGACCCCGGCGCGTTCATGGACCGCAGCGTCATCGAGGGCGACCCGCACAGCGTGCTCGAAGGGATGACGGTGGCGGCCTACGCCATCGGCGCCACGTCCGGATACGTGTACGTACGCGCCGAGTACCCGCTCGCCGTGCGCCGCCTGCGCAAAGCCATCGAGCAGGCGCGCGAGCGCGGGTTCCTCGGGCAGAACGTCCTCGGCTCCGGCTTCTCCTTCGACGTGCGCATCAAGGAGGGCGCGGGCGCGTTCGTCTGCGGCGAGGAGACAGCACTGATGGCCTCGATCGAAGGGGAACGCGGCATGCCGCGTGTGCGCCCGCCGTTCCCGGCGACCTCGGGACTGTGGGGCAAGCCGACCTGCATCAACAACGTCGAGACCCTGGCCAACGTGAGCTGGATCGCCGCGCACGGCGCCGAGGAGTACGCCGCGATGGGGACCGGCGACAGCCGCGGCACGAAGGTCTTCGCTTTGACCGGCAAGGTGCGCTACAGCGGTCTGGTCGAGGTGCCGATGGGCATGACCGTCCGCGACCTCGTCTTCGGCATCGGCGGAGGCTGCGCCGAAGGGCACACCGTCAAGGCGGTCCAGATCGGCGGGCCGTCGGGGGGCTGCCTGCCCGAGCACCTCATGGACACCACGATCGAGTACGGGACGCTGGCCGCAGTGGGCGCGATCGTCGGCTCGGGCGGCATGGTCGTCGTGGACGAGAAGACGTGCATGGTGGACTTCGCGCGCTACTTCCTGTCGTTCACGCAGGACGAGTCGTGCGGCAAGTGCGTGCCGTGCCGCATCGGCACGAAGCGCATGCTCGAACTCGTCACCGACATCACCGAGGGACGCGGCGAGGAAGGCGACATCGAGAAGCTGGAGCGCCTCGCCCGCGACGTGCAGCGCGCGTCGCTGTGCGGCCTCGGTCAGACGGCGCCGAACCCCGTGCTCACGACGATCCGCTACTTCCGCGACGAGTACGAGGAGCACATCCATGACAGGACGTGCCGGGCGGGACACTGCGTGGAGCTGTCGCGCTACGTCATCGACCCCGAGCTGTGCAAGGGCTGCGCGGTGTGCAAGAAGCACTGCCCGGTCGGCGCCATCTGGGGCAAGGTCAAGGAAGTGCACGACATCAGCCAGGACCGCTGCATCAAGTGCGGCCAGTGTCAGGAGAGCTGCCCGTTCGACGCGATCAGCCGGGTCTAGGTCCGGCCGGACGGAAGGAGCGCCATGAAGGTGCGCGACATCATGACCCCGCGGGTGGTGGCGATCGCAGGCGACGCGACGGTCGCCGAGGCGGCGCGCAAGATGCGCGACGAGAAGGTCGGCTCGGTGCTCGTGACCGAAGACGACAAGCTGCTCGGCATCATCACCGACCGCCAGATCACGCACACGGTCGTCGCGGACGGGCGTGACCCCAAGACCGTCGCCGTCCGCGAAGTCATGTTCGAGGAGTTCGTGCCGCTCGAGCCGGACATGGACCTCATAGTCGCGGTGCGGATGCAGCGCGAACTCGCCATGCGCCGCCTGCCGGTGGTGGAGAACGGCAAGCCGGTGGGCATCCTGTCGGTCTCGGACATCGCCGCGTTCGCCAAGGAGCTCATCGACTGCGTGCTGGTCGAGGGCGAGGTACGCCAGAAGCGCGCCCGGGGCTGGGAGTAGAGGAACACCACGTGAGCCACGCCACGACAGAAGCGACCCTCACGCTGACCATCGACGGCCGGCAGGTCTCGGCGCGCCCGGGCATGACCGTGCTCGAGGT
>PNNM01000005.1 GCA_013824215.1 Coriobacteriaceae bacterium
GGCGGCATCGGGGCCTTGCCCCGCGCGATGAAGGAGTAGGCACCCGCGAACGCGAAACGCTGGTCCCACGTCGCCCTCAGCACCTCGGGGCCGGTGCTCGCCAGGACCGCGGCGATCGCCTCCCCCTTGGCATGGCGCGGCGTCGGCATCCCCGCGAGGGCGGCGATGGTCGGCGCGACGTCCTCGTGCCTGCCCTCGCCTGCGCTGAGCGCGATACCCGGCCCGGCGAAGACCGCCGGCACGCGACTGACATCCGGCTCCCATCCGCCGTGCCCCCCGCTGTCGATGTGGCCGTGGTCGACCACCACGACGAAGGCCGTGCGCGTGTCCTCGAGCGCTTGCACGAGCCGGGTGATGTCGGCGTCGACGCGACGCGCCGTCTCGAGGTACTCGGGGGAGGACCCGCCGAGATCGTGGCCGGCCTCGTCGACGTCCGGGAGCAGGACGAACACGAACCCGGCGTCCCCTTCCTCGGCGAGCTTGACCGCATCGTCGACCAGGACGTCCGAGAGGTAGTCGCCCTCCCACTTCCTGAAGGAGGATCCTGCGGCCCGGTCGGCGCCGTAGAGCGTCTTCAGGTCAGGCGAGCCCACGATCACGACGCGCTTCCGGGAAGCCAGCGCCGTGTCGAGCAGCGTCTCCACCGGCACGCGCCCTTCGAACCAGTTGGTGGTCACCCCGCTGACTCCCTGCGGCGCGCCCGAGAGCAGGGTCGTCCAGCCCGGGTAGGACAGCGACGGCTGTCCGAGCGTGAGCACGTAGTCCGAGCCGTGGTCGCGCAGCCTCTCCAGACCCGGCATCTGCCGAGAGACGTCGTCGCGCAACCCGTCGACCAGGACGACCACGACCCGCCCGGCGGGTCCCGAAGAACCGGCCTCGGCCGCGGGCAGCTTCGCGGCCGTGTACGGCGAACGGTAGGCGACGACACGGTCCCACGAGTACCCCGCGAGCAGATACGCACCGACACCGAGCGCGACGCACGCAGCGAGCCCAGAGACGAGGACCGCCCAGCCGAACCACCCGAGCGCCTTGGACCCGCCGCTGCGCATCATGTCCCTCCGAGTCCCAGACGTTCGTCGAGTTCGGTGAAGTCGCAGATCGCGCACTCCTGTGGCTCACGGAAGCCCCACCGGTCGACCAGCACCGCAGCCATCCCCGCGGTCGTCGCGCCGAGGACGTCGGCGTACGGATGGTCGCCCACGTGCACGGCCTCGGCCGGCGCGACGCCCACGCGCTCGCACGCGAGTTCGAAGATCCTCGGATCGGGTTTGTGCAGCCCCACCTCCGCGGACGAGATCACCGCATCGAGCATGATGCCGAGGCCCATGCCGTCCACGAGCGCGCTCAGACGGCTGTCCCAGTTCGAGATGAGGCCGGTCTTCAGACCGCGCGCGCGCAGGCGCTCGAAGGCAGGCACGACGTCGTCGTACGCCCGCCACCGGTCGGCACGGCCGAACTCGTCGTACACGCGATGGGCGAGCGCCTCGGCCTCGTCCTCGATACCGAGCCTGCGACACAAGACCGAGTACATGCCCACCCACACCGAGGAGGTCTCCTCCTCGCTGCGCCAGAACGTGTCGTCCTCCCGGTAGCGGTCCTCGTAGTACGCGTCGACCACCGGCATCAGCTCGTCGATGGCGGCGACGTCGCGCACGTGGCCGGCCTCCTCCAGGACCTGCCGGCAGACCTCCGAGACGGAAGGGTGCGGGTGGATGAGGGTGTTGCCGACGTCGAAGAAGACCGCGCGGAGCATATCTCAGCCGACGTACTCGGCGATGTCGGAACGGTGCGGCGGAGACTCCGGCTCCGCGCTCGAGTAACCGAGCACGATGAGCCCGACGATCTCGCGCTCCGCTCCGACCTCGAACGCCTCGGCGAGCTGGTCGCGCACCCAGAAGCCGAACGTGATGTTGCACGCCGCGAGACCCTCGTCGGTCGCGCTCAGCAGGATGTTCTGAGTGGCGCACCCCGCCGCGATCATCTCGTTGATCCGCTCGAGCTCATCGGTGGTCTCCGGGACGGACATCGCGACGACCACCGGAGCGTCGCCCAACGTGCCGAAGAACCGGGCCGCGGCCTCGAGATGGTCCTCGGGCAGGAGTTCGACGTATTCCTGCAGGTGGTGTGTGGTCTGCGCCATGATCGCCGTCACGCGGTCGCGCACCTCACCGGTCGCGATGTGCAGGTGCGCCGGCTGGCTGTTCATCGCGGAAGGCGCCATCGCAGCGGCATGCACGAGCCGGTCGAGCACCTCTCGGGGCACGGGATCGGGACGGAACTCCCTGCATGAATGCCGCATCTCGATGACCTCACGGAACTCCACGGCGATCTCCCTCCTCCTCGTTCATGGTAGCGCAGCCAGCACGCGCTCGCACACGGCCTGCGCCGCGGCGGGGCGGCCGAGGGCCGCGGACCGCGCGGCGATCTCGGCAAGGCGGTCCGGATGCGACGAAAGGAAGCGGACCTTCCCGGCGACGTCCGCGTCGTCCCGTCCGAGCAGGGCGGCCCCCCAGTCCACGAGGAAGTCGGCGGTCGACAGCTCCGCGGGGACGGGGGACCGCAACACGAGAGGAGTCGCCGCGGCGAGCGCCGCAGGCACCGCCGAGGAGCCGGCCTCGCACACCGCCAGATCGGCTCCTCGCAGCGCGTCGCTGAAGGCATCGTCCCCCTCGAGCAGCTCCACGTTGGAGCGCGATCCGGCCAGCGGGGAGAGCAGATGGCGCAGGCGTGACGAACCCGCGAGCGGGACCAGCACGCGGACGCCGAGCGATCCGATGTCGCGCACCAGGTGCTTGACGTCGGCGTCGGAGCCGGTCGGGAAGACCGCCACCGCGAAGCGGCCACCCCCGCCCCCGCCTCCACGCACGGAAACGTCCGGCCCGATCCTCGCGTCCACGGGCACGCCGGTCACGGCGACGCGCCCCAGGGGCACGCCGGCGACAACGAGCCGGTCCCGTGCCTCCGGGCACGCGACGAAGTAGCCGTCCGCGCCGGGATGCAGCCAACGGTCCCTCGGGTCCGGGTCCACGAGCACGGTGAAGGTCGGGAACCTCCCCCGTGCCACCTCCGCCGCGACACCGCCCGCGACGTCGTTCGTCGACACCACGGCGGCCGGGGAGGCAGCGGTGAGCACCTCGTCCGCGCGCTCGAGACCGCCATCGAGCAGCAGGGCCGCGAGTGGATCGTCCACCCGGTGCCGGACCAGTTCACCGAACGTTCCGTGGACCGGGATCCGAACACCACCGGGCGTCCGGTACGCGAAGCGCCCCACGACCGCCGCGGCGGGGACGCATCCCTCGAAGAAGTCGATGCACACGACGTCGACACCGGCCGCGGGATGGGCTCTCAGCCGCTCGGCCACGGCTGCAGCGGCGGCCGCCTCCGCGCCGCGGATCGACGCGCCCAGCACGAGGACGGTGCGGCGGAGCGAGGCTCCCACCTCCATGTCGAGCCCTTCGGTGTCCGCCGGCTTCAGGCGGAGCGCGGCTTCAGATGCTTGACCAGCGTGACGGTCGTACCCCCCTCGGCGGAGGGCTCGAACTCCACGCGATCCATCAGGGCCCGCATGAACATTATGCCGCGACCGCGGGGGGCGTACAGGTCGTCGGCAGCGCCACACTCCCCATCGAAGTACGAGCAGCCGCTGTCCGTGACCGCGACCGCGATCCGATCGTCGTAGGCCGAGATGCGGACGCCGACCTGCGCGCGCGTCCCCTGAGGCGAGCCGTACCTCACGGCGTTGGCCAGCGCCTCTCCCACCGCCACCTTCACGTCGAAGACGGCCGCGTCGCTCAAGGGCAGGCCGGAGATGAGACGGATCACCTCGGAGCGCATCGTCGCCAGCGCCTCCACGTTCGCGGGAAGGGTGAGTTCCTCGATCCAGCGGACCTCGGAAGGGGTCGCCGGGAGCTCGAAACCCTCCAGCGCGGCGTCGACCGTCGCGGAGGTGGAGAGGCTCGGGGCGACCGACACGAGGCCCGACAACTCGAGGATCCGCGAGATGTCCCGGTTAGCGGCCGCGAGCGCGATCCTCCCGCCCTCGGGTGAGACCTGGTGGTCCAGCCATACGATGAGCCCGAGCCCGGACGAATCCAGGTACGTGACACGCTCGAGGTCCACGACGAAGTTGGAGCAGCCGCCTTCC
The DNA here is from genome assembly GCA_013824215.1 of Coriobacteriaceae bacterium. Lineage (GTDB taxonomy): Bacteria > Actinomycetota > Coriobacteriia > Anaerosomatales > D1FN1-002 > PNNM01. The sequence goes on from PNNM01000005.1 coordinate 4,145, forward strand.
AGCGCCCCGCCGAGCGCCTCGCGCACCTCCGGCGTGACGCCGATGTCGATCTCGCCGGAGAGCCGCACGATGGTCACGGCGGCGTCCTCCCGGCGTTCGAGCGAGTAGTTCACGGTCCTCCTCGGAAGTGCGTTCGAAGCGGATGGCCGCGCCTACGCGCGGCTGTCGACGAGTCTGACCACCAGCACCGCCACATCGTCACGCAGACCGAGGGCGGCGAACTCCTCGAGCGCTTCGAGCAGGCGCGTCGCCGTCTGGTCGGCCGTACCGCCCTCCCTCAGCGCACGGCGGACCCGGCCCTCACCGAAGAACCTATTCCCCTTGCGCGCCTCGGTGACGCCGTCGGTGTAGAGCAGGAGCGAGGCTCCTTTCGGCACGCGCACCTCACGTTCGTCGAACGGCACCCCCGCTATGGCCCCGAGGATCGGTCCGGTGGTGGACAGGCGCGTGATGCGCTTCGACGCCGGGTCCATGAGGAGCGCCGGCGGATGGCCGCCGTTGCCGTAGGTGAGCCGTCCGGCGTCCGCATCGAGCATCCCGAGCCACACGGTCACGATGTCCGAGGCGTCCCCGCTCTCGCAGACCATGTCGTTCAGCAGCGCCAGCGCCTCGGCCGGTCCCGCACCAGCCGCCACGAGGCCACGTGTCGCGTACTTGATCATCGAGGTCTTGGTGGCCGCCTCGACCCCCTTGCCGCACACGTCACCGATCACGAGCGCCCATCTGCCGTCCGGCGTCCGGAACACGTCGTAGTAGTCGCCCCCGATCTCCGCGTCCGGCGAGCCCACCCGGTATTCGCTCGCGATGTCGAGGCCCTCGGGCGAGGGGACACGCGCCGGGACGAGGCTCGACTGGAGCACGCTCGCCACCGCATGCTCCCTCGCGAACAGGTTCGCGGTGTCGATGGCGAGAGCAGCCTGCGCCGCGAAGGTCATCAGGAGTTCCACGTCCTCCGGCTCGAACGCCTCCCGCTCGCGCGAATAGGCCGACAGGACCCCGATGGAACGCCCTCTCGCCATCAGCGGTACCGCGAGCAGCGAATGCAGGCCCTGGGACAGAGCGAGACGTGACAGCCGGTCCTCACGCGAGCCGAGCTCGCCCTCGGCCACGGGCACCCGTTCCTCGAAGACCTGGCCGGGCAGGTCCTCCCCCGGGACCGTCTCGAAATACAGCATCTCCTGGCTCAAGAGGCCGCGTGCCATGGCCGTGGCGATGACGCGCCGTGCGGGGTCGTAGGTCATGAGCGCGACCGCATCGGCCGAGAAGATCTTCTGCACGACGTCGAGGACCCGGTTCAGCACGACCTTGCTCTGCAGCGCGGAGCTGACCGTCTGAGAGACGCGGAAGATGGTCTCCAGGTTGGTGGCGCGGCTGCGCGCCTCCTCGAACAGCGCCGCGTTCTCGAGCGCGAGCCCCATCTGGCGGCCGATGGTGCGGGCCAGAGCCACGCGGTGCTCGTCCATCTGCACACCGGGCGATCCCCACTCGAATGCGAGGACACCGCAGGCCTCTCGACCGCGCAGCAGCGGCACCAGCATCATCGAGGCCACGTCACGCCCGAGAGCCCATGCCGAGGCCTCCGGCACCGCAGCGACGTCCTCCATCACGACGGACCTCTCGGGATCGGCCGACCCGCCGGCCGCCAGGGCGTCCCACAGCTCCAGCCATCCCCGGTCCGACGTGGCGGCGGTCACGTCGACCCCCGGCGCGCAGTCCTCGCGCAAGGAGACCCCGCTCTGTGCGGTCCCGAGCAGAGCACCCGCCAGTGCGCCCACGATGTGCATGGCCTCCGCCAGGTCCGCTGGATTGGAGAGCTGCTCGGCGACGGCACGCAACACCTCCGCCTCACGCCGCGAGAGGTGCTCCATCTCGAACAGCCTCGAGGTGCGTATGGCGACGGCGGCCTGGGCAGCGAACACGCGCACCATGTCCATCTCCGCGTCCGAGAGCGCCCGCACCGGCTGGAACAGCACGATGACTCCGATCGCCTCGCTGCCGGCTGCCAGCGGCACGGCGAAGCCCGACCCGGGTCCGACCTCGGCCAGAGCGGCCGCCTCCCCACCCCCGGCGCGCGCCAGGGCGGTGGGACACGCGGGGCCGACGCCGCCGAGCACGTCCTCGATCCAGGAGTGCCGCGTGAGCGGCAGTTCCTTCTCGGCTTCCATCGACGATCCGCTCGAGCGGGCGAGGACCAGACGGGAACGGGACGGCTCGACCAGGTAGACGGCGCTGCGCGCCGACGGGGCGATGTGACGCAGGGCGCTCACGATCGCGTCCAGCACCTGCTCGATGTGCGCGGCGCCGGCCATCAGCTCGGCCACGTCGTGCAGGGCGTTCAGCCGGAGGATGAGCGCGTTGAATGCTTCGGCCAGCCTCCCGACCTCGTCTTGGCGCCTGACCGCCAGCGGGCGCACGTACGCGCCCGCCTGAGCCTTGTGGGCCCGCGCCTCAAGGTCACGGAGCGGTCGCACGAGGAGGCTGGCGGTGACGTAGGTCAGGACCACGAGAAGGACGCTCAAGACGAACATGACGACGGCTGCCGGCATCAGCGCCGCCCATACGTCCCGCAAGACCATCGCGTGGGGCTCGGCCACGACCACCCGCCAATCCAGGCCGGACAGCCCCCGGACATCGCTGTACGCGCCGGCCTGCGTGCCGTAGCGCGTGTCCCAGATGGACACCCTGCCCGCCGAGGCGTCGTCCGCATCGAACGGCTCGAACACCATACGGCCGGGGACGACTTCCCGACCGGCGCCCCGAAGGAGCATGGGTCCGCCCGTCTCCAGGACGACCGCCACACGCCCTTGCCGCGCTCCCGCGACCTGGTCGAGCAGGACGGCGACCGCATCGGTCTTGAGCCTGCCTACCAGCACGTGACCGGTCACCTCGGTGGAGACGTAGACCCAGACCGTCGGCGCCGCCGTGCCCTCCCCGGACCGGACCGCGAAGCGAGGCGAGCCGTCGGCGTCGGCGACGGCCGGCAACCCCGCCGGAGCGAAGATCCCTTTGACCGGCGGGTACGCTGCCTCGAGGGCGCCGCTCGCGTCCAGCACGTAGAGACGTTCGAAGCGCTGTTGGTTGCGGCCGTAGGCGACCGCCAGAGCCGCGGCGTCCACCCGGCCGTCCCCACGGACAACCGTGTCCGCGACGTCCCGGACCACCGCGCCCGCGGCGGAGAATCGGCCTTCCACCTCGCCGGCGACGAGCCGGGAGTAGTCCACCAGGCGCGCGTCGACCTCACGGCGCGCGAAGTCGTAGACTCCCCCGAGCGCGGCGGCGCCCACCAGCACGAGCGCACCGCCGACGATGGCGAGCGCCAAGAGGGTGAGATTGCCGGCCAGTCCGGCCATCGGTCTGTGGACCCGGCGCGCCATCGTCCTCCCCGGCCGAAGGACACGGTCGCCCACATCGTATCCCGCGGCGCCGCACCACGGCCAGCAAGCGGCTCGCTAGCCGAACTGCAGGAAGGGGGCCATGCGGTAGAGCCACCCGGCGAACCGGCCGAGCATCCCGGTGACGATCGAGGCCCCCAAGGCGATCAGGACGGTCCCGGCGACCCGGTTGATCACCACCGAATGACGGGTGAGCCATCGCATGGCGCCCCGCATCCGGCCGAGGAACAGCGCGGTGGCGATGAAGGGCACCCCGAGCCCGGCCGAGTAGGTCGCGAGCAGCAGAGCCCCGCGTCCGACGTCACCGGTCGAGCCGGCGAGCGCGAGGATCGAGGCGAGCACCGGGCCGACGCAGGGCGTCCATCCGAAGGCGAACGCCATCCCCATGACAAGGGCAGCCGCACGGCCGAACGAACGCGTGCGCGACAGGTCGGCGCGGGCCTCGCCGTACAACCACGGCACCTTCACGATCCCGAGCATGAACAGCCCCATCGCGATCACGAGCACGCCGGCCACTCGCGCCAGCACGTCCCGATAAGCGGCCAACAGCGAGCCGAGAACGGAGGCTGACGCGCCGAGTGCGATGAAGACCGCCGAGAAGCCGGCGACGAACATCAGCGCCGGGAGGACGACGCGGCGGCCGCCGCCGGACCCCTCGAGTTCGGCCGGCGCGACCCCGGTGATGAACGACAGGTAGCCCGGGAGTAGCGGCAGCACACACGGCGACAGGAACGACACGACCCCGGCCGCGAAGGCCGCAAGGTATCCGATACCACCCTGCATCCCGGCGCTACTCCGCGACCTCGGCGCCGTACCCGGACTTCACGATCTCGGCGATGATCGCGTGGATGTCGACCTTGTCGGGGTCGAAGTCGACCTCGGTCGTCCCGCTCGCCAGGTCCGCCTTCACGCCCTCGACGCCCTCGAGATCGCCCACGTTCATCTGTATCAGCATGGAGCACGACATGCAGTGCATCCCGGTGGTCTTGAGCGTCACGTGCTTGGTCGCCATGTGTCCCCCCTTCGGTGCGAGCGCGCCTTCGCGGGCGGCGCTATCCGTCCTGCCGTGCGAGTCCGAAGCGCGTCATCCGCGCCTCGAGCGTCTTGGTCGTCAGACCCAGCAACTTCGCTGCCTTCGGGACGCTGCTCCCGCTGCGGTCCAGTGCTTGGCGGACCAGTTCGAGTTCCACCTCTTCGAGGTCGAGACCCTCGTCCGGCAGGGTGTACAGCGGTCCGCTCGGGGTGCATGCCACAGCGCCCGCGCGCACCTCGGCGGGCAGGTCGGCCAGATCGATCTCGTCCCCGTGGGACAGGATGACGACCCGCTCGATCGTGTTCTCGAGCTCGCGGACGTTGCCCGGCCACGCGTACTGTGCCATCGCCTCCATCGCCGCTTGGGTGATGCGCTTCTCCCCGGCCTCGTACTTCTCCAGGAAGTGGGCGACCAGCCGAGGGATGTCGTCCGTCCGCTGCCTGAGAGGCGGCAGTGTGATCGGCACGACGTTCAGCCGGTAGTAGAGGTCCTCTCGGAAACCGCTGTCCGCGATCATCTGCTGGAGGTCCTGGTTCGTCGCAGCCACGACACGCACGTCGACCTCGATCGTGCGTGTCCCGCCGAGCCGTTCGAACTGCCGTTCCTGGAGCACGCGCAGCAGCTTGACCTGGACCGCCGGGGTGATGTCCCCGATCTCGTCGAGGAACAGCGTCCCGCCGTTCGCCATCTCGAACCGGCCGGGCTTCGCCATCATCGCCCCGGTGAACGCACCCTTCTCGTAGCCGAACAGTTCGCTCTCGAGCAGCGTCTCGGGCAGGGCGCCGGCGCTGATCGAGACGAAGGGCTTGGAGGCGCGGGGCGACAGGCGGTGGATGGCGCGCGCGACGAGTTCCTTGCCGGTCCCGGACTCGCCGTAGATCATCACCGTGGCGCTCGTGGGCGCCACCTTGCCGACCGTCTCCAGGATCTCGAGCATCCGCGGCTCCGCGGCCACGATGCCCTCGAGGTCGTAGTCGCGATCGAGCTCGCCTCGGAGACGTTCGACCTCGGCGGCGAGGTCCGAGAGACGCGACGCCTTCTCGAGAGCGAGCTTGACCTCCTCGAGATCGAACGGCTTCGTGAGGTACTCGGAGGCGCCGGCTTTCATGGCCTCGACGGCGTGCTGGACGTTGCCGTGCGCCGTGAGCATGATGATGGGGACGGTCACCGCCTTGCCGCGCAGCCGCCGCAGGACCTCCATCCCGTCCGGAGCGGGCATCTTGTAGTCCAGCAGGATGATGTCGGGCGTCTGTTCGGCCGCCACGGCGAGCGCTTCCTTGCCGCTCGCGGCCTCGACGATCTCGTATCCTTCCGCCGAGAGCGCCTGACCCAGTACCCAGCGCATGTTCTTCTCGTCGTCGGCTATGAGCACCCGCTTCATCTGACGCCCTCCCCTGCCGCCTCGCGGTCGGCGATGGCCGGGAGCGAGACCGTGAAGGTCATCCCCTCGCCGGGCGCGCTCTCGGCCTCTATGTGCCCTTCGTGACCGTCCACGATGCGGTGGACGATGGTCAGCCCAAGGCCGGTCCCGTCCTCACGCTTCGAGTAGAACGGGTCGAACAGCTTGTCCACGTCCTCGACCGGCACCCCGGGCCCCGTGTCGGCGACCTTCACGGCGACGAAGCCGTCGTCCGCCTCGGTGGCAAGGGTGATGACCCCGCCGGTCTCCTCCATCGCCTGCACGGCATTGGTGACGAGGTTCAGGAACACCTGCTTCAGCTGGTCCGGGTCGGCCATCACGGGCGGCAGTCCTCCCGAGAAGCGCTTGGTGATCCGGACGTCGGCGTGACCGGCGAACTTGCGCGTGAACATCATGACATCGTCCAGGACCTCCTCGACGTCCACCGGCATCATCGTCGGAGGCGACGGGCGTCCGAAATCCAGGAGCGCCTTGATGACCTTGTCGAGGCGATCGATCTCCTGCTTGATCACGTCGGTGGCCTCCCGGATGCGCGCCGGATCGCGCGTGGCGTCCTCGAGCAACTGCACGGAGGCCCGGATGATGCCGAGCGGGTTGCGCACCTCGTGAGCGACGCCGGCGGTGAGCTCGCCGAGCGCTGCCAGCCGGTCGGATCGGATCAGTTGGTCGGTGAGCGCGCGCACCTCGGAGACGTCCTCGATCGTGACGACCGCGCCCAGGATGCGTCCCCCGACGGCCCGCATGCGCGATGCCGAGACCTGCGCGTGCACCGTCGTTCCGGCCTTCGTCACGAGCGTGAGGTCCCGCATCAGGCGCGGCAGACGGCCCTCGAGGATCTTGGACACGTCGCGACCGAGTCCGCCGTCGTCCTTGAACACGGTGCTGATGACACTCGGGACGACCTCGAACTCGCTCATCCCCAGGATGCGCTCGGCGGCCGGATTCACCGTGGCCACGGACCCGTCGGAGCCCACGGTCACGACGCCGGAGGTGATGGAGCGCAGGATCGACTGCGTGTAGTCCTGGATGTTGATGAGCTGGATCGCTCGCTCCTCGAGCTTGCCGTATGCGTCCTCGAGCTGCCTGCCCACCTGCCTCAGGTCCTCGGTCCGCCGCTCCTCGACATCCCTCAGCCAGCCGAACAGCGTGCCGATGACGACGAACATGCCGATCTCGAGCACGTTGTCCGCCTGCATGTCGAGCAGTCGGCTGAGTTGCAGATGGGCGTGCAGTGCGAACGAGACCGCTGCGACGATCGCCGCAGCGACACCGCCGCGCGTCCCGAACACGAAAGCGGCGTACAGGATCGGCACGTAGTAGAGCCGACGGTAGAGCAGGTGCACCGCCGGAGGTGCCCCAGTCTGCGATGCCCAGAGGTGCAGGAGCGTGACGCACGCGAGCATCGCGACGACGACGACTCCGTCGCGCCAGCGGGCGACACGCGCTCGCTCGATGCGGGGCAGGGCTACGGGATCCGGCACCGCCGCGTCACCGCCTCTTGCGGGCCCATGACGGGTCGATCGCGAGCTCCTCGCGGTACTTGGCGACCGTGCGACGCGCCACCGTGACGCCCTCCTCGGACATCATCTCGGCGAGCCTCTGGTCGGACAGCGGATGCTCGGCGTCCTCGTCGCGAACGAGTTCCTTGAGGCGCGACTTCACACTCGTCGAGGCGACGTCCGTCCCGGAGGACGTGCGATACCCGCCCGAGAAGAAGTGCTTCAACTCGAACAGCCCGTACGGCGTCGCCATGTACTTGCCGGTGACGCCCCGGCTGACCGTGGAGAGGTGCACGCCTATCTCGACCGCGACGTCCTCGAGACGCAGCGGCCGCAGCGGTCCCTTGCCGTCCTCGAAGAAGTCGGTCTGGATCTCGAGCACGATCTGCGCGATGCGCGAGACCGTGTCGCGCCTCCGATCGAGATTGCGGATGAAGGTCTGCGCCGAGCGGATGTGTTCCCGCAGGTAGCGTCGCGTGTCGTCGTCCACCCCCGAGGTCGACCGCAACATGGTCCGATAGCGCGGGCTGACCCGCAGCGTTGGCACGGACTCGCCGTTCGGGATGATGAGCCACTCGTCACCGAACCTGCGGAGCGTCACGTCCGGGATGATGTAGCCCGGAGACGGACCCGGTGAGAAAGCCCCCGCGGGTCTGGGGTTGAGGCCGCGGAGGAGCTCGAGCAGCCGGCGCAACTCCTCTTCGTCCACTTTCAGCAGACGGGAGAGTTTCCTGAACCTGTTGCCGGCGATGTCGTCGAGGTGATGCTCCACGATCTCGACGAGCACCGGCTCCTCTATCCCGAGGTACTCCATCTGTATCTCGAGCGCCTCGGCCAGGTTCCTCGCGCCCACCCCGGGAGGGTCGAGCTGCTGGACGACGCGCAGCCCTGCCTCGGCCGCCTCACGGGACACGGCCGCGACCGCAGCCACCTCCCCGCAGTCACCCACGAAGAAGCCGTCGTCGTCGAGTGTGCCGATGATCGCGCGCGCCGCCCGCTCCACGTCGGGAGCCAGGTCCAGCATCCCCACCTGCTCGAGCAGGTAGTCGTCGAAGGACTGGATACCGCCCACGAACTCCTCGGTGTTGACCGTCTCGGCGTTCGGGTCCCGCGGCGTGGCCGGCTCCGAGGTGGCGTAGTCCTCGTACATCTCCAGCCATTCGTCCCAGGCACGCTCCTCCTCGGATTCCGAGCGCTCCTCCGGCGGCTCCTCCGGCTCGACCTCGTCCTCCTCGACCTCGAGCACCGGGTTGTCCAACAGCTCGTTCTCGACGAGCACCGCCAGCTCGGCGATGGGCATGGCCAGCATGTTCAGCCCCTGGTAGACGTGGGGCGACAGGGTGACCTTCTGTCGGAGATCGGGCGTCTGTCTGAGTTCCATCGTACCCTCTCATGGCACGCCGGCGGGTCGCCCCGCACAGCAAACCGCATACCACTCCTTCTGGGGAGTATATACCCTGCTAGCGGTACGAATACGGCAGCGCCGGACGCCCGCTCAGTCGCCGAACGGCAAGGTCCGCGCTGCGGCGCGCTGCACGATCGCGATCGCGACGACCACGAGCACTCCGCCGAGAAGCTGCGTGAGCGTGAGCACCTCGCCGAACAGTGCGAACGCGCCGAGCCCCGCGATCACCGGCTCGGCCGTGGCCGTCACGGTCGCCTTGGTCGCATCGATGTACTCGAGGGCTTTCAGGAAGGCGCCGAACGGAACGATCGTGCCCACGACGGCGATGAACACGACCGCGGCCGCGGCCGTGCCGTCGCCGAGCGGGGCGAGGACCCGGGCGGGGCCCAGGTACACGAGCCAGAACACCGTCGCCGCACCCAGACCGTAGGCGAGCAGCGTCCACGGCGTGAACCGCCCGGCCGCATAGCGCCCGAGGATCGAGTAGAGCGCGAAGAAGCCGGCAGAGGCCAAGCCCCAGGCCACTCCGGCCGAGGAGACCCGCAGGCCGGCGCCGCCCAGCGCCCCGACGACGAGCGCGCACCCCGTGATGGACAGCGCGACGCCTGCGGGCAAGCTCCAGTTGAGGCGCTCACCCAGGAAGAGCACCGAGAACACCAGCGTGATCACCGGAGCCAGGTACTCCAGCAGGATAGCGGTCGCGACACCCGTGAGCGAGATCGTCTTGAAGTACGTGAAGTGGACCATCGCGAGCCCGAAGACGCCGAAGGCCGCCATGAACGGGAGGTCACGCGGCCGTATCCTCAGATCGGCCCTCCGCCGCACCGCGAGGTAGAGCGTGAGCAGGGCGAATGCCACGAGAGCACGCGCAGCAGCCAGCGTCACCGGATCGACGACCGCGCCGACCGCCGGCACCCTCCACAGGGACGCCTCGCCGGCGGGTGTGAACAGCCATTTCGCCGTCAGCCCGCTCAGCGCCCAGCAGGCAGCGGCGAGACCCGCCAGGACGTAGCCGCGCCCCGGCGCCCTACTCGCCGGCATGCGACTCCTCGGCGGTCTTCCACCGCTGGTAGTCGTCCATCGGCTCGAGATGCGCGATGACGTCGGCCACGCGGTCGAAAGCCTCGCACACCTCCCGTTCCGCGGACTCGGCCACCGCGTGACCGCCCTCGACGCTCATCGCCCTGTCCACCTGGACGTGCAGGTCCACGTAGACCTCGTACTCGGAACCACGCGTCCTGATCGAGTGGCAGCCCATCACGCCCGGGACGCCCATCACCACATCGCGGATCTCCTGCGGGGCGATCCGGGACGCGTCCGAGAGCGTGACGCTCGCATGCTTCAGGATCTCCCACGCCGTGTAGATGATGGCCAAGGCGACGAGGAGCGCGATCAGCGGGTCGGCCTTGGGGTACCCGAACTTCACGGCGGCGAGACCCGCGATGACGCCGAGCGAGACCAGCATGTCGCTGGCGGTGTGGCTCGCGTCCGCGATGAGGATGGCGCTTCCCAGCTTCCGGCCCGCACGACGTTCGTACACAGTGATCCCGAGGTTGACGGCCAGCGTCACCGCCATCACGCCGAACGACACCGCATCCACCCGCACGGGTTCCGCTGTCCCGACGAGATGCTCCCACGCGGAACTCCCGACCCGCCACGCCGCGAAGACCAGCATCCCCCCTATGGCTGCGGAGGCGTATGTCTCGTACTTGCCGTGGCCGTAGGGATGGTCCCGGTCGGCGGGGCGGCTGGCCAGCCACATGCCGACGAGACCCACCGCGTTGCTCGTCCCGTCGAACATCGAGTGGAACCCGTCCGCCTGCATCGCGACAGAGCCGGTGATGGTGCCGTAGCCGAGTTTCGCGACCGCGACTGCGATGTTCAGGAAGAGGATGGCCCACAGGGTCCGGCGTATCGCGCGGATGCGCCCACCGTCGTCCGATCGATGCTTGGTGTATCCCACGACTCCCCCGGGTGTGTTGTCAGATGATACCCCTAGGGGGTATATTCGGCGCGCCCGTCCATTGTAGGGCACAGCAGTCCAGCCGCAAGGAGAGCGCCATGCCGAATCAGGCCGTCAGCCAGGTCGCCGACGAGGCAGAGCGCCGCCGCCTGGTCAACCGTCTCAAGCGCCTCGAGGGACAGATCCGCGGGCTCCAGCAGATGATCGAGACCGGCCAGGAGTGCGAGGCGGTGCTCACCCAGCTGATGGCCGCCAAAGCGGCGCTGAATCAAGTGGGGATGCATGTGATCGGGCACTCGATGAAGACCTGTCTCATCTCCGAAGAACCGAAGTCCCGCGAAGAGCTGATCGACGAGGCGATCTCCGTCTTCCTCAAGTACTCGAACTGCGTGAAGTAGGTCACCGCGCGAGGCGGGCGACCGCCTGCGAGTCGCCACGGCCGCCTGCGAGTCGCCACGGCCGCCAGCGAGTCAGGCGACCGCCGAGTCCACGAGACCGACCACGCGCTCCTCCACCTTGGACGCGAGGACCTCGATACGTGCCTCGGGGAACATGAGCGCCATCAGCGTCGGCCGGATCGCCCCGACCCAGACCTCGCCCTCCTCGACGTAGACGTGGAGACGGCACGGGGTGAGCAGCGCGATGCCGTCCTGACCGGACAGCTCCGAGTCCAGGACGAGTTCGTAGATGCACAGCGGCTGGATCGGGAACCCCTTCGCCGCGAGCGTCGCTTGGAGGTCGTGGACGCCGGCGACGGCGAAACCGTGGAGCGGCACCTCGCGCTCGATCGCCTCACGGATCCGTTCGAACCCGTTCGTGGCCACCCTGCGGTACGAGTACTCCACAGCCACGCCTTCCGTCCGGACCGGACGGGCATCCTCACCCTCAGGTGAACCCCCCGCGCGGCACGCATCCCTTGGCCGAGGGACGGGCGTCCGTGAGGAGGAAGCCACCACCCGGTCCCGGCCGGACCTTCGACGAGCCGCACCGCGGACAGACCCTGTCCTGCTCGCGGAGCATCCGGGTGAGGAAGCGCTCGAAACGCTCCCCACACTCATCGCATGTCAGGTCGTACGTCGGCATCGGTGGCTCACACCAGCCCGAGTTCCTTGGCCGAGATCGTCCGCTCGCCGGGCGCCCACGACCTGCGCGGTCACAGCTCCCCGCTCGAACTTCGCGATCGTCGGGATGCTCATCACCCCGAAGCGGACGGCGATCTCGCGGTTCTCGTCGATGTTCATCTTAACGAACTTCGCGCGCACGCCCACAGTCGAGGCGAGTTTCTCGAACTCGGGGGCGACGACGCGGCACGGGCCGCACCATGGCGCCCAGAAGTCCACCACCACCGGGACCTTCGCGTCCAGGACCTGCGTCTCGAACTCGGACTCGCTCACCTCGACGATCCCGTCACCCATCCGGGCACCTCCTTGCGAAGCAACAACCGGACAGCGCCGCCGAAAAGGAGACACGAGCCCGACCGACGCGCGTAGTATACCCCACGGGGTATCCTTGTCAAACGCCGACACGTCTCGGCTACACTGGTCCCGGACTGCCCGACGCACCGCGGAGCCGAAACCGCCGATGTCCTGGGTCTCGCTCATAGCGGGTGCCACGCTCGCGGGAGCGTCCGTGGTGGCCCTGCTCATCGTGCCGAAGCGGGCGGAGCCGCTCGCCGGCATGACGATCGCGGGTTGCCTGGCCTGGTCCGTCTGGGGATTCGTCGACCTCGTGCGCGTCCATGACCGATCGGATCTCGCCCTGGCGGCGGTCGTTCTCGCCCTCGCGTCGCTCGCGACCGGCTACCTGCTCGGCGCCTCACTGCTCCACCTCCTTGCGACCCGCCCGGGCACCACTCCGATCCCCGAACCCCGCGACGATGAGCCGCGTACGGGAGTGATCGTCCTGGCCGATGCCGAACCGGAGCACTACTCTCCCCGCCAGACCGCTCGCGACATCGCCGAGCTCGCCGAAGCCGAAGGCCCGACCGCACCGCTAGCCGTCCAGCCGTTCTTCTTCGCCGGCGAGCGGACGCGCTACCACGCGGCAGGCGATCGGAGCCCCGCTCGCGACACAGTGCGGGCGATCGTCCGCAGGACCGCGGAGCTCCTGGACCGAGACGCCTTCTCCGCGCCGCTCACCGCGTACGCCTTCGGCTCACCGACCCTGACCGAGGCGGCCGCGGCGCTGACCGCGACGGGGCACCGGACTATCGTCGTGTGTGCCCTGGGTGTCGCGGAGGGCCGACCCCACGAGCTCGCGAAACGCGCGTTGGACGCAGCCTCGCCCGGCCGCTCGGCGGTGCGCGTCGAATACGCTCCTCCCTTGTGGACCTCGGACGATCTGGCTGCCCTTGTGGCCTCACGCGTGCTCCGCGCCTCCGAGGGTGTGGAGTCGACGACGGGCGCGGCGCTCGTGGTGCATGGGCAGCCGCCTGCGTGGAGCCGCGATTTCCCGGACCACGAGACCCGCGAGGTCGCCTTCTGCCACCGCGTGCGAGCCCTCCTGATCGAAGGCGGGCTGATCGACGCGAACCTCAGACTGGCGTGGGACGCCTGGCGGGAACCCGACATCCCCGAGGTTGCACGGCATCTCGCCGCGATCGGATGCTCACGCGTCTTCATCGTGCCCGCGTGCGACCCGATCGACTCCTTGGCCACGCTGTTCGACCTGCAGCACGCAGCCGACTTCGCGCGGGTCTCGGTGCCGACACGGGTGATGCCAGCATGGAACGACGCGCCCGAGGTGGCCCAGACCCTCGCGGACAGCGTGATCCGCACCGCGCGCGAGATCGCCGGCGAGTAGCGCCGGCGGCCGGTCACCGTGCCTTGCAGCGCTCCCAGTTCAAGGACCGCTGCCGACGGATGCGCGGGATCGAGAACGTGTAGCGCAAGGCCACGTTGAGACCGCCGCGGGTCGCGCTGGCGCGCGTCTCGAGATTCTCTATCGAGCGCCTCAGGTCCTCGGCGTTCGAACCGCGGAACAGCGTGCACCCGGTCCCGATGCCCTGCAGCACGTGCGCGTCCGAGCCGCCCGTCGCGGCGATGCCCTGGCCGCCCGTGAACATCTTGGCCGCCACGCTGTTGGCCCACACCAGGTACGGGATCGAGTTGTAGACCTCGAGAGCGTGGAACGCCAGGTCGTTGACGGTGTTCAAGAACTCGGTGCGCCCGAGCGGACCGAAGATGCCGCGCGGCGAGAACGGGTGCGGGACTATGGCGACGCCGCCCTGCTCGTGGATGGCCGCGAGGGTCTCGACGACGCTCATGCCCGCCGGGATCGTCTCGTTCAGCCACAGGCCGATGATGTGGCCCGAGCGCGTCGACACCTCCTCGCCAACGATCACCTCGAAGCCGTAGAGGTCCTCGAGCGACTTGGCGAACAGGGCGCCTTCGATCGTGTTGTGGTCGGTGATCGCGATGACCGAGAGATCCGTGCGCTTCTCCACCCAGTCCATGATCTCGGGGATGCGCGCCAAGCCGTCGCTGTGGTTGCTGTGGATGTGAAGGTCGGCCTTGCTCCAGGTGTCCGCGTGCATGTCCCCTCGTCCCTCGTGGTGGCGCCCACGGCACGGAACAGCAAGCCCCATGCCTCTCTCCGAAGGTTCTCATCGGCAGCGGACGGCGCTGCGATGAGCGGTTCGTGACGAACGGCAGTTCTGGAGGCGCGCGCGGCACCGACGCTTATGACAGCTCGCTCTCCAGGATCGCCTTCTGCGTCAGCGCGAGCTCCGTTCGGTCGAGGACGTACTGCTCGCAGATCTTCTGGAGCGCCTCGGTCGTGGAGCGCAGGCGCGTGGACAGCGAGTCGATCACGCGGAGCGCCAGCTCCGGATCCAGGCACAGGGTCTCGAGGAACGTCTCCTTGTCGTAGACGGCCACCTCGGTGATCCCCACCGCCGAAGCGGTCGCGCTGTGAGGCCTGCTGTCGATGAGCGCCTGCTCGCCGAACATCGTCCCCGGACCGAGTTCGCCGAGCACGGTGGAGACGAGCTCCCCGCCCTTGGCTATCCTGACCCGGCCCGAGACCACGATGAACAGATACGCCCCTTGCTCGCCCTCCAGGAAGATCGTCTCTCCGTCCTCGTAGGTGCGGGTGAAACCCTCGGTCTCCTCGAATGCGACCACGCGCGACCCCCTTGTTCCGTTGCGACGAGTCCGCCCCCGCAGATTGACATCGGCTCCGGGGGGAGCGGGCTTTACGGGTGTTTCCCCGACCAGTCCGCCAGACGCGCCACGCCCTCCCGCAGCCGCTCGAGCGATGCCGCGTAGCTGAAGCGCAGGAAACCCTCCCCGCCCGGCCCGAAGTCGATGCCGGGCGCCACCGCCACCCCGGCCTCCTCGAGCAGCCGCCCGGACAGCTCGAGCGAGTCGCCTCCCCATCCGCGCGCGTCCGCGAACACGTAGAACGCGCCGCCGGGAACGCAGGGGATCTCGAGCCCGAGCGAGCGCAACGCCGGGACGAGGTACCCGCGCCGCTCGTCGTAGACCGCGCGCATCCGCGCCACCGCGTCCTGCCCGCGGGTGAGTGCGACCGCGCCAGCCACCTGGACGAAGTGGTTCGCACACAGGAAGAAGTTCTGCTGGATCTTCTCGGCGGGCCGGATGAAGGCCTTGGGGCCGATCAGGTAGCCGAGGCGCCAGCCGGTCATCGCGTACGCCTTCGAGAAGCCGTTGAGCACGAACGCGCGGTCCGTGTACTCGAGGACGGTGTGCTCCTCACCCTCGTAGGTGAGCCCGTGGTAGATCTCGTCGCTGACCAGATACACGCCGGTCTCCTCGGCCAGCTCCGCGAGTGCTTGCAGATCCTGCGGCGGCAGGACCGCGCCGGTGGGGTTGCCGGGTGAGTTGACCATGATCGCGCGCGTGCGCGGGGTGATCGCCGCGCGCACATCCTCGATGCGGAAGCGGAACCCGTCCTCGGCACGCACCTGCACCGCGACCGGCACCCCGCCGAGGAACGCGACGTAGTTCGGGTACGCCGGGTAGCACGGGTCGGCGACGATCACCTCGTCGCCCGGATCCAGCAGGGCGCCGAAGACCAGCAGCATCGCCGGGCTCGTTCCCTGCGTCACGACGACAGCGCCCGCATCGACCTCCACACCGTAGCGCGCACCGTAGTGCCCCGAGACCGCTTCGCGCAGTTCCGGCAGGCCCGCGGACTGCGTGTAGCCGGTCTCGCCGGCCTCCATGGCCTCCTCGGCCGCCTTCGTGACGATGTCCGGGGTCGGGAAGTCGGGGTCGCCGATCTCGAGGCGCACGATGTCGCGGCCCGAGGCCTCCAGCTCCTTGGCCCTCGCGACCACGTCCATCACGACGAACGGCCGGATCGCCTGCGCCCGCTTCGAGACGTGCTCCATGCCCACGGCGCCCCTCGGTCCCGCTGGTGGTTGCCGATACACGAGCAGGATAGCCGACTGTCGCCTAGCCGCGCGCCCGCAGCGCCTCCACCACCTCGGCGTCGCTGGTCTGGCCGAACACGGAGTAGAAGGTGCCCACGGCCTGGAAGAAGTCGGGGACGTCGACCGCCACGAAGTCGTCGGCCGCCTCGGTCAGCAGCCGCGCGGCCTCGCGCGAGGCCACCGGGACCGCGACGATGACCCGCGCGGCCCCATGCGCCCGCGCGGAGTCTACCGCGGAGCGCAGCGTGAGCCCGGTGGCCACACCGTCGTCGACGATCAGCGCGGTCCTGCCCGCGAGGTCGAGCGGAGGTGCGTCACCGCGATAGACGCGCTCCCGGCGGAGTGCCTCGGCCTGTCCGGCGCGAGCCTCGGCCTCGAGGTACGCCTCCGAGACCGGCTCGCGGCCGCGGAGCACGTGACCGGCCGCGTCCACCGCCGCCACCGCGTACTCGGGGTTGCCGGGATGGCCGATCTTGCGCACGACGAGCACGTCGAGCGGGAGGCCGAGCTCGCGGGCGGCCTCGGCGGCCACGATCACCCCGCCGCGCGGCACGCCGAGCACGACGGTGCCCGGTGCGTCCCGGTACGCCCCGAGGAGCGCCGCGAGACTCCTGCCCGCATCCACGCGATCGCGGAAGATCGCCTCTGGTCCCATCTCGCATCCCTCCCGCACGTATCTACCCGCGGACGGCGGCCCGACGTTGACACGGACCGCCACGAGCGCCCTGACCGGCCGCCCGAAACAGAGGCAGCGGCCCCCGCTCGATGCGGAGGCCGCCGTTGTCGCGCGTGGTGTCCGAGGCGAGAGTCGAACTCGCATGGGGTTGCCCCCACTAGGCCCTCAACCTAGCGCGTCTGCCATTCCGCCACTCGGACATGTGACCTCGCCCGCTCTTGGGCGCGGTCACGCAGTATAGCAGCAGCCGAGGGACCCGCAAAGCGACCCGGCCCCCGCCCGGCTCCTACGTCTGCGGCCCCTACTTCCCGCCCTTGAGCAGCCACGTCTTCTCGAGCGCGGCGAAACCGGAAGAGCCCAGCGTCAGGTTCGCCACACGTCTCGACACGCCGTGATGGTGCCCGTAGAAGAGCATCGGGATGACCGGCAGGTCGGACGCGACCTTCTTGTCCACCCCGCGGTAGATGCTCAGCCGCTCCTCGGCGTCCGCGGTGGCACGGGCCGTGGCGAGCGCCGCGTCCACCTCCTCGACCGAGTACCCGCTGACGTTGTCGCCCGACGATCCCGCGAACAGAGTCGTCAGGAACGCGTCGTGCGTCGGCCGGTCGGGACGCAGGCCGAGGCGCACCAGCTGGAAGTCGCCTTGGTCTGCGCGATCGAGGTGCTCGGAGAACTCCGCGGCCTCGAGCCTGGTGCGGATGCCGATGGCGGCCCACTGCGTGCGCGTCGCCTTGGCCACCGCTTCGTTCTCGGAGCCGCTGTTGTAGGCGAGCCGCACCTCCGGCATGCCGTTGCCGTTCGGATAGCCCGCCTTCGCCAGCGCCTTCTTGGCGGCCGCGACGTCGAAGCGGCTGTACGGCCACGCTCCCTCGCGATAGCCCTCGGCACCCGGCGCCACGATGCCGTCCGCCGCCCGGCGGGTGCCTCCGTACACCTCGGCACCGATAGCGGCACGGTCGATGGCGAGCGAGAGCGCACGGCGGACCTCGGCCTTGGCGATGAGCGGGTCCTTCAGGTTGCACGCGATGTAGTAGGTGCCACACTCGGCCCCGAAAAGGAAGCGCTTGCCCGGGGCGGCCGTGTAGCCGTTCTCGCTCTTCCCGAGCGCCTCCAGCGCCTCGGCGTCGGCCGAGACGGGGACCGACGCGAAGTCGATCTTCTCGGTCTGCAGGGCCCGCCACGCCGCGCCGTCGTCATCGAAGGCGACCAGCTGCACCCCGTCGAGGTAGGCCGGGCGCCCGTGGTAGGCGTCGAAGCGGGTCAGCTTGGCTCCCACCCCTTTGCGCCAGGGGCTGTCGAGCTTGAACGGCCCGTTGCCGACCGGCCGCTTCGCGAACGCGGCGGGATCCTTGCGGACCCGGTCACGCGGCACGGGCGAGAGCGCGGGATGCGCGACGAGGTAGGGCAGGTCCGCGTACGACTCGCGCAGCCGCACCTCGAACGTCACGTCGTCGATGACGCGCAGGCCGGACAGCTCGGTCGCCTTGCCGGCGGTGAGCTCCTCGTAGCCCTCCACGATCTCGAGCATGTACGACAGCGGCCCAACGCCCTTGGTGACCTTCGGGTCGACGAGCCGCTCCCAGGCGTACTTGAAATCGACCGCGGTGACCGGCGTGCCGTCGTGGAACCTCGCGTCGGCGCTCAGCGCGAACCGGAAGACCGTCGCGCTCTCCTCGGAGGACCACGAGGTGGCGACCG
The DNA here is from genome assembly GCA_013824215.1 of Coriobacteriaceae bacterium. Lineage (GTDB taxonomy): Bacteria > Actinomycetota > Coriobacteriia > Anaerosomatales > D1FN1-002 > PNNM01. The sequence continues at coordinate 22,629 of PNNM01000005.1, forward strand.
CGGGCACGACCTCGCCTGTGACGGGGTCGAGCGCCGTCAAACCGTCGAAGAGCAGCTGGACCGCTTGGCGGCTCTCGGGGTCCTGAGCGAGCCGAGGATCGAGACCGGCCGGATCGCCCATCCCGAAGCGCAGGACGCCTCCGGGCACCGGGTCGCCCGGCCCGAGGATCTCAGTGAGACCGCCGTCGCCCAGGTAGCGCCAGCCGAACACGACCACGACCACGATCACGGTGAACGCGAAGGCCAGCCACGCCCACCTGCCTGGGGCGGCGGTGTGCTCCCGCTCCACGTAGCCGGGGCGTGCGGGGCGCGTGCCCCGGCTGTCTCTCGCAGTCGGTCTGGCCATGGAGCGGAAGTCTACGCCGAACCGATGGTTATCGGGAAGGGGGCGGCGAAATGGCAGGCGGCTCGGTGTCCTGGCGCCACCTCGCGCAGCTCCGGCCGGGACTCGGCGCAGATCGGGAACCGCGCGATGGGGCAGCGTGTGTGGAAGCGGCATCCGCTCGGCGGATCGATCGGCGAGGGCGGGTCTCCCGACAGGATGATCCGCTCGCGCGTCTTCTGCTTCTCGGGATCGGGCACCGGTACCGCGGAGAGCAATGACTGCGTGTACGGATGATGCGGGCGCTCGTAGAGCGCGCGCCAGTCGCTCTGTTCGACGATGATGCCGAGGTACATGACGGCGACATGGTCGGAGATGTGCTGGACCACGGACAGGTCGTGTGCGATGAAGACGTACGTGAGCCCGAACTCGTCCTGCAGGTGGTCGAGCAGGTTCAGGACCTGTGCCTGGATCGACACGTCGAGCGCCGAGACCGGCTCGTCGCACACGATCAGCTTCGGGTGCAAGGCGAGAGCGCGCGCGATCCCGATGCGCTGGCGCTGACCACCCGAGAACTCGTGCGGATACCTGTTGATGTGCTCCGGATTCAGCCCCACGACTTCGAGGAGTTCCTTGGCGCGCCCGGTGCGCTCGGCCGGGGTGCCGATGCTGTGCACGAGCAGGGGCTCGGCGACGATCTCCCCTATGGTGAAACGCGGGTTCAGCGACGCGTAGGGGTCCTGGAAGATCACCTGCACGTCGCGCCGGTACGCCTTGAGGTCTGCCCCCCTCATGGAGCGGACGTCGCGACCCTCGAAGACGATCTCGCCCGAGGTGGCCTTGAGCAGGCGGATCAGGCACCGGCCGGTCGTGGACTTGCCGCAGCCCGACTCCCCCACCAGGCCGAGGGTCTTGCCCTCCTCGACCGCGAAGGAAACGCCGTCCACCGCCTTGACGTCGCCGGTCTTGCGGGAGAACACCCCCTGGCGGACCTCGAAATGCTTGACGAGGTCGCGGACCTCCAACAGAGCGGTCATGACGGACTCACCTCGCAAGCGACCCCTTCGCGGGTGAAGCCGGCGTCTCCGGAGAAGTGGCACGCCGAGGAGTGGCTTCCCTCGATGACGCGCAGCGTCGGGACGGTGGTCCGGCAGATCTCCTGAGCATGCGGGCAACGCGGGTGGAACGGACATCCGCTCGGCAGGAAGATGAGCGAGGGCGGCTGGCCTTTGATGGGGCACAGCTCCGACTTCTCGCTCACGCCGTGGATGGGGATGGAATCGAGCAGCCCCCAGGTGTAGGGGTGCAGCGGGCGGTAGTAGACCTCGTCGACGGTGCCGTACTCGACGGCCTTGCCGGCATACATGACGAGCACGCGATCGGCGACGTCGGCCACCACTCCCAGGTCGTGCGTGATCATGATGATCGCCGAGCCGGTCCGCTCCTGGAGCTCCAGCATGAGCTCGACGATCTGCGCCTGGATGGTCACGTCGAGCGCGGTCGTGGGCTCATCGGCGATGACGATGTCGGGATCGCACGCGAGCGCCATCGCGATCATCGCGCGCTGGCGCATCCCGCCGGAGAACTGGTGCGGGTAGTCGCGCACGCGGGTCTCGGGGTTCGGGATGCCCACGAGGCGCAGGAGCTCCACGGCGCGATCCCATGCCTCGGCCCTCGACGCGCCCTTGTGCACCATGAGCGGCTCGGCGATCTGGCGCCCGACGCGGTAGACAGGGTTGAGCGAGGTCATCGGGTCCTGGAAGATCATCGCGATCTCGTTGCCGCGCACGTGCCGGATCTCCTCGTCGCTCATCGCGATGAGCGAGCGGCCCTTGAACAGCACGTCGCCGCCTTCGATGCGCCCGGGAGGCATCGGCACGAGCCGCATCATAGTGAGTGCGTGGACCGACTTACCCGAACCGGACTCACCGACGATGCCGAGGGTTCCGCCGCGTTCGAGCTCGTAGGAGACGCCGTCGACGGCTTTCACGACACCATCCCGCGTGTGGAAGTACATCTTCAGGTCGTCGACCTTGAGCAGCGCGTCGCCGGCCATCCTCAGTCCTTCATCTTCACGTCGAGGGCGTCCCGCAGACCGTCACCCAGCAGCACGAACGCGAGCACCGTGAGCACGATGGCCAGGCCGGGCCAGATGAACAGCGACGGATGGGTCGTCATGTACGTCTGCGACTCGTCGAGCATGCGGCCCCACGACGGCGTGGGCGGCTGGATCCCGAGGCCGAGGAAGGACAGCGCCGCCTCGGACAGGATCACGCCTCCGACGGACATCGTGGAGTAGACGATGATCGGCGCCATCGCGTTGGGGAGGATGTGCCGGCCGAGTATGCGCAGGTCGCTCGCGCCCATGGCGCGGGCGGCGTCCACATACTCGTTCTCCTTCACCGACAGGACCGACGAGCGGAACACGCGCGCGATGGTGGTCCACCCCAAGATGCCGATGGCGATGACCAGGCTCCAGAAGCCCGGCCCCATCACCGACATGAGCAGGATCGCGAACAGCAGGTACGGGAAGGCGAGGAACACGTCGGTCATGCGCATGATCACACCGTCGACGCGTCCCCCGTAGTAGCCGGAGAGCCCTCCGAGCAGCAGGCCGAGCGTCACGGCCAGCGTCGTGGCGCCGATACCGATCGCGAGCGAGATGCGGGCCCCGTACACGACGCGCGCCAGCTCGTCCCGGCCGAAGTCGTCGGTCCCCATCCAGTGCATGGCCGAGGGCGCCTGGAAGCGCGTCTGCATGACCGTGGTGCTGTCCACGTACATGAACTCGCCGAACAGCGGCTTGGCCCACAGATCGGCCGTGACCGCGAAGACCAGGATGATCGCCAGGTACCCGAGCGCGACGAGCGCGAGCTTGTTGCGCCGCAGCCTCCGCCAGGCATCGCCCCACAGCGTGCGTGTGGGCATGCCCCCGGCCGGGACCTCACCGAGCGGGGTGGTCGGGAACTCGAGCTTGTGCCGCACGGCGGGCTCGCCGGACTTCTCCCTGGCGGCGTTGATGGCTGCGTCGTCGTCGAGAGGCATCCTGGCTCACCTACGCCTTCGACTCGTCGTAGCGGATCCTCGGGTCGAGGAACGCGTAGCCGATGTCCACGACCAGGTTGATCACCATGAACACGAGCGTGACGATGATCGTGGAGCCGATGACCACCGGCCAGTCACGCTTGCCGATGGCCGAGAAGATCGTGTAGCCGATGCCGGGCCAGTTGAACACCGTCTCGGTGAGGATGGCGCCGGAGAGCATGGCGCCCAGGTCCAGCGCGACGAAGGTCACCACCGGGATGAGCGCGTTCTTCATCGAGTGGCCCCACAGGACCGCCCGGCTGGAGAGCCCCTTGGCGTACGCCGTCCTGACGTAGTCCTGACCCTGCACCTCGAGCAGCTGGCTGCGCATGATGCGCGCCGCGTACGCCGTCGAGACCGAAGCCAGGGTCACCGCGGGCAGGATCAGATGCACCCAGTCCGGGAAGGTGGCCGAATGCGCGCCCGAGATGGGCAGGTACAGCGTCGCCCCGGTCCAGCGTTTCAACCAGATGCCGAAGAAGTACTGGAGCAACATGCCGAGCCAGAAGACCGGCAGTGAGACCAGCACGGACGTCGACAGCGTCACGAGCGCATCGAGGAACGAGTACGGCCGCAGGGCCGAGATCACCCCCGCGCCGATCCCGATGATGATCTCGACGAAGATGGCCGCCAGGGCCAGCTTCACCGTGTAGGGGTACTTCTCCTTGAAGATCGTCGTGACCTCGCGGCTCGTGGCGATCGACTGCCCGAAGTCACCCTTGACGATGCTGCCGAGGTAGTTCACGTACTGGACCAGGATCGGTTTGTCGAGACCGTAGGCCTTGGTGATCGCCTCGTAGACCACGGGGTCCTGGGACCTCTCGCCGGCCAGGAGTTTGACCGGATCGCCGGGGATGACCCGCGTGAGCACGAACAGGACCAGCGTCACCCCGAGGAAGACCGGGATGAACTGCAGGAGACGTCTGAGTATGTACTGGCCCATGCGGGGTGATCGCCCCTTCTATGGGGGGTCCTTCAGGCCCTCACGTGAAGGGTGGTGGGGCACCTTCTCGGCACCCCACCACCCCCGTGCTCGATCCGTGCGCGAAGACAACGGCTACTTGCTCGCCGGCTCCTCGGGGGTCAGCCAGACCTTCTCGAAATGGCCGAGCCCGATGTTGTCGTACACGAAGTCGTTCAGACGTTCGGAACCCACGTGACGGTGCGCGTACCACACCAGCGGCGCGACAGGCGAGGCCGCCGCGATCTTCTTCTCGATGTCCTGGTACGCCTTGATGCGCGCGTCCTCATCGATCGTGGCGCGCGCCTTCTCGAGAGCGGCGTCGACCTCGAGGTCCTTGAAGCCGGACCAGTTGTCGGCCGACGTGCTCAGGAACTCCGGATAGGTGAAGTTGTCCATGATCGGGTAGTCGGCGATCCAGCCGGCGCGTCCGACCTGGTACTTGTGCGACTGCATCTTGTCGATGTGCTGCGGGAACTCGAGGCCCTCGGACTTGGTCTTGATGCCGAGCTTGGCCCAATCCGACGAGATGAGTTCCATCGGCTTCTCGTGACCGCCGCCCGTGTTGAAGTTGATCTTGATCTCGGGGAGACCCTTGCCTTCCGGATACCCCGCCTCGGCGAGCAGCTTCTTGGCGCCCTCGAGGTCGTAGGTGGTCTCCGGCCAGATGCCGGGCTCGTAGCCGAGCATGCCCTTCGGGATGAAGCTGTCGGCAGGCTCGCGCGTGCCCTCGTAGACCGTGTCGGCGAGCGCCTGGCGGTTGATCGCCATCGACAGCGCCTGGCGCACCTTCACGTCCTTCATGACCGGATCGGCCACGTTGAACGAGTAGTAGTAGATGGCCGCCTCGGGGCCGATGAGGACCTGCTCGCCCGGGTTGACGGTCCAGCCGTCCTTGCTCTCCCCGTACGTCTCGATGCTCGTCTGGATCTGGCCCTGCGGGATCTCGGTGAAGTCGACGGTGCCCGCCTGGAACTCGCGGAACGCGGTCTCCTCGTCCTTGAAGATCGTGAAGTCGACGCCGTCGATGAACGGCTTGTCACCGTAGTAGTCCGGGTCCGCGACGACCTTGACGTACTGGTCGTGCTTCCACGGCTCGGCCATCTTGAACGGGCCGTTGCCGACCGGCATGTCGGCGAACGCCTTCGGATCCTTCTCCACCGCGGCCTGCGGCACGGGCCCGAACGCGGGGTGCGCGAGAACGTACGCGAAGTCGCCCCATGAGTACGAGAGCGTGATCTCGAGGGTCATATCGTCGATGGCCTTGACGCCGGCCATGTCCGTACCCTTCTCGCCCGCCTCGTCGAAACCCTTGATGGGCGAGAGGTGGTAGGCGATCTCCGAGGCCGCGTCGGGTATCTTGTTCGGACTGGTGGCGATGCGGTTGAAGGCGTAGACGAAATCCTTAGCGGTGACGGGCGTGCCGTCGTGGAACTTCGCGCCCTCGACCAGCTTGAACGTCCAGACCGTCGCATCCGCGTTCGGCTCCCACGACGCGGCGGCGGCCGGGATCGCCTTCCCGGAGATGGGGTCGATCGCGGTCAGGCTGTCGAAGACCGCCTGCACGACCTGGACGCCCTCGGACTCCTGGGCGTTGTACGGGTCGATGAAGGCCGGCTCGACGATGAAGAACGTCATCGTGCCGCCCTTGGCCGGCTCGTCGCTCTTCTCGCCATCGCCCTGGCCCGCGGGCTGGCACCCGACCAGGCCCAGGACCGAGAGCACCATTGCCGCCACAACGGCGGTGGCGATGGTTCTGCGGAATCGATACGTCAAGACACCCGCCTCCTTCCCGGCCGTGCGGACCGTCCCCGGACCGTACGGCAACAACCCGACTTCCTCGTTCGCGTCGGGACCTTCGGCGAGTTACATACCCCCACGCCGCGATGCGTAAAGCGCGCATCGGTCCCACCGCCGAGTGTCCCCTTACCTGCGGGATAAGGCAAGCGACCCCGCCTGTGGGCGGAGTCGCTCGTGGGATCACCGGTCTCAAATACGCGGAGCGCTATATGCGGTAGGTGATCATCAGTACGAGGGCGCTCACGAAATAGGCGACAGCGAAGCCGATCGTGATGCGGTCCAGGTTCTTCTCGATCACCGAGGTACCCGAGACCGCGGACTGCATCGCACCGAACATCGACGACACGCCGGTGCCCTTGCCGGAGTGCAGGAGCACGAACACGACCATACCGACCGATGCGATGACATGCACGGTCAGCATGAGGATGACGATGGCGTTCACTTGTACTGTCCCAGCCCTTCCTCGCATGCGTTCCACGGCGCCCAAGGGGGCGCAGCGACGCATCAGTATAGCAGGAGCGACCTGCCCGTCCACTCGGCGGGAGCAGACAGTCCCATGAGATCGGTGACCGAGGGCGCGACATCAGCCAGGATGCCGTCTTCGGCCACGCCGACGACCCCGTCGGCGACCACGACGAAGGGCACCTCGCCGACGGTATGAGCGGTGAACGGCCCGGAGCCGTCCGGCTCGGTCATCTGTTCGGCGTTGCCGTGGTCGGCCGTGATGATGGCGCTCCCGCCGGCCCGGGCCACGGCTTCCAGCACTCGCCCCACGCCGTCATCGACCGCTTCGACCGCCCGTACCGCGGCCTCCAGCACGCCGGTGTGCCCGACCATGTCGCAGTTCGCGTAGTTGACGACGTAGAG
>PNNM01000006.1 GCA_013824215.1 Coriobacteriaceae bacterium
AGGATCCGGGCGATCACCTCGGAATGGCCCGCGGCGACCAAGGCGCGGACCGACGCCTCGTCGGCGTCGGCCGTCCTCCATCTGCGTGCGGGGATCGTTCGCGGGCTCACATCGTCATCCTAGCCGAAGGGACCGACACTTCCACGTGCCGGTCCCTCGAGGGTTGCCCTGCCTGCGGCCGAGACTCCTACGCGCTGCCGTACCTCTTCTTCAGCGCCTGGTAGCGCGGCTCGGTCTCCTTCCAGATCGCGTAGATCGGCGACGCCACGGCCACCGAGGAGTACGCGCCGGAGATGAGACCGACGAGCAGGGCGAACGCGAAGTCCCGCAGCGTCTCGCCGCCGAAGAAGAAGAGCGTGGCCATCGGGATGATCGCGGTCAGCGAGGTGTTGATGGAGCGCACGAGCACCTGGTTGATCGAGTCGTTGGCCATGCGCATGAACGACTGCTTCACGAGCCGCTGGGTGTTCTCGCGGATGCGGTGGAACACGACGATCGTGTCGTAGAGCGAGTACCCGAGGATCGTCAGCAGGGCGGCGAACGTGTTCGGCGTGATCTCGCGGCCGGAGAGCGCGTAGATGCCGAGCACGATGAGCGCGTCGTGCACGAGCGCGACGACCGCCGTGACCGACATCTTGTACTCGAACCGGACCGAGATGTAGAGCAGGATCGCGATGATGGAGACCATGAGCGCGAGCAGGGCCTTGTCCGTGATGTTGCGGCCCCAGCCCGGGCCGATGGTCGTGACGTCCTTCTCCTGAACGGGCAGCTTCAACGCTGAGACCACCTCGGCGAAAGCCGCGTTCGCCCTGTCGGCGTCCGGCTCCGCCAAGCGCACTATGTAGCCGCCCTCGTCGGTGGGCTGGATGTTGGCGTTGCGCGCGCCCTCCAGATCGGCCGCCTCGAGCGCCTTGCGCACCTGCTCGGTGGTGACCTTCTGCGCGTCCTTCAGGTAGATGACCGTGCCGCCCCGGAACTCGATGCCGAAGGTCAGCCCGCGGACGATGATCGCGGCGATGCCGATGGCGAGCACGACGCCCGAGAGGATGAAGAGCCACTTCTTGTTGCCCATGAAGTCGACGTAGAGGCGCTTACGCATCACGATCGCCCCCCCTCACGCCGAAGAACGCGGGATACTTGGGGATCACGCTCTCGGCCAGCACGATCACCATCGTGCGGGTGAACAGGAGCGCCACCATCAGGTCGAGCACGATGCCGAGCAGCAGCGTGAACGCGAACCCGCGCACCGGGCCGATCGCGATGAGCGCGATGGCGAGCGCGGAGACGAACGTGACGAGGTCGGCGTCGATCGAGGTACCGATCGCGTGGCGCGTTCCCGACTTGGCCGCCGAGCGGAACGTCTTGCCCATGGCGACCTCCTCCTTGAACCGCTCGAAGATGAGCACGGAGGTGTCAGCGGCGATGCCGATGGTCAGCACGATGCCGGCGATGCCCGGGAGGGACAGCGCGAACACCCCGACCTGGGAGAGCAGCGCCAAGACGCCGAGCTGGATCAGGCCGAACAGGCCGAGCGAGAACCAGGACAGCACGCCGAACCCGCGGTAGAAGAGCGCCATGTAGAGGGCTACGACCCCGAGGCCGACGAGCCCGGCGATGAGCCCTTGCCGGAGCGACTGCGCTCCGAGGGTGGGGCCCACCACGCGGGACTCGGAGAAGATCAGCTTGACCGGCAGCACGCCGGACTCGAGCACGGTGGCGAGACGCTTGGCATCCTCGGCGGTGAACGTGCCGGAGATCTCCGTGCGACCGTCGAGGATCGGATCGCGGACCGACGGCGCTGACTGGATCACACCGTCGAGCACGATGGCGACGCGCGCCTGCGTCGGCGCGAGCCTGCTCGTGAACTCGCCCCAGGTCTTGGCGCCCTCGGCATCCATCTCGACGTTGACGACGATCTGACCCTGCTCGTTGGTGCCGGGGTTCGCGCCGGTGATCACGTCGCCCCTCAGGAACGCCGAGTACGTGCCGGAGGCGAGCCTCGAGCCCTCCTCGATCGTCTGGCTCCCGGTGATCGATGCGACCTCGACGAACTCGAGCTGGCCGGTGCTGCCGAGCGCCTTCAACGCCGAGTCGGCGTCCTTCACGCCGGGCAACTGCACGAGGATCGAGTCGTTGCCCTGTTTCTGCACGGAGGCCTCGGAGACGCCCAGGCCGTTGACGCGGATCTGGATGATCGTCTCGGCTCGCTCCATGTCGTCCGCGGTCAGCGTCTTGCCCGGCTGAGGCTCGGCGGTGAGGATGACCGAGAGACCGCCTTGGATGTCGAGTCCCTTGTTGATCTTCGTCGCCGGCGGCCACACCAGCCAGAACGCGAGCGCCGCCAGCACAAAGACCAGCGCCAACGCAAGGACGTTCTGTTGCTTCGGGTCCATTCCCCCGCCTTCCCACGGACAGTCTCGAAACGTGAACCTCGGAGATTACAGCAGTTTCGTGCCGTTGATGACCAGAGCGAACTCCGCATCGAGCACGCGCGCGGCCTTGCGGCACATCTGCATGCGCGACAGGAAGATCTCGAAGTACTCCATGACCGCGACGACCTCGGTGTCGATGTCGATCTCGAGCGTGACCGTCCGCGGGTCGGGCTCCACCCGGAGGAACGAGCGTTTCGCCGCGTAGTTCACGCGGTCGTGGATGTCGAACGCCGCCGGTTCGGGATTGCGCACGCGGGTGTGATGGACGTCGGACTTGTCGGCGAGGATGGCCGCCGCGCCGATCGCGTGGGTCGGCTCGCCGAACTCCTCCTCGTGGTTGCCGACCGCGTTCATCAGCATCGCGATCTCCTTGGGGTCGGCACCCAGCCGCCACATGACGCTCTTCACGAGCATCGCAGCCGAGACCCCGTGCGCCTCCCGCGAGACGCAGTTGCCGATGTCGTGCGTGAACCCGGCGATCGCCGCGAGCTCCGCGGTCCGCGCGTCGTAGCCGAGGCGCCGGCAGACGTTGCCCGCGATGTGCGCGGCGAGGTTGGCGTGGCGCAGACCGTGCTCCGTGTAGCCGAGGGCGCCGAGGTAGTCGTCGCCCATCTCCATGTACGCGATGACGCCCGGGTCGTTCTGGACCTCGTCGAGCGTCACGACCCGCCAGGCCGCCTCGGTCATGGGAGCTACTCCTCGAGTTTCGCGGTGACCGCGCCCTTGGCGATGGCGATGACGACGCCCTCCGCGATACGCAGGTCGACCACGTCGTCCTCGGGGAACGCCACGACCGTTCCGTGGACGCCGCCCGCGGTGACGACGCGGTCCCCGACTTTCAGCTTCGCGAGCATCTCGGACTGCTGGCGCTGGCGGAGCTGCTGCGGGCGGATGAGGATGAAGTAGAGTGCGCCCGCCATGACGACGAACGCGCCCATGTTGATGAACTCCTGGGACACGGCAGACCTCCCGCTGGTCGGGACGCACGGCGGGCGCAGCTGGCGCGCGCCGCAGTCGCACATGATAGCACTCGGGCCGCCGGGCGGCGTCTCACCAGTCGACCGCGCCCGGGCCTTCGATCCACCGGGAAAGGAACGCGGCGTACTCCCCGTTGACCGCCGCCACCCGGGCCCTGGAGACCAGGTCCGTGAGGAAGCTGAGGTTGTGCACGGTCAGGGCCACCGCGCCGAGCATCTCCTTGGCGCGCACGAGGTGACTCAGGTACGCGCGCGAGTGCGTGGCGCACGTGGAGCACGCGCACGCGGGATCGAGCGGGCCGGGATCACGCGCGAACCGCGTGTTGCGCAGGTTCAACCGGCCCACGCTCGTGAGTGCGGTGCCGAGCCTCGCCGTGCGCGTGGGCAGGACGCAGTCGAACATGTCCACGCCGAGGCCGATCGCCTGCACGATGCTGGTCGGGTTGCCGACACCCATGAGGTAGCGCGGCCGATCCGCCGGCAGGGCCGCCACCACGGGGGCCAGCGAGGCGAGCATGAGGTCGTGCGGCTCCCCCACCGAGTACCCGCCGATCCCGTAGCCCGGAAAGCCGATCTCGGCGAGCCTTTTCACGCTCTCCAGCCGAAGACGCTCGTAGACGCCGCCCTGCACGATGCCGAAGAGCATCTGCCCCTCGCGGCGGTGCGCCGCCTTGCACCGCGCCGCCCACTCGGCCGAGCGCCGTACGGCCTCGGCGACGCGGGATTCCTCGGCGGGGTATGGCGGGCACTCGTCGAGTTGCATGATCACGTCGGCGCCGAGTTCCTCCTGCACGCGCACGTTGTCCTCGGGCGACCAGAAGTGGTTCGCGCCGTCCACGATGCTGCGGAACTTCACGCCCTCGTCGCTCACCTTCAGCGTGTCCGAGAGCGAGAAGACCTGGAACCCGCCCGAATCGGTCAGCAACGCGCGGTCCCATCCCATGAACGCATGCAGACCGCCCGCCTCGGCGATCAGATCGGTGCCCGGGCGCAGGAACAGGTGGTACGCGTTGGCGAGCACGATCCGCACGTCGATCTCGCGCAGTTGCGCGGGCGTGAGGCCCTTGACGGTCGCCCGCGTCCCCACCGGCATGAACACCGGTGTGGGCACGTCGCCGTGCGCCGTGCGCAGGACGCCCGCGCGAGCGGACGTGCGCGGATCGGTGGCCGTGAGGGTGAAGCCGGGGTCCATGGTCAGCGATTCTAGCAGGCACGCTGCTGCGGTATGCTGGTCGCGGGAACCCGACGGCACGCAGCGTCGTCAAAGGAGGTGGACATGGCCGCCGGTCGCGTGGACGACGAGACGGTCCAAGCCGCCCGGACGGGCGATGCCGCGGCGTTCGAATCGCTGGTGCGCGCCACCGCCGACGCGGTCTACGGTCACGCCTACCGCTTCTTCGCCGACGCGGGCACGGCCGAGGATGCCGTGCAGGAGGTGTACCTGAAGGTGTTCCGCTCATTGGGTACCTTCGACGGACGTTCGTCGTTCACGACGTGGCTGTTCCGGGTCACGCGCAATGTCTGTCTCGACATGCTGCGCGCGGGCCGGCGCCGGCCCGTCCCGGTCGACCCGCTGAACGCCGTGACCGCGCCGGTCGGCGACATCGCGGACGAGGCGGTCGCGTCGGTCGCCCTCGAGACTGCGCTCGCCTCCCTGCCGCCGGAGGACCGGGACGCGTTCAACGCCGTGGCGCTCTTCGGGCTCTCATACGAACAGGCGGGCGATGCCTTGGAGGCGCCGGTCGGCACCGTGAAGTCGCGCGTCCACCGTGCGCGCCGCTCGCTCGTCTCGCTCCTCGGCCTGGGCGAAGGGGGTGCGTGACATGGAGTGCGATCGGGCGCTCGAAGCACTCTCCGAGGCCATCGACCTCGGCCCCGCGGCTGTGCCGGACCATGCCGAGGCGCTCGCGCACTGTGCCGCCTGTCCCGGGTGCGCCCGCGCCGCCGAGGCCCTCCGCCGCCTCGGCTCGATCCCCGCGCCGGAAGCCCCGGCCGGGCTCGTGGAGCGCGTGCTCGCCGCCGCCGAACAGGAACGCGCCGCCCAAGCGCCCCAGCCGGAGCAAGACGCCTCGCCCGCCGAGGGGGGCGGGCCCACGCTCGTCGTCCCGCTGACCGTACCGGTCCGGACCCCGTCGAGGTTCCGAACCGCGGCGCTCGTCATGGCCGGGGCCGCCGTGCTGTTCGGGGCGTTCGTCGTCATGCGTGCCGGCATCGTCACCATGACCGGCGACGGGACCCGCACGGCCACCGAGCTGGGCATCGAGCCGGTCGGCGCGAACGGCGAGGCGGTGCCCCCGCCGCCGCTCCCGAAGGACTTCAAGGGTGACGTGACGAGCGGTCCCGGGGCCGACGAGGCCCAGTCCGCCCGCACGGCGCCGAACCTCATCGCCTTCGGCGGATGGGTCTACCGGGCCGCTCCCGACGTGCGAGCACCGGAGCGCTCGGCGTTGACCACGCTCGGGCAGACCACCACGGACCTCGGCAGCGGAAGCCCGGGTACCCACGCGGTACTCGGACTACAGAGCGCGCCACAGGCGATCTACCTGGACGCCGCGGCCGGCAAGTTGATGCTCTTCGCGATCGTGACACGCACGTTCGGCGGCGAGCGCTTCGCCCTGCAGGCGGACACGTCTATCGCGCGTTACGGGGACTGGGCGCTTCTCCCCAGCCGGTTCCCCGCGCCCACGGCCGCGGATGGCGGACCGACCTTCCGCGCACACACGAAGCCGGACGACGTCGGAGCGACCGTCTACCCGCTTCCGGGGAGCGATCCGTCAGGCGGCTTCGCCATCCCGCCGGGCCTGCCGGCGACGGACCCGGGGAGCGGCAACCCGAACTGGACCTGGTGGGCGCCGGCACCCTAGGACACGCCCTACAGGAACAGCAGCGCGTCCCCGAACGACAGGAAGCGGTACCCGCTGCCCTTGGCGACCTCGTAGGCGTGGAGCACCAGCTCGCGTCCGGCGAAGGCGCTCACCATCATCAGCAGCGTGGAGCGGGGCACGTGGAAGTTGGTGACCATCGCGTCCACGGCGGCGAAGCGGTGACCGGGCAGCACGAACAGGTCGGTCGCCCCCTCCGCGGCCACGACGGTGCCCTCTCCCTCCCGCGCGGCGGACTCCAGTGCCCGCGCCGACGTGGTCCCGACGGCGAACACCCGTCCGCCCTCCGCGCGAGTGCGCGCATGCGCCTCGGCGACACGGTCGGAGACGCGGTAGCGCTCGGAGTGCATCACGTGCTGGGCGGGGTCGTCCTCGGCCACAGGGCGGAACGTGTCCAAGCCCACATCGAGCTCCACGCGCGCCAGCTCGACCCCCGCCGCCTCCAGACGCGCGAGCAGCTCGGGTGTGAAGTGGAGACCCGCTGTGGGAGCGGCGGCGCTGCGCTCCTCGCGCGCGTACACGGTCTGGTACAGCTCCGGGTCGGCCAGAGGCTCCGTGACGTAGGGCGGCAACGGCGTCTCGCCGAGGGCGTGGACTGCGTCGAGGAAGGTGCCCTCGCGGGTCGTGAACTGGACGACGCGGCCGCCGGAGTCCCCGAGCACGTCCACGACCAGGCCCGTGAGCACGCCGTCGCCGAAGGTGACGCGCGCGCCCGGCTTCAGGCGGCGGCCGGGCCTGACGAGGCACTCCCACACCCCGGCGTAGCGCTCGCGCAGGAGGAGCAGCTCCACCGCGCCGCCCGTCTCGTCCTTGGCGCCGACAAGGCGCGCGGGCAGCACCCGTGTGTCGTTGACGACGAGCAGATCGCCCGCGCGGAGATACTCGACGATATCGGAGAAGACGCGATGGTCGATCTGCCCGCTCGTGCGATCGACCACCATCAACCTGCACGCGTCGCGAGGCTGAGTGGGGCGCTGGGCGATCAAGCCGCTGGGCAGATCGTAGTCGAAGTCGTCGGTCCGCACGCTCGCTCCGTACACGCTCCCCTCGCGTCGTCATGCCGGCCGCGCGCTGCGCGGTCCTGCCTTCCGAGTATAATCCGACTTCGCGGCCGCGGCAGCGGCGCCGACCGACAGGAGGACCGATGTCAGACGAGTACAGGCTGGTCCCGGGTCCGATACCGACCACGAAGCGCGCGACGGTCTACGCGCAGATTCTCCAGGACTTCCTCGCAGGCAAGGCCCAGACCGCCCGGGTCGAGATGCGACGCAAGCCGACCACGCTCTACATCGGCCTCAACAACGCGCGAAAGACGGACGATCGCTTCGCATCGATCACGGTGCACCAGCGCGGCGGCGAGATCTGGCTGAAGAGGGCCTGATCGCCTCGGACGCCCGCCTGCACACGGGAGCGCTCGGATGACGCGCGAGGGCTGGTCCTCGGCGGACCTGCATATCCACTCGACCGCCTCCGACGGCACCGCCACTCCGCTCGAGGTCCTGCGCTGGGCCAACGAGCGCACCGACCTCGCGGTGATCGCCATCGCAGACCACAATGCCGTGGACGGCGCGCTCGAAGCGTGCGACGCCGCCGCCAGGATGGGGCGGGTCCAGGTGGTCGTCGCGCAGGAGGTGGAGAGCGCCGAGGGCCACATCGTCGGCCTGTGGGCGCCGGAGCGTGTGGTACCGGGCATGATGGCCATGGAGACGGTGGCCGCGATCCACGAGCAGGGCGGGCTCGCGATCGCGCCGCACCCGTTCGCACCGCGCTGGTGGCACAAACACGGACTGTGCCGCGCCGAGCGCTGCGTCTACGACGAGACGCCCTTCGACGGCATCGAGGTGGCCAACTCCACGCCGATGCTGCTCCACGCCAACCCCCGCGCCCGCTGGTACTGGTGGTGGAACCGCCACCGGCTCGCCCGCACGGGCGGAAGCGACGCCCACATCCTCTCGGTGATCGGATCTAGCCGGACGCTGTTCCGCGGACGGAGCGCCGAGGACCTGCGTCACGCCATCGAATCGCGCGAGACCCGGGTATACGGGCCCCGCTTCTCGGCCCTGCGGCCGGTCCTCTACGCACGCCACGTCCCGGCGATCCGCCGAAGCCGCAAGGCGTACCAGAAGGCCGAGAACGACGCCTACCGCGACCGCGAGGCCGGCTAGCGCCGTTCGTTCGCGCTCCGTTCGGCCCGGCGGCGCGCACGGTCCTGTTCGGCCTCGGCGATGCTGAACGAGCACCCGCAGTAGCCCTGCCGGTACATGCCGAGCTCGCGCGAGCGGCGGATCGCCTCCGGATAATGCTCGCGGAAGTCGCCCGCGAGCCACACGACCCCCGCCTCGGCGCACACCGCCTCGCCGGCATCGGCGATCGCCGCGGGATCCTGGTAGGGCGAGACAGTGAGGGTGGTGGCCACGGCCTCGTACCCCTGCTCCGCCGCGAGCCGCGCGACCATCCCGAGCCGGAGCCGGAAGCAGGCGCGACAGCGCGCGTCGCGGTCGGCCTCGACGCCCCGGACCGCCTCGGCCCAGACCTCCTGCGCGTATGGGATCTCCACCACCTCGATCCCCCGCTCACGCGCGTACGCGAGCAGGGTGTCGCGCCGCCGTTCGTACTCCTCGGCCGGGTGGATGTTCGGGTTGGCGTAGACGACCGTCACCTCGTGGGCGGCCAGCAGCGCGTCGAACGGCTCGAGCAGGCACGGGCCGCAGCACGCGTGCAGCATGACGCGCACCCGCCTCATCCCCCGCCGATGAGGAGACTCGCCAGAGCGAGGATCCCGAAGACCACGAAGACCGCTGCCGAGACCCTGCGGATGACCCGGGCCGGAAGCCGCTTGCCCACCACGGAGCCGAGCGCGACCGCCGCGCCGTCGACCGCGAGCATCCCCGCCCACGCGCCGAGCCACACCGCGACGGTGCCGCCCGCCCCCGACGGGCCGGTCCCCGCCGCGAGCGCGGGGGCCACGCGGCGGAGCGCCGCGAGCGCGATGCCGGGATCCGCCGCCATCGCCATCGTCATGATCTGCGTCTTGTCGCCGAGTTCCGCCACGAAGAAGGTCCCGAACGCGGTGAGCGCCGGACCGAAGCGCGACTCGCGCACCTCGTCCTCTTCCTCGCTGTCACCGTCGCGCTGGAACCAGGTCCACACGCCGAAGCCGATGAAGAGAAGGCCGGCGACCGCGCGCACCACCGTCTCGGGGAGCAAGCCGCCGACCAGGCGTCCGGCCACGGCGGCCAGCAGGCAGAGCACGCCGATGGCCGCGGCGATCCCCGCGAACACGGGCCACGGGCGGTACCGGGCCGCCAGCACGAGGACCAGCAGCTGCGTCTTGTCGCCCATCTCGGCGAGCATGACGATGCCGGCCACAGCCGCGAAGACAGCGAACATGCGTGCCGAACCCCTTCCGACGCGAGGAGGGCGGCCCGTGCGGGCCGCCCTCCGTGTGGTTCCCTTGAGCCCGCGGGCCCCTTAGATCTTGCTGACGTTGCTCGCCTGCAGCTTGCCGTTCTGGCCGGTCGTGATCTCGAAGGTCACGGCCTGACCCTCATCGAGGGACTTGAAGCCCTCGCCCTGGATCTCGCTGAAGTGGACGAACAGGTCTTCGCCGTCCTCACGGGAGATGAACCCGTAGCCCTTGTCGCCGTTGAACCACTTGACGGTACCCTCCGGCATGCCTTACCTACCCTTCCCCCCGCCCTTGTCGCGGGGCAACGCTGTCGCGCGACGACCACGGTCGCCTCGCGGATCCGAGCAGGCCGCCGTTGTCGGCCCACGGCTCCCGATTCTCTGCCCTGCCCGCCTACCCGTCAAGCGTCTTCCGCGTCGCGCCGTTTGCGCTGCTCCACGGCGACGACCGCCGCGAGAGCGACGACGAGCACCACGAAGACACCTATCAGGTACGGGACGGGCGACTCGCCTCCGGCTCTCACCGGCGTCGCAGCGCCTCCGCCCGGGACGAAGGAGAGAGAGAGGGAGAGCTTGTCCCCCGGCTCCATGGGCTGCGACGGGAGGGTGTAGAGCCGCTCCCCGATCGCGTTCTGCACCGGCTGACCGACCGGGGCCGGATCGATCCTGACGCTCCCGGCGCCCGGCGGCGTCCGCACCGTGAAACCGACCTCTGTCGCCGGCTCTGTCTGCACCCACTCCAGCTTCGCGGCGGCGGTCTGGCCGTCGAACACGAGCGGCGCCCACCACGCGTCGTATTGGGCGTTGCCGGTCGTCTCGAGCGTCATCACGAGAACGCGGCCGCCAGCCACCCGGGTGATCTCGTAGGCGCGCGGGATGTCGTTCTCTGCCGATCCGCCCGTGATCTCCCCCGCCCACGACACCTCGGCGCCGGCCGGCACCGGGATGCGGACCTTCGCCGGCAGCTTCACGGACGGGCCGAGGTCGACCGAGGCGATGAGCAGAACATGGTTCGGACGGGACGGGTCGCCCTCGGGCCAGATCTGGACCTCGTAGCGAGGCGCCGCCGACGCCGTGGCCGCGCACAGCAGGAGCGCGGCGAGGGAGCACGCGAACGCGCCGACGCCCTGCGCGCCGCGGCGTCTCACTGCTCGCCCTTCACGATCGCGAGGAGGCTCTTGAACTCGTCGGTGCCCGCCGCGCCCACGGCCTCGTACATCACCGACTGCGCCACGGTGACATCGACTCCGCGTGCGCGCATACGCTCGAGCGCGATCGCATGGTCGGCATCGTGGATGGAGCAGCACGCGTCGGCCACCACCTGCACGGCGTGTCCGCCGGCCGCGAGAGCCAGCGCCGTCTGGGCGATGCAGATGTGCGTCTCCATCCCGCAGATGACCGCTTGGTCGCGCCCGGTCGCTTTCAGCGCTCGCACGAACTCCGGCTCGGCGGCGCAGCAGAACGCGGTCTTGTCGATGCCCTGCACATGCGCACCGTGAGCGGCCAGCGGAACGATGGCCTCCTCCAGATCGGAGACCGTGCCGCCGAGCCCCTTCGGGTACTGTCGCGTCACGATGATCGGCGCGCCGACGAGTGCGGCCACCTTGGCCAGAGCGATGGCGTTGGAGACCACCTCGGCGCGGCGCGGCATGGCGGTTGCGAGCCGCTCTTGGACGTCTATGACGACGAGCGCGAACCGGTCGCGCTCCACGAGCGCGGGGGTATCGGCGGGCATGTCATTCCACCTCCTGCCGGGGGGTTGCGCACGAGTGTAGCGCAACGCCCGCACCCGACAGGGTATGAAGATACGCAGGCGCCGGCCGGCGCCGTATCCTTGATGCCCCGGAGGTGGACGAAGGTGAGTGACGCTCCCGTGCTGTCGGGTGTCCAGATGGTCGCCGACCTCGAGTCGGCGGGTGACTTCGAGAAGAAGCACACCCCGTGGATCGCGATCGAGGCCGAGGGGGACCGGACCCGCGTGACGATCGAGACGGGACATCACGTCCCCCATCCCAACCAACCCGACCATTACTTCCAGTGGATAGGGCTCTACGCGGGAGAGGCGCCGATCGCACGATCGGACCTGTCCCCGGTGGCCACCGAGCCGTCGGTCTCGTTCCTCGTCTCGCTGGACCCCGGCACCGTCGTGCGGGCGCTCGCCCACTGCAACCTGCACGGCATCTGGGCTGCGGAAGCTGTCGTCTAGTCGCGCCCGCAGCGGGTCGCCGGGAGGTCCTCGTCCAGGTTCGCCGCGACGCGCGCGAGCAGCTCCTTCAGCGTGGCGGTCTCACCGCCGCTGAATCCCTCGACCGCCACGGCCGTGACGCGGTCCGCCGCCCCTCGGATGGCCTGCAGGTTCTCCGTCGCGCGTCGAGCGAGCGCGAGCATGCGCGAGCGGCCGTCCGCGGGGTTCCGCTCACTCGTCAGCCAGCGGCCGCGGACGAACCGGGTGATCATGGCCGAGGTGGTCGGGCGGTCCATGCCCAGGTGGTCCGCCACGGCGGCTGGCGTCACAACGGCGTGATCGCGAGCGGCGGCTGCGACAAGTAGGATCGCCGAGGCCTGACGCGGGCCCAGATGGAGCGGTGCCAACTCACGCGCCATCCGCTCGCACACGAGCCGGGTCACACGGGTGACCAGGTACTCCACGTTCTGCCCGCTGTCGCTCAACCGCCCCTCCCTCCACCGCCGCGACCGGCGCCGGACGCTTCCGTATGCTAACGGTGAACCGCACCGGCTGTCACGCATCGGGCCGTCTCGACGCGGCGCTGTGGTATACCCCGATGTGACCGAACGCGAGAGGGGTGGCACGGCCGATGAGGGTGGTCGCATTCAACTGCTCCGCACGCAAGGACGGGAACACGGCCCTGCTCCTGCGCGCGGTGCTCGACGAGCTGGAGACCGCCGGTGCGGACTGCGAACTCGTGCAGATGGCCGGGGAGCGGATCCAGGGCTGCACGGCGTGCATGAAGTGCCGCGAAGCGAAGGACAGGCGCTGTCACGGCCGCAAGGACTTCGGCAACGGCTGCATCGAGCTGATGGACACCGCAGACGGCATCCTCATCGGTTCGCCGGTCTACTTCGCCGACATTTCGCCTGAAGCGAAGGCTCTGATCGACCGGGCCGGCTATGTCGCGCGCGGCAACGGGGACATGTTCGCCCGCAAGGTGGGCGCCGGTGTGGTCGCCGTGCGCCGAGCTGGCGCGATACACGCCCTCGACTCGATCGGCCACTTCTTCCTGATCTCGCAGATGATCGTGCCCGGCTCCTCCTACTGGAACCTCGGCATCGGCGGCGCGGCCGGCGACGTCTCCTCCGACGAGGAGGGGATGCGCACGATGCGCGACCTCGGGCGCAACATGGCCTGGCTGCTCGAACGCACGGCCGGCTGACGGCGAGCACGGGTCGGATGCACTGGGGTTCATCGACCCACCTGCCGGGCGTACCTGCCCTCTGTGGCAGACTGTCCCTCATGGACCTGTCCGAGACCGTCCTCGCATCGGCACGCATCGGAGCCGCCGCCTTCGCCATCGCGCTGACCGGAGCGATGGCGCCGGGCCCGTTCCTGACCGTGATGATAGCCGAGACGGTCCGCCGCGGACGCGCCTCGGCGCTGCTCCTGCTCGTCGGTCACGCCCTGCTCGAGGCCGTGCTGCTGGTCGGCTTCGCGTTCGGGCTCCAGGGAGTGCTCAAGCGTCCGGCCGTCTCGAGCGGTCTCGCGATCGTCGGAGGCGCCTTCCTCCTGTGGATGGGCGCGACCTTGCTGTTCGACGCGGGTCGGGGCCGCATCTCGCTGCAGGTCGAGGCCGAGGCCCGCCCCGCACGCTTCGGCCCTGTCGTGCGGGGCGCCGCCGTGTCTCTCTCCAGCCCTTACTGGACGCTGTGGTGGTTGACCATCGGCCTCGCGCTCGCCTCGCAGGCGCTCGCCGTCGGTCCGGTGGCGGTCGTCGCGTTCTTCGCGGGCCACGAACTCGCCGATCTGGCCTGGTACGCCCTCGTCGTCCAAGCGGTGCATTCGGGCAGGAGGATCCTTTCGGACACCGTCTACCGGTGGGCGATCGGTGTGTGCGCGGCGTTCCTCGTCTACCTCGGCGCCGCCTTCATCGCATCCGCCATACGATGAACGACCGTATCCGGCCGGAGCCCGAGCCGTTGTATCATGCGCGAGGCACGGTTCTTGCTTCCCGTTCTCCTATTGTCAGCCACTTCCAGCCGGGAGAGCCCATGCCCCGACCTATCCGTTCGAGCAAGGACCGCGAGGGCAAAGCGGTCTGCGTCGAATGCGGGTTCCGCGGCGCCGACGACAACTACTACCTGCTGCTGCGCCGCCTGCCGCCGCTGTACGCCAAGGACCCTGTCTGGCTGGTCCGACTGAGCGCCGACACGCTCGTCCAGCGTTCGCACGACGGCTCGAGCCAGACGTTCCACAAGGCCTACTCGATCCAGAGCCTGACCGAGGCGGAGAAGCAGTTCCTCATGGGCTGCACACCAGGTGCCTCGGCGCTCCCCTTCTTCAACTTCAGCTACCCGAACGTGATCCGCGTCCTCGGCAAGCGGTTCTACCGCCTGGAGGAGCAGGAACTCGGCCCGCTGGCCGAGAGGTCATGGGTCTTCATCCCGTAGCGGCACCAGAGTGCGGCTACTGCTTGGCGAGCCAAGCGACCTTCCAGACACCGGCGTCCTTGGTGACGCGCCACCATTCGCCGGGCTCCGCGATGGTCACCGTCCCGACGTCGCTATCGGTGTAGACGTAGACGACCCGCACGTTCGCCGTCGAGGTGGAGGTCACGCGCTCCTCCAGGACCCGGAGGCGGGTATAGCGGGGCCCCGCGCGCCGATACTCCAGCGCGAACGTCTCGAGATCGGGCGCGTCCCCCGTCGGATACGCCTCGTATGCGAGCCTCGCATCACCGGAAGCCATCGCAGCGACGTGCGTGCGCGCCGCGTCTCCCGGGGTCGCGCCGGAGGAGTCCTCACGGGGAAGGGCCGCGCCGGCGGCGGAACCTGATGCGGCGACGCTCCCCACGGGAGCGGTCGTGGTCCCCCAACTCCCGCAGGGGGCAGCCGCCTGACGCAACGTCGAGCACCCGCCGAGGCACAAGATCATCACGACGAGCAGCACCGGCATCCTCACGCCCACCACGGACCTCCTAGCTGCGACGGGTCTCCTCGAGTGCCGAGGCGACCTCCGACCACTCCGACACGAGTGCCTCGATGCGTGCCTTCAGGCTGTTGTACTCCTCGAGCGCGGGCAAGAAGACGTCCTTGTCGGCGTAGAAGTCCGGCGCGGCCATGAGCGTCACCAGCTCGTCGTGCCGCGCCTGGGCCGGCTCGAGTTCCCGTTCGATCGCCTGGACGCGCCGTGAAAGCTCCTTGCCCTCGCGATACGCCCGGTTCCGCACCTCCGCCTCGGCCCGTTTCCGCTCCGGCGACTTGCGCCCGCCGACCGCCGGGGCCGTCGGAGCGGGGGTCTGTGCCGAGTGTGTCGCCCTTCGAGGCTCAGATCCCCGCTCCGACGGCCCCCCGGCGGCCGACACGCGCTCGCTCTTCCAGAGGTAGCGGTCGTAGTCGCCGTCGTAGACCGAGACGCGGCCGTCGAGAACCTCCACCACCTTGGTCGCCACCGCCCTGATGAGGTGCCGGTCGTGGGTGATGAGCACGAGGGTCCCGTTGTAGTGCTTCAGCGCCGCCTCCAGCACGTCGCACGAGTCCATGTCGAGGTGGTTCGTCGGCTCGTCGAGGCAGAGCAGCGGCGCCGGCCGGACGAGCAGCTTGGCGAGCGCCAGCCGCGCGCGCTCCCCTCCCGAGAGCACGCCGACCTTCTTGTCCACGTCGGCACCGTGGAAGAGGAACGCCCCGAGGAGCGAGCGCGCCTCCTCCTGCCTCCAGTCGGGAGCCGCGTCCATGAGCTCCCGCAGGACCGTCTTGGCGGTGTCGAGTGCGTCGAGTTGGTGCTGAGCGAAATAGGCGACCTCGACGTGCACGCCGTATCGGACCTCCCCCGAGTCTGGCGCGTGGGCTCCGGCTATCAGCTTGAGCAGGGTGGACTTCCCCGCGCCGTTCGGGCCCACGAGCGCCACCCGCTCGCCCCGGAGGAGCGTGAGGTCGAGGCCGTCGTAGACGACGAGGTCCCCGTAGCCCTTGCGGACCCCATCGAGGCGCACGACCTCGGCGCCGGTCCTGGGCGGCTGAGGGAATCGGAAGCGCACCTGCTTCCGGGCCGCGGGCGGCGGCTCGATGCGCTCGATCCGCTCGAGCTTGCGCATCCGGTCCTGCGCCTGCCTCGCCTTGGTGTTCTTGGCTCGGAAGCGTTCCACGAACGCCTCCATGTGGGCGATCTCCTTCTGTTGGGCCTCGTAGGACGCCCGCCACTGCTCGAGCGCCAACTCGCGCGCCGCCAGATACCGCTGGTAGGAGCCGGGGTACGTCGCAAGCCGGCCCCGCTCCAGCTCCGTCACACGATCCGCCAGGCCGACGATGAACTCACGGTCGTGGCTGACCATGAGGACCGCGCCGTCGTAGCCGCGCAGGAACGACTCGAGCCAGACCACCGACTCCACGTCGAGGTGGTTGGTCGGCTCGTCGAGCAGCAGCACATCCGGAGAGCGGAACAGCATGCGCGCCATGGCCACCCGCATGCCCTGCCCGCCCGAGAACTCGCTGGGATGCTTGCCGAAGTCGCGTTCGCGGATCCCGAGACCGCCGAGCACGCGGCGCGCCTCGGACTCCAGGGTGTACCCTCCGGCGTGCTCGAAGCGGTCGCTCAGGCGGCCGTACTCCGCGAGCAGTCTGTCGTGGTCGGCCGGGTCGGCGAGTGACAACTCCGCCTCGAGCGCGGTGAGCCGGTGCTCGAGCGACGTGACGTCCGCGGCCGCCGCGAGCACCTCGTCGAGGACCGTGGGCGCTGTCATCTCGATCGCCTCCTGACGGAGGTATCCGATCACGGCGTCCTTCGCGCGCGCGACGCTTCCCTCGTCGGGCGACTGCTCACCCGCGATGATCTCGAGCAGCGTCGTCTTCCCTGCGCCGTTCGGACCCACGAGCGCGATGCGGTCGCGCGCGCCGACGCGCAGCGACACGCCGGAGAACAGCGTGCGGGATCCGAACGACTTCGAGACGTTGTCGACCGAGACGAACACGTCGCCGAGCATAGCGCACCGGCGATCCCGCCAAAGCGGTATGAACGTCGTGTGGCGTGTTCCAGGGGGAGACGCCAGCGAGACGAGTGTCGATCCCTACTGTTTCGGCGGAGATCCTCTGGGCGGGTCCGCAGGCGGCCGCTCGAGCAGCTCGACCGCACCTTCTGTGCCGAGCACCTCGGCCAGGCGCCTGAAGCGGTGCTTCTCGAGGCGCTCGACCTGTGGCCGACCGCTCGTCGGCGCATAGAAGATGCCGTCGTACGACGGATCGCCCTCGAGGATCCTGTTCTCCGAGACGACCGCTTTGCGCAGTGCGGTGAGCATGGGTGCCGGCTCTTTCAGCAGCAGCATGCCCTCTGCATCGGCCTTCTCGTAGGACGTGCGATGGAGGGCGCGGCCCCACAGCGTCACGATCCAGGCCGCGGTCATGACGGCTGCGTAGGTCAGGGCCGCGACAAGCAGGAGGAACAACACGACGACCGCGACGCTCGCGCAGCCGCTCGCCGAGTCCGAGTCCAGGTCGCCGATGCAGCCGCCCACATCGCCGCACCCGCTGCAGCCGTCCGCGCAGCCGTCGAGGTCCGCGCCGGAGCAGCCGCCCGAGCTGCAGCACGCCTCCTTGGCGACTTCGGGCGCCTTGCGCGAGTCCCGTATCGCCTTCAGCGGCCCCATGAGGGCGGCCAGTGCCGTCCCGAACATGATGTCGCCGGCCGCGATGCGCGCTGTCAGCATCGCGACGACGGCGCGCTCCTCACCCTCGGTCAGCGCGTCGAGCAGACCGCGTGTCACGCCGATGAGCGGCCGCCTGCGCGTGGTGCCCACCGCGAAGGCGTTCACCGACGGGCTGTCGAGCACTACGATCCTGGGCGGCTCGGGCAGGCCGGCGGCGAGCGACATGTCGTGGACGGTGGAGGCGAACCGCGGAGCCTCGCCCTCGGCGACGTCGCGACCTTTCAGACGCGCGCGGACCCAGTCCTCGGCATTCGAGAGCTGCACCGCCGCGATGATCGCGCCGACAGCGAGCATCACGAGGAAGGCCCCGCCGATGACCAGCGGCATGCGCGCGTACCACTCGGCCGCGTCGGCCAGCTCGATCTGCCCGGCGCCCCAGGCCAGCAGGTAGCCGGGCACGGCGACGAGCGCCAGCGTGAGCAAGAGGGCCGAACCGGCGACGAAGAGGCCGACGAACACGCTCAGCTTGACGCGGTTGGCGTCCACGCGCGCCCACAGCGGCTGCGTGCGCACGACGGTGCCGCCTACCCGGGTCCTCGGCACGTACCTCCCCCTCGGACGGTCCTCCTTGCGCCCGAGTATAGGCGAGCACGCTACGCGGGGGAGCGCCTTCGTCCCGCTCCGCCCGACCGGCGTGTCCCGCGCCCCCGAACGTCGCAACGAGAAGGGCGGCCCCCTCGCGGGAACCGCCCTTCGGCAGCGCTATCGAGACACGCTCGGCGTATCTACGCCTTGCGGACGTTGCTCGCCTGCTGCTTGCCGTTCTGGCCCGTCGTGATGTCGAACACCACGGCCTGGCCCTCGTCGAGGGTCTTGAAGCCCTCGCCCTGGATCTCGCTGAAGTGGACGAAGACATCCTCGCCCTCTTCGGGCGAGATGAAGCCGTAGCCCTTGTCCGGGTTGAACCACTTCACTGTACCGTTAGCCATTCCATGCCTACTTCCCGCCCCCTCCATCGGGGGCAAAACAAAGCGATGCGACCATCCGCAACGAAAGCGGAGTGTCACACCGCAAACGTACGGGCCACGGATCGGGCCCGCATGCGCAGTGTACGCGAATCCCGGGCCGAAAGCGAACCGGCTTCCTTCCACCCCCGTAGGGCTAGAAGAGCCCGCGCGGCGACGTCGTGTCCAGCGGCGCCGCGACCCCCAGATGCCCGTATGCCCTCGACGTGACCTGACGGCCCTTCGGCGTGCGCATCAGGAAGCCCAGTTGGAGCAGATACGGCTCGTAGACGTCCTCGAGCGTGTCGGCCTCCTCGCCCACCGCGGCCGCGAGCGTGTTGAGCCCCACGGGTCTGCCGCTGAACTTGACCGCGAGCGTCTCGAGGATGGCGAGGTCCATCCTGTCGAGACCCATGTGGTCGACCTCGAAGAACGCGAGCGCCTCGGCGGCGATGTCCTCGGTCACGCGTCCCGAGTGACGCACCTGCGCGTAGTCGCGCACCCGCTTGAGCAGACGGTTCGCGAGCCGCGGCGTCCCTCGCGAGCGGCGCGCTATCTCGGCCGCACCTTGCGTATCGACCTCCACGCCGAGGATCCCAGCCGAGCGCCGCACGATGGCCTCGAGCTCCCCGGGAGAGTAGTAGTCGAGCCGGAACGCCATGCCGAACCGGTCTCGCAGCGGCCCGGTGAGCAGGCCGGTCCGCGTCGTGGCGCCGATGAGCGTGAAGCGCGGCAGGTCCAGTCGCAAGGAGCGCGCCGCCGGCCCTTTGCCGATGATGATGTCGATCTGGAAGTCCTCCATCGCGGGGTAGAGGATCTCCTCGACCGGCCGGTTGAGGCGGTGTATCTCGTCGACGAAGAGCACGTCGCGCTCCTCGAGGTTGGTCAGTACCGCCGCAAGGTCGCCCGCACGCTCGATCGCCGGCCCGCTCGTCTGCTTCATGCGCACGCCCAGCTCGTTGGCGATGACGCCCGCCAGCGTGGTCTTGCCGAGGCCGGGCGGGCCTGACAGCAGGATGTGGTCCAGCGCCTCGTCGCGCTGGGCGGCCGCCTCGATGAGCACCGCGAGGTTCTCCTTCACGCGCTGCTGGCCCAGGTACTCGTCGAGCCGGCGGGGCCGGAGTGAGCGGTCGATCTCCAGGTCGTCCTCGGTGAACTCGGCCGAGACCAGACGTTCAGGTTCCTGCGGGGCCTCCCACGTCGTGCTCACACGCCGCCTCCGAGCCGTCGCAAGGCGTACCTGAGCAGCGCTTGCGCGTCGTCCCGGCCGCCTTCGTAGCCGGTCACGGCGACAGCGATCTCGGCGGCGGTGAAGCCCATCGACAGCAGGGCCTGGCGCGCTTCGTCGATCGCGTCCGGCGCCGCCGACGGACCGCCCGCGAGCCTGTCGGGCACGCCGAGCCTGTCTTTCAGGTCGAGGATGATGCGCGAGGCGGTCTTCTTCCCCACCCCGGGGACGGTGGCGATGAGTCCGGCGTCGTCGCGCGCCACGGCCTCGGCGAGCGCGTCGGGTCGCAGCGAGGACAGGACGGCGAGCGCGAGCTTCGGGCCCACACCCGAGATGCTGATGAGCAGCTCGAACGCCTCGCGCTCGGCGACCGACTCGAACCCGAACAGCGACATCTCATCCTCGCGGACGTGCAGGTGGGTATGCACCGTGACCTCGTCGCCCTCGCGCGGCAGGGCGGCCAGCGATGAGGTGGACATGGCCACGCGGTAGCCCACACCGTGCACCTCGATGAGCGCGAACCCGTCGCCCATGCCAGCGACCGTGCCGGTCAGGAACGAGATCACCGCGACGCCCCCGCGAGCGCGTGACCCTCGCGCGAGTGCGCGTGGCAGATCGCAACGGCGAGCGCGTCCGCGGCATGGTCGGGCTTGGGAAGGTCGGGAAGACCCAACAGGACCCGCACCATGTAGGCGACCTGGTCCTTCTCGGCGCGTCCGGCGCCCACGACCGCTTTCTTGACCTGGACCGGGGAGTACTCCCCGAGTGCCAGACCGCGTCCGCACATGGCCATGATGGCGGCCCCGCGTGCCTGGCCGGTGGCGAACGCCGACTTGGCGTTGGTGCCGAAGAAGACGCTCTCGAGAGCGCACTCGGCGGGCGAATAGCGCGCGATGGCGGCGCCGATCTCGTCGTGGACCTGCGCCAGGCGCTCGGGGAGCGGATCGGCGGACCTGGTGGTGATGCACCCGTACGCGACGCACCGTAGGCGGGCTCCCTCGGACTCGACGACTCCCCACCCGGTGTTGAGCAGACCGGGGTCGATCCCGAGGATGATCACGCCGCTCCCATCGCCGCGCGGACTATCGAACATATGTTCAGGATAGCCGCCCGATGGAGGAGCGTAAAGCGCCGGACCGGTCAGCCCGGTCCCACAGGTTCAGGCCGCGCTGTGCTGACGCCGCGGAGCAGGGACAGGGCGCGCGACGCGCCTGGACCAGCGCTCGGCCACGGCACTCTCGCGTCTGTCCTGCACGAGCGCCCACACGAACGCCCCGACGAATGCGACGCCCAAGACGACGGCTGCAGCGAGCACGACGAACAGCCCGATGATGAGAACCGCTGTCACAACGATCATCCTGCTCACCCTCCCGGTTCGAGACGACCACCTGCAAATGGAGTATCGTCCCGGCGCGTGGGGCGCGGGTTGGCGTCGTGTTCGGGTTTCGTTCGCATCCTGCGCAGGCGCTCCGCCTCGTGATTCGCTACGCTGTCCCCATGGCGGAATGTGCGACGTGCGGGCACGAATTCCTCGACAGCTACGAACGCTGTCCGTTCTGCGCCCGCGCCGAAGCAGCCCCCGAGTCCCCGGCCGCTCCTGTCTCGCCAGCGACGAGACCCATGGGTCCGATCCTCGGCATCGGCGGGGTGACACTCGCGGCGATCCTGCTCGGCGCCGGTATCTGGCTGCTGAGCGCCCGCAACGCGGTGAACGCCGGCGCCGAGGCAGGCAACGTGGCGCGATGCTGGAACGACCAGATCATGGTCGAGAGGGCTGCGCTCGTGTGGTCCGTCGAGAACGAGGACCAGCCTGTCAACGATCCCGCCGTCCTGGTACCGCGCTACATCGCCACACTCCCCGAGTGCAAGTCGGGGGGAAGTACACGCTCACGTGGGATCCGCAGATGCCTCGCGTGACGTGCTCGAAGCACGGCTGGCACGGGGACGGTCCCTAGAGAGGCCCCTACTCGAGAGCCTCAGCGATCTCCTCGGTCAGCTCCATGGTGTGGTAGACACTCTGGATGTCGTCGAGCTCCTCCAGCGCGTCCACGAGTCGCAGAACCTTCTTGGCGTCCTCGAGCGACATCGCGGTGGTGGTCACCGGCTCCATGATCAGTTCGGCGCCCTTGACCGGCACACCGGCGGCCCCGAGCGCGGTCTTGACCGCCATGACCTCCGCGGGCGCGGTGTAGACGAGCCACTCCTCGGCGCCCTCCTCCAGGTCGTCCCCGCCCGCGTCGGCGACGAGCATGAGCAGCTCGTCCTCGTCCGGAGCTCCGGCCCGCTCGACCGAGATCTCGCCTTTGCGGACGAACTGGAACGCCACGGACCCTGTCGCGCCGAGGTTCCCGCCAGCGCGGGTGAACGCGGACCGCACGTCGGCAGCCGTACGGTTGCGGTTGTCGGTGAGCGCCTCCATGTAGATCGCCGCACCCGCCGGGCCGTAGCCCTCGTAGACGACCTCCTCGTAGTTGGCCGCGTCGGCGCCGGCGCCGAACGCCTTGTCGATGGCGACCTGGATCCTGTCCTTCGGCAGCGAGTATGACTTGGCCTTCTCGACGGCTGCTGCCAGCGAGGCGTTGTTCTCGGGACTGGGGTCACCGCCGGTCTTGGCCGCCACCGTGATCACGCGCGACAGCTTGCTGAACAGCGCCGAGCGCTTCTTGTCCTGCGCCGCTTTGCGGTGCTTCGTGGTCGCCCATTTCGAGTGTCCGGACATCCTTGTCTCCGCTTCCTTGTCGCGCCTAGGGGATGCGGCGCTCCGCGCCCACGACCTCGTCGAGGAAGTAGCGGTGGACGCGGGGGTCGCCGGTGAGTTCGGGGTGGAAGGTGGTCGCCAGGAGATCGTACTGACGGGCCGCCACGATGACCCCGTCGTGCTCGGCGAGGATCTCGACGCCCTCGCCGACCGACTCGATCCACGGGGCTCGGATGAACACCCCGCGGAACGGCTCGTCCATCCCGTGGAACGCGAGGTCCGCCTCGAACGAGTCGATCTGCCGACCGTAGGCGTTCCGCCGCACCTCGATGTCCATCAGCGCCAGGGGCTCCTGGCCGGGCACCGCGTCGACAACGGTCCGCGCCAGCAGGATCGCCCCGGCGCACGTGCCCCACAGCGCCATGCCGGCGCCGTGCTGCTGGCGGATCGGGTCGTAGAAGCCGTACGCGTCCATGAGTTTGCCGATGGCGGTGGACTCGCCGCCCGGGACGATGAGCCCCGACAGGTCGTCCAGCTGCTCGGGTTTGCGCACGGCGACCGTTCCCGCCCCGAGCGCCTCCAAGGTCATGATGTGCTCGCGGAACGCCCCCTGCAGGGCGAGGACGCCGATCCGCACGCTACCAGCCCCGCTCCTGCATCCGCTCCGCGGGCGGGATCTCCGGGATGTTGATGCCGACCATCGGCTCGCCGATGTTCTCGGAGACGCGGGCGATCACGTCTGCGTCCTCGAAGTGCGTGGTCGCCTCGACGATCGCGCGGGCACGCTGAGCCGGGTTCCCGCTCTTGAAGACGCCTGAGCCGACGAAGATGCCGTCGCAGCCGAGCTGCATCATGAGCGCCGCGTCCGACGGGGTCGCGATGCCGCCCGCCGCGAAGTTGACGACCGGCAGGGTCCCGTTCTCGCGCACCCAGGAGACGAGCGCCGCCGGCACGCGCATCTGCTCGGCCAACTCGGCGATGTCCGCATCGGCGGCGGAACGCACCGTCTCTATGTCACGGAGCACCTTGCGCATGTGACGCACCGCCTCGACCACGTTGCCGGTGCCGGGCTCGCCCTTCGTGCGTATCATGGCCGCGCCCTCGTCGATGCGCCGCAGAGCCTCGCCCAGATCGCGCGCGCCGCAGACGAACGGGATCTTGAAGGCCCACTTGTCGACGTGGAACTCCTCGTCCGCGGGTGTCAGGACCTCGGACTCGTCGATGTAGTCCACCTTCAGCGATTCGAGGACCTGCGCCTCGACGAAGTGCCCGATGCGACACTTCGCCATGACGGGGATCGACACCACCTCGATGATCTCGCGCACCTTGAGCGGGTCGGCCATGCGGGCGACGCCGCCCGTCGCGCGGATGTCGGCGGGCACACGCTCGAGCGCCATGACCGCCACAGCGCCCGCGTCCTCGGCGATCTTCGCCTGCTCGGCGTTGACGACGTCCATGATGACGCCGCCTTTGAGCATCTCGGCCAGGCCGGTCTTGACACGGAGCGTGCCGGTCTCGGGGTTGCCGTTCACGGGCGATGCGACTCCTTCGGTGTGCCTGCGCAGGCGAGCGATCCGCACGCGCGGCGCTGTCGGGGCTTGGACCTAGTGATTCTACCCGCGGGCAAACCGCGGGACAACCGAGGAGACCGCGGCGAACCGCACCTATTGCATCGCGATGTTGATGTTCGTCGGGACCACCTGGAACCAGGTGTTGCCCTGCGCGAGGCGGACGGTGGACCCGTCCTCGGCCTTCAGCACCGGCGGGGAGCCGTTCGCGGCCCAGGTGCAGTCGAAGCGCTGGCCGCCACGGAACAGTGTGGCGCGGCCCGACCCGGTCAGGTTGATGTCGAGCGTCGTGGTCCCGGCCGCGTCGCGGCTGCCTGTGGCATGCGTCTTCGCCCACAGGACCACCACGTTGCGCGCCTCGAGCTGCTTTTCGGTGGCGGCGTCCATGTGCGGCTTGCCGTTGTTGACCCGCTTGTACGTCCGCGCCTTGGCGTCGTACATCCAGACCACCTTGTTCGCCGGGGAGAACGGCACCGTGATCCTCGTGACCGTGAAAGTGCCGGGCCTGCTGCGCCGCTCGAACGCGAACGGCCTGAGCTTCTGGGTCGTCGGCCAGCCCTTGGACTTGGCGACCTGGCGGGCCTTCTCGATGTTCACGAACAGGTTGTGCGGCGCGCTCTTGAACGTGACGCGCGTGTAGCACTTCGTGATCCCCGCGTCCTCGGAGAGGTTCTCGATGCCCGCCTTGCGGATCTTCGCTCCGACCGAGCTGCTCGAACCCGAGAAGACGAAGAGCGCGTGGTACTGCGGCACGATGTGCGTGTCGGAGATGCGGGCGCTGCGGACCGGTCCGATGAGCGGCGGGCTCTGGGAGTGATAGACCGCGTTGAACCGCGTGATGCCGCCCTCGACCAGCGACTCGTAGACGACGTCCGCGAACTGCAGCGCGGTCTGAGGACGCGCTTCGGGGGCGTTCTCGACCTTCACCGAGACGACCCTCCTGGACACGGCGGCATCACTGGGTGCGTCCAGGCCCGTCAGCGGCCATCGTGACGGCTCGGCGGGCTTGGGCACGACCCTCTCGGCATCCGTCTTGGGCCACGGGGAGGTCACCTCGGCAGGCGCACGGCAACCCACGACCGCGACCAGCGCGATCGAGAGGCACAACGCCGCCAGGGCGCGAAGCCCGCGTGTGGTGGGGAACGTGACCATGCTCCGCGAAAGGGTACGTGGCGCCTCGGGGGTGGTCAAGCGGACACCCCGGCCGCCGGTTGCGGACGGCACGCGGTTTGCGGCGAGCGGCCCGCGTCCGATACATTCTGCGAGACCCGATGGCGAAAAGGCGCGCCGATGCCCTGCCGGCTCCTCCACGTGATAGAGCAGCCCGATCCGGACCCCTACCGGGACCCGGAGCTCAAGGACGTGGTCGGCGCCTTCCCGAGTTTCTACTGCGCCAACTGCACCCCGCTGCGACCACTCTTGCCCGGGGAGACCGTGAAGTGCCTGGAGCGCGCGGAGCCGTGCTGGAAGCGCCCCGACCGTATCTGCGAGGACCGAGCGGACAGCTAGCCGTCTCCGCCCGCCGTCCGCTCCTCGCGGAGCGCCCGCCACACGAGCCAGGCCCCGGCGGCGACGAGCGGCAGCGAGAGCACCTGCCCCATCGTGGCCCCCGGCAGCAGGAAGCCTATCTGCGCGTCCGGCTCGCGGAAGAACTCGACGAAGATGCGGAACGCCCCGTAGAGACAGACCATCGTGCCGATCATGAACCCGTCCGGTCTGCGGCGCCGGGACAGCAGGAGCAGGACGACGAGCAGCACCGCCCCCTCGAGAGCCGCCTCGTACAGCTGGCTGGGATGCCTTGCCAGCGGCCCCGCGCCCGGGAACACCATGCCCCAGGAGACCCCGGTGACCCGGCCCCAAAGCTCGGGCTTCGCGAAGTTGGCGAGACGTCCCAGCAACAGGCCGATGGGCGCGCCGACGGCGCCCGCGTCGCACAGACGCAGGAAGGTCACTTTGAGACGCCGGCTCTCGACCCACGCGGCGACCATGATCCCGGCCAGCCCGCCGTGGAAGGACATGCCGCCGCTCCAGACGCGCAGGACCTCGAGCGGGTGCGACAGGTAGTAGCCCGGGTCGTAGAAGAGCACGTAGCCGAGCCGAGCGCCGAGCACGACACCCAGCGTCGCAGCGAGCAACACCTCCACGACGTCGTCGTCGGACAGGCCCATACACCACGTGCGGTTCAGCCGGCGCAGGACGAGGGCCGCCCCCACGAGGCCCAGCACGTAGGCGAGGCCGTACCAGCGGACCTCCACCGGCCCCACTGCGAACGCGACCGGATCGAGCCCGGGATACGCCAGTGCCGCCACGTCACATCGCCTCCAGCCTGCGGATCCGCTCCTCGATGGGCGGATGCGTGTCGAAGAGGCGGTCCAGCCCCTTGCGGCGGTCCTTGAGCGGGTTGTAGATCCACAGCGGCTCGGTCGCACGGTTCGCCACCCGCAGGGGCGCCGGGTCGGCCGCGATCTTGCGCAGCGCCTCGGCCAGACCGTCCGGGTACCGTGTGAGCACGGCCGCGTTCGCGTCCGCCAGGTACTCACGCTTGCGCGAGATCGCCATCCGCATCACGAGCGCGGCCACCGGCGCGAGCAGCGCGAGCACGAGTCCGACGGCCGCCAGCCCGGCATTGCCGCCCCGGTCCTCGTCGATGCCGCCCCAGATGATCGAGCGCGCCATCCACTCGGAGACGTACGCGACCGTGCCGGCGAGCACGGCCGTCAGCATCTGCAGCCGGGTGTCGTAGTTGATGATGTGCGAGAGCTCGTGGGCGATGACACCCTCGAGCTCGTAGCGGCCCATCTTCTCGAGCAGGCCTGTGGTGAGCGCGATCGCGGCATGCTGCGGGTCGCGCCCCGTGGCGAACGCGTTCGGAGCGGGGTCCTCGATCACATAGACGGAGGGCGGCACCGGCAGACCCGAGGCGATCGCGAGGCCCTCGATATGGTTCACTATCTGCGCCCCCTGAGGGCTGTCCTTGGTCACCTGACGCGCCCGGCTCATCCCGAGGACGATGCGGTCCGAGTACCAGTAGGAGCCGACCGCCGAGAAGAGCGCGATGAAGAAGAAGCAGAACGACAGCGCCCCGCCCGCGCCCGAGATCTCGTCGAACACGAACCCGAGCAGGATGACGAAGAGCACGAAGCCCGTCATGAGCATCGTGCTCTTCAGTTTGTTCGATGCTACCTGGTCGAACACGCCATCGGCAGTCTAGAACTGGACCTTCGGCGTTTCTTTGGCGGCTTCCTCGATCTCGAAGTACTCGCGAGCCGAGAAGCCGAAGATGCCGGCGACGAGGTTGGCCGGGAACGCCTGGATGCCGGTGTTGAAGCTCATGACCGAGTCGTTGTAGAACTGGCG
>PNNM01000007.1 GCA_013824215.1 Coriobacteriaceae bacterium
TCGACTCGTTCCTGTTGCGCTCGGCCGCCCGCGGCCTGCCGGTCGTCCTGGACGAGGTGGGCGTGCAGTCGCTCGAGAACTCGCCGTGGGAGGAGGCCGCCTACGTCCGCACGGTGCTGTACTCGGCGCTGATGAACCGGGCCGGCGGTGTGATCCTGCGGCGCTACAAGGACCTTGACGTCGAGCGCCGCGAGCCGTACTTCCTGGACCCGTGGGAGGTCGCCGTCGGCCTCGCGGACACCGGCGGCCGCCCGAAGCCCGCCTGGGCCGAGGTGCGCCAGTTCACCCGCGCCGCCGCGCACATCGACCTCAAGCGCTACACCCTCCTGCCCGAGCGCACCGCGGTCCTGATGCCCGCCGAGCGCTACGAGCCGCTGCCGAACCTCGCGGGCCTCTACGACCCCCGCTCCTGCCTGCAGGCCTACATCGCCGCGAAGGAGGCGCACGTCCCGGTCGCCGTGGTCCGCGAGTCCGACGAGTTCGCGGCGTACTCGGTGCTCGTCGTGCCAAGCGTCTTCGACCTGTCCGAGGCCACATGGGAGCGGCTCGCGGCGTTCGTGCAGGGAGGCGGCTCGATCGTCTTCTCCTACGGTGGCGGCGACCTGCACCCGGCCGCCCGGGACCTGTTCGGCATGGAGTTCCTCGGCGACTCGGGCGCGCGCGCGCAGCTCTCCTTGCGCGTCGCCCAGCCCGAGATGCTCGGGGCGCTGACCTCGTTTGACTGCCCGCTGGAGGTGCCGCACTACGCCCTGCTCGGGCACGGCGGCGCCACCGTCGTGGCCACCGACGCGAAGGGCAGCCCGCTGCTCACGCTGAACCAGGCGGGGCAGGGCCGCGCGGTGTTCGTGGCGGTGCCGATCGAGCGCGCGCTGGCCCAGGGCGACCCGTGGTCCCCGCCTGCGCAGGCCAAGCACATGCTGCGTTCCGTGTACGGCGCGGTGGCCCGCGCAGCCGGGTGCGGGGCGCCTGCGCTCTGCGACAAGCCGACCGTGGAGATCGCCATGTTCAACGGCGAGCGTGACGATATCGTCCTGCTGCTCAACCACTCGCCCGAGAAGCTGACGGCGGGCCTCACGCTCGATCGCCCGGTGGCCTCCATCGCCGACGTGCGCGGGGGTCAGCCGGCCGCCGTCGGGGGCGTCTCGTTCGGCGTCCCGCTCGCGGCCAACGGTGCCGCCGCGCTGAGGCTCACCTACGCGTGAGCGTCCCGCGCCGGTGGTAGACTCGTCTGCGGACCCTCTGTAGGGAGGAGCGTCGCATGTCCTCGTCTCCGCTGACCCGGCACAGCCTGCTGGAGTCGTGGCTCGAACTCAACCAGGTGATCGAGCAGCATCCGGAGATACGCGGGCTGCTGTTCGACCCGGTCACCGGTCTGCCCACCACGCCGCTGCTGTTCCCGCGCATCCGCGTGCTGCTCGAGGAGCGCGGCGAGGTGTCGCTGCTGTGCCTCAACGTCGTGCGCTACAGCAAGATCGAGGAGATCTACGGCTGGAAGGCGTTCGACGAGGTGATGTTCAAGATCGCCGAGACCCTCGAGGGCATCGCCGGCACCGACCTGCGCGACTCCGACATCGTGGCCGAGCTCATGATCTCGGGCAACGCGTTCGTCATCGTGCTCTCGCCGCCGCGCGACTCGGACCGCATGGACCCCGACGCGCTCGAGGCGCTCGTGCGCCGCATCGAGACGCGGCTCCGTGAGGAGCTCGCGAAGCGCATCGAGCCCTCGCTGTTCAAGAAGTTCGGCTGCTACGCCGGCGCCGCCACGATGGGCCACGACGCGAACGCGCGTCTCGAGCGGCTCGTGCACGAGGGGCTCGACCGGGCGCTGTCCGAGAGCTATGGCCGTGAGGCGGTCGATGCCGAGGAGCGCAAGCGCAGATTGCGCGCGATCATCGACTCCGAGCAGATCTCGACGCTCGTGCACCCGGTCATCGACTTGGCGGACATGAGCGTGGTGGGTTACGAGGCACTCTCGCGGGGGCCGGAGGGCGGGGAGTTCGAGCGGCCGGACAAGCTGTTCGACGCCGCCTACGACGCCGACCTGGTCTTCCGTCTCGAGCGCCTCTGCCGCAAGAAGGCGTTGCAGGCGGCGCGTACCATGCCGGACCGCCGGCTCATGTTCATCAACATCGAGCCCGAGGCGGTGGCCGACCCGGAGCTGCGCGACGTCATGTTCGGCTCGGTCCTGTCCGAAGCGGGGCTCGACCCTCAGCAGATCGTGCTCGAGATAACCGAGCGCACCGCCATCGACGACTTCCGCACGTTCCGCGCCACCCTCGAGCATCTGCGCGCGATGGGCTTCGCCGTGGCCGTGGACGACGCGGGTGCCGGGTACGGCTCGCTCCAGGTGCTCGCCGAGGTGCGTCCGGAGTGGCTCAAGATCGACATGTCGCTCGTGCGCGGCGTCGATACCGACGAGGTTCGCTCGCACCTCGTCGAGAGCATCGTGATGTTCGCGCAGCGCATCGGCGTCAAGCTCGTAGCTGAGGGCATCGAGACGGAAGGCGAGCTGCGCCGCATCCGGGAGCTGGGCGTGGGATACGCACAGGGGTTCCTCTTCGCCAAGCCCTCCCCGACGTTCCCCGCCGACCTCGACCTGTCGCACCTCGAAGGGTAGCGCCTGCGTGAGCGAGCGCGAGCGCATCCGCCTGACGGCGCTGTCGAGCAAGGCCGGTTGAGCGGCGAAGTGGGGTCCGGGGGACCTCGCGGCCGTGCTCGACAGGATCGCGCCCGGCACGTCCACGGCGCTCATGGTGGGCTTCGAGACCAGCGACGACGCCGCCGTCTACATGCTCGGCGACCGGGCGGTCCTGCTCACCGTCGACTTCTTCACGCCGATGGTGGACGACCCCTACGACTTCGGGCGCATCACGGCGGCCAACGCTCTCTCCGACATCTACGCGATGGGCGGCCGTCCGCTCACCGCGATGAACCTGCTCGCCTTCCCGTGCGCGATGGATGCCGAGGTCGTCGCCGAGGTCCTGCGCGGCGGTGCGGACAAGGTGCGCGAGGCGGGCGCGGTCATCGTCGGCGGACACACCATCGACGACGACGAGCCCAAGTACGGCCTGTCGGTGATGGGGGAGGCGGACCCCGCGCGCGTGGTGCGGAACATCGGCGCGCGCCCCGGCGACCTGCTCGTGCTCACCAAGCGCATCGGCGTCGGCATCATGAACACCGCGCTCAAGCGGGGGCTGGAGTCCGAGGAGTCCCTGCATGACGTCATCGAGTCGATGGCGCACCTGAACGCCGCGGCGAGCGAGGCGATGGTGGCGGTCGGCGTGCATGCCGGCACCGACGTCACCGGCTTCGGGCTGCTCGGCCACCTGCGCGAGATGGCGCTCGGGAGCGGGTGCGCGGCCGAGATCGATCTGGGCAGCGTGCCGGTGTTCGAGGGCGCGCTGGACTACGCGCGCGACGGTGTCTGGCCCGGTCGCGCGAAGGATGTGGTGGCGCACGTGGACCCGCACGTGGAGTGGGGCTCGGCCGATGAGACGTGGCGGCTCGTGCTCTGTGATCCCCAGACGAGCGGCGGTCTGCTGATGGCGGTCGAGCCCACCCGGGCCGACGAGCTGCTCGGCGCGCTCGAGGAGCGCGGGGAGTGGGGCGCGGTCGTGGGCCGGATGGCCGAGGGCGAGGCGGGCCGGGTCTCCGTGCGCTGAGGTTCAGGTTTAATCAGACCTATTGAATCGTGCCATCCGATATGCTTATGCTTACCCCCACCTGTTCCTGTAGATGGGAGAAGCATGAGCGAGAACGTGGCGACCGACTACGGCCGGATGTGGGCCGAGCTCGGGATGAACCTGCCGGCGCACTGCGCGCTGATGAACGCCATCCCGACGATGTACGAGAACGCCTACCTCACGCAGAGCGACCGGCCCGCGGGCATGGCCTATTTCGACTTCGTCATGTCCGAGATCCACGGTCTGCGCATCAAGGAGCTCGTCGACCACAAGACCGCCGGGGGCAAGGTCGTCGGCACGTTCTGCCTCTACGTCCCCGAGGAGATCATCCGCGCGCACGGTGCCGTCGGTGTCGGCCTGTGCGCCGGCGCCGAGTGGGGATACAACGAGGTCGAGAAGGTGCTCCCGCGCAACACCTGCGCGCTCATCAAGTCGTTCATGGGCTTCAAGATGGACCGCGTCTGCCCGTACGTGGAGAGCGCGGACCTGCTCGTCGGCGAGACCACCTGCGACGGCAAGAAGAAGGCCTACGAGCTGCTCGGCGAGATGGCCGACGTGTACGTCATGGAGCTCCCGCAGATGAAGCGCGACCGCGATCGGGAGTTCTGGCGGGCCGAGGTCCGCGAGTTCGTGATGAGGCTCGAGGAGCTCACCGGCAAAACGATGACCGCCGAGTCGCTGACAGCAGCCATCGCCGAGGTGAACGGCAAGCGACGCGCTCTCCAGCGCATCGCGGCTGCGCGTGCCGCCGACCCGGCCCCCATCTCGGGCAAGGACGCTCTGCTCGCCACGCAGGTCGCCTTCTACGACGACGTGCCGCGTTTCACGGCTATGGTGAACACGATCGCCGACGAGCTCGACGCGCGCGTCGCCGCCGGTGAGGGCGCCGCCGCGAAGGGTGCCAAGCGCGTGGTGCTCACCGGCAGCCCGATGGCCATCCCCAACTGGAAGACCCACGACATCATCGAGAAGGCGGGCGGCGTGGTCGTCGGCGAGGAGATGTGCACCGGCTCCCGCTACTACGATACCCTCGTGCCCGAGACGCCCGGAGCCTCGCTCGACGAGATGATCGACGAAGTGGCCGACAAGTACCTCGGCATCAACTGCGCCTGCTTCACGCCGAACGACGCGCGGTGCAGCGATGTTGTGCAGATGGCCTCGGATCTGGGGGCCGACGGCATCGTCCACTACTCGCTGCAGTTCTGCGGCCCGTACCAGATCGAGGCTGTGCAGGTCGAGCGGGCCGCGCGTGACGTGGGCGTGCCGTTCCTCAAGATCGACACCGACTACTCGGCCGAGGATGTCGGTCAGCTCTCCACGCGCATCGAGGCGTTCCTCGAGATGCTGTAGAGGGGCGCAGGCGGCGTGCTCGTCCTCGGGCTGGACATCGGATCGCGGACGGTCGATGCGGTCTGGCTCGAGGACGGGCGCGTCGCCGACCACGTGGTGACGGACACGGGGTTCGACCCGCGCGCGGTGGCGGAGGCGCTGCTCACGCGGGCGCGCTTCGACCGGCTGGTCGCCACCGGCTACGGTCGCCACGTTGCGCGGGACGCGTTCGGGGCCGAGGTGGTCACGGAGATCACCGCCTACGCGCGTGGGGCGGCCCACCTCTTCCCCGGAGCCGGCAGCGTGCTCGACATCGGCGGCCAGGACACGAAGGTGATCTCGCTCGGAGAGGATGGCAAGGTCGCCGACTTCGAGATGAACGACAAGTGCGCGGCCGGTACCGGCAGGTTCCTCGAGGTGATGGCACGCGCGCTCGGCTTCGGGCTCGACCAGATGGCGACCGAGGCGCTGACCGCTCGCAGCGGCGTCGGCATCTCGTCGATGTGCACCGTCTTCGCCGAGAGCGAGGTGACCGGGCTGGTCCACCGCGGTGAGGACCGCGCTCGCATCGCGCGCGGGCTGCACGAGTCCGTTGCCGGGCGCACGTGCACCGCGCTCGGGCGAGTCCGCGCGCGCGGCCCGCTGGTGTTCGCGGGCGGCGTGGCGAACAACGCCGCGATGGTGGAACTGGTACGCGCGGGATTCGACGGCGACGTGCTCGTGCCCGAGAATGCACAGACGGTGGGAGCGCTCGGAGCGGCGCTCAGCGCCAGCGCCGCGAACGGCTGATGAGACCACGAGGAGAGGGAACGATGGCCAAGCGGATCCTGATACTGTCCGACCGTGTCGGTTCCGGCGACGAGGAGCTCGGCCGGCTGCTCATGCGCAACCTCCTCTACGCGGTGGCGCGCAACGACGAGCCGCCCGCGGCCGTCATGCTCATGAACGGCGGCGTGCGCCTGGCCTGCGAGGGCTCCGAGTCCCTCGATGACCTGCGTCTGCTCGCGGAGAAGGGCGTGCCCGTCCGCGTCTGTGGAACCTGCCTCGATTTCCTCGGCCTGAAGGAGTCGCTCAGCGTAGGTGATGTGGGGGCGATGCCGGACAGCGTGGCGGCCCTGCTCGGCGCCGACGACATCGTCACCATCGCCTGAAGCGCCCGCGCGCTCGGGTACACTGGCTCGTATGGACGTGCAGGAACGCTTGCGGCAGCTCCCGAAGGTCGACGCATTGCTCGAGCGCGAGGACATCGCCGCGCTCGCGGGCGAGGTGCCGCGCGCGCTCGTCGTCGACGCGGTGCGCGAGGCGGTCGAGGCGGTGCGAGGGTCCCTGCTCGAGGGACACGAGGCGGACGCCGGCGCGGACGCCGTGGCGGCCGAGGCCATCCGGATCGCGCGCGCGAAGGCCCGCCGTTCGCTCCGGCGCGTCATCAACGCGACCGGGATCGTCGTGCACACCAATCTCGGGCGCTCGCCGCTCGCGGACGCCGCGGTGGACGCCGTGGCCGAGGTGGCGCGCGGCTACTCCACCCTCGAGTACGACGTGGAGAGCGGGGAGCGCGGCTCGCGCCACGTGCACGTCGAGGCTCTCATCTGCCGTCTGACCGGCGCCGAGGCGGCGATGGCCGTCAACAACAACGCGGCCGCCGTCCTGCTCGCGCTCGCCAGGCTCGCTCGCGGGCGCGAGGCGATCGTCAGCCGAGGCCAGCTCGTCGAGATCGGGGGCTCGTTCCGCGTACCGGATGTCATGGCCGAGTCGGGTGCCACGATGATCGAGGTCGGCACCACGAACAAGACGCACCTGCGCGACTACGAGAGCGCCGTCACCGAGCGCACCGGCCTGCTGCTGAAGGTGCACTCGAGCAACTACCGCGTGGTGGGCTTCACCGAGGAGGTGCCGCTCGAGCAGCTCGTCGAACTCGGCGCGAAGCACGGCGTCCCGGTCATGGAGGACCAGGGCTCCGGTGTGCTGGTGGACCTGCGCGCGTGGGGCCTGCCGTACGAGCCGACCGTCGGCGAGAGCGTGACCGCCGGTGCGGATGTGGTGACATGCTCGGGCGACAAACTGCTCGGCGGTCCGCAGGCCGGCGTCCTCGCCGGCAAACGGCACGTCATCACCGCGCTGAAGAAGCACCCGCTCGCCCGCGCGGTGCGCCTCGACAAGATGACACTCGCGGCGCTCGAGACGACCCTGCGGCTCTACCTCGAGCCCGAGCGCGCCGCACGTGAGATCCCCACACTGCGGATGCTGTCCGCCACTCGCGACGAGCTCGCCGAGCGCGCCGTGCGCCTCGCCGACGAGATCGCCAAGCGCTGTGGCGACGCGTACCTGACCGGCACCGCCGACGACGTCTCGCGCGCGGGCGGCGGGGCGCTGCCGATGGCCGACATCCCCACGGTGGTCGTCGCGGTCTCGCCCCAGCGCCTCGGCGTGGTCGAGCTCGAGCGGCGGCTGCGCATGGGCGACCCGCACGTCATCGCTCGCATCTCCGAGGAGCGGCTGCTGATCGACCCGCGTACGCTGGCGCCTGCCGAGGAGCCCGAGGTCGTCGACGCGCTCGCGCGCGCCGCGAGGGAGTAGGCGGCGTCCTTCAGCCGGATGCCGTGCTCGCCACCCGAGGACTCGTCCCGTCCGCTCACCGTCCGGCGGACGAGCGGCGATGAACGGCGTCGTCCGTCCTGACCCGATCGTGCGACGAGTCGCTGCTCACGCGCCTTGCGAGGGGCACGGTGCGAACCGGGCGGTGAAGACGGATCCCTCTCCGACGACGGATCGCACGGTGATGTCGCCGCCATGTTCCCTGGCCAGCAGAGCGGCCAAGGCCAGACCCAGTCCGGTACCCGACTGTAGCGTGTCTCCATGCCGCTCGAGCCGCACGAATCTGTCGAAGATGCGCTCCAGATCCTTCTTAGGGATGCCAGGACCCGTATCTGTGACCTCGTACTCGAAGCCGCCCTGCCGGCATGCCCGGCACTGTACACCGACGCCGCCGGCATCCGTGTACTTCACGGCGTTGGCGCACAGGTTCGTCAGCACCTGCGCGACGAGCCGCCTGTCTCCCAAGAACGATCCCACGCCCGCGGTCACTTCGGATCGCAGCTCGAGGCCCTTCTCATCGGCCAGCGGCCGGATGGAGTCGACCACTTCCGCCATGACCTCGCCCGGATCCAACACCTGGGGCGTCAACACCACTTGCCTGGACTCGACGCGCGCGATATCCAAGATGTCGTTTATCAGACCGAGCAGGTGGTGTCCTGAGGAGGAGATCATGCCGATCTGCTTTCGCTGTTCGTCATTCAGGAGGCCCGCAGCCCCTGAGAGCAGAAGCCCGCTGAACCCGATGACGGAATTCAGCGGAGTGCGCAGTTCGTGACTCATGCCGGCGAGGAACTCGTCTTTGGCGGCTGTCGCCTCTACGAGCTCCTCGTTCGTCGCCTGAAGCTCTTCGTTCGCCTGATCGAGTTCGGCGTTCGCCTGGGCAAGCTCCTTCGTGCGCGCCTCGACGAGCTCCTCGAGGTGCTCCCGGTGACGCGCGAGTTCGTCCTCGGCTGCCTTGCGCTCGGTGATGTCGGTGACGGATCCCGCCATGCGCAACGGCTTGCCCGATCCATCCCATATGGCCTGCCCTCGTGCTCG
The DNA here is from genome assembly GCA_013824215.1 of Coriobacteriaceae bacterium. GTDB lineage: Bacteria > Actinomycetota > Coriobacteriia > Anaerosomatales > D1FN1-002 > PNNM01. Next base: position 8,646 of record PNNM01000007.1, read on the forward strand.
GAACCACCGGTATTGCCCGCTCTTGGCGCGCATCCGGTATTCCATGTCGTGGGGAACCCGTTCTTCGAGGTGCTGCCGCGTACTCTCAAGTGCCCGGGCTTGGTCATCCGGGTGCAAGAGAGACTCCCAAGTCGCCAGTTCATGAGTCAGCTCCCCGGGTCCGTAGTCGAGCAGTTCGAGGAAACGTGGGGAGAAGTAGTTGGTGGCGGTCTCGATGTCCCAGTCCCATATCCCGTCGTTCGTCCCCTTGACCGCTAGGTCGAAGCGTTCGCTGCTCTCGCGCAGCGCCTTCTCCGCTCTCTTGCGCTGGATGACTTGTCCCAGCCGCTCGGCGAGGGCATCCAGCAGAAGCCCCTCTTCCTTCAGGAATAGCCCCCCGTCGAGTGCGGATCCTTCATCCAGGCAGCAAACCTCCACCGCCCCGACGGTCCTTCCTGAGACCACGATGTCGGAGGAGAACCTCCACGGGGTCTCCCTGAAACCCTCGGACGCATACTCCCTGCCCTCGAGGACGATCCTCGCCCGAGTGATGTCCGGGTACCGCCAGCCCGACGGGATGAGGTCCACCGCACCCCTCAGCGCTTCCTCGATCGGTTTGCCCGGCTCGGCGACCAGGCTCGAAACGGCGTAGAGGCAATCCGACTCCGTGACTCGGTTCTCCAGCTCCGCCGTCCGCTCCGCGACCAGCGTTTCGAGGCGGTCGCGGTAAGCCTCCAGCTCCCGCCTGTTGCAGTCCATTTCGAGGAAGATCTTGACTTTTCCGAGGAGGATCTCCGGCATGTAGGGCTTCGTCATGTAGTCGACGCCCCCGGCCTCGTAGGCCTCGAACATGCGCCGCTCGTCCTCGTCGGAGGCGGTGAGGAACACGATCGGCATCACCGGGGTGCTCTTGTCCCCGCGCAGGTGTTCGGCCAGCTCGTAGCCGTTCATGCCCGGCATCTGTACGTCCAGGATGGCCACGGCGAATTCGTGGTCGAGTGTCGCGGCGAGGGCCTGGTTGCCGGTGGCGGCCTCGATGATCTCGGCATCCACACCGCTCAGAACCTGTCTGAGGGCGACGAGGTTCTCCTTCTTGTCGTCCACGATCAGGATCTTCTGTCTCTCGGTCACCTCGGTGCACTCCAAGCTGTGTCTCGTATTGTGCGCCGCATGACGGTCATAGCTTCTCGATCGCGCCGAACTCGGCCAACAGCTGTCCGATCTCCTTCGCGCTCAGCACCTCGTCCACCACTCCGGCGTCGATCGCCGCCTGGGGCATCACCCGGCTTTCGGCGTCGGCCGGGTCCTGGGCGATGGTGAAGCCCCCGGCTGCCTTGACCGAACGCATTCCCTCAACACCATCGGCATTGGCGCCCGAAAGGATGACCGCGACCACTCCTTCTCCCCAAGCCAAGGCGGCGCTGTCGAAGAGCACGTCTATGGAGGGCCGCGACCAGTTGACCGGCTCGTCCACAGATAGGCTGATCGTCCCGTCTCTCTCCACGAGCATATGGTAGTTGGCGGGTGCGGTGTACAGGCACCCGCGCTCGATCCGTTCCTTGTCGCAGGCTTCGACCACCGGGAGCCGCGCAGCGTCGGCCATGTGCCGGGCGAAGGAACCGTCGTCGCTCGGATGCAGGTGCTGGACCGCGAGGACCGGTAGCGCGAAATCCCTGGAAAGCGCCGAGAGAATGACATCGAGAGCCCCGACGCCGCCCGCCGAGCCGCCCATGACAACGGCTCTGTGATGTGCGCCGCCCGGTGCGCGTCTTGCATCAGTTGCTCTCACGACGCCCCGTTCTTCTTGTAGATCCTGGCCCTCCTGTCCACCGCTTCGTACCGGTTGCTCACGTCGGTGAACCGGATGTCTTCCTTGGTGCCGAGGCACAGGAACCCGCCGTGCACAAGGCTCTCCGTGAAGAGCCCCAGCGCCCGGTTCTGAAGCTCGCGGTTGAAGTAGATAAGGACGTTCCTGCAGAAGACGAGGTGCATCTCTCCGAACGCCTCGTCCACCGCGAGGTTGTGGTTGGCGAAAGTGATGCGCTCCTTCAGCGAACCGTCCATAGCCGCCGCGTCGCAGCAGGCGTGGTAGTACTCTGAGAAAGACGCCTTCCCGCCCGCCTGCTGATACTTCTGGGTGGCCTCCTTCATCTTGCCGACCTCATAGACGCCCTCGCGGGCTCGCTCGAGGGCCTCATCGCTGCAGTCGGTGGCGTAGATCGTCGCCCGGTCGTAGACCCCTTCCTCCTTGAGTACGATGGCCAGCGAGTAGACCTCTTCGCCGGTTGCGCACCCGGCATGCCAGATCTTGAAGTGGGGCCAGGTCCTGAGCAGCGGGACCACTTCCTCCCTCACCACGCGGTAGACGGATGGATCACGGAACATCTCGGTCACCGGGATCGAGAAGTACCGGGTCAGGCGTGCGAGGAGCTCCTTGTCATGCAGGACCTCCGGGATCATCTCGGACACCGACGCGTATCCGGTCGCCGACAGGAACTGCCTGGTCCTTCGCTCGATGGACGCCCTCGCATACGAGCGATAGTCGTAGCCGTACCGTTGGAAGACGGCTTCCAACAGCAGGTCTGTCTCGGTCGGCTCTACCTCGGCCTCGCCCATCGTACCCATCTGCTCCAGCCTCTCGTGCTCACCTGTAGAGCCAGACGCGCATCATGGAGAACAGCCGTTCCTGATCCACGGGTTTCGGCAGGTAGTCGTTCGCGCCCGCAGCGAGGCATTTCTCACGGTCTTCGGGCATCGCCTTGGCCGTGAGCGCGATGATCGGCAGCCCTCGGAATCTCTCTTGGTCGCGGATGCGCTTCATGGCCTCGTAGCCATCCATCACAGGCATCATGATGTCCATGAGCACGAGGTCCACGTCCGGATGCTCCTCCAGTAGCCGGAGCGCCCTATCGCCGTTGTCCGCCTTCAGTGTTTCCATGCCGCGCTCTGAAAGGAGACGCGACACGGCGAAGGTCGTTCGCATGTCATCGTCCACGATGAGCACCCTCTTGCCTTTGAGCACGGCGTCTGCGTCATGCAGGTCTCGGATGATCCGCTGCTTCTTCTCAGGCATCCGGCTCACGACCCGGTGCAGGAAGAGGGACACCTCGTCCAGCAACCGCTCCTGGGACCGAACGTCCTTGATGACGATGGATTCCGCATGCTCGCGGAGATCGGCCTCCTCGTCGCGGGTGAGGTCTCGGGCCGTGTGCACGATCACGGGTGGTAGCGCCACGCCTTCCCTCACCAGTCTCCGCAGCAGCCCGCTCCCGTCCATGTCCGGCAGCCCGAGGTCCAGAACCGCGCAGTCGTAGCCACCAGAGCGAAGTGCTTCAAAGGCCTGCTCCCCGGTCTCGGCCTCGTCCACCTTCACGTCCCTACCCTTGATCAGCTTGACGGTTTCGCGACGAACATTCGGATCATCCTCGACCACCAGTACCCGCTTCGTCTTTCCGGGCGACACCTGTTCGAGCCTGCAGAAGGTGTCTTCGAGGTCTTCCTGGGAGAGCGGCTTGGCAATGTGGCCGACCGCGCCCCTGCGGAGCGACTCGGTCGACGCCTCTTCCGCCGAGACGATGTGCACGGGGATGTGCCGGGTGTCCGTGTCTTCCTTGAGCGCGCTGAGTACGGCCCAGCCGTCCATGCCGGGAAGGCCGATGTCGAGGATCACGGCGCTGGGCAGATGCTTGCCTGCAAGCTCCAGCCCCACCTCGCCGGTCGGCGCGACCAGGCACCTGTGATCCCTCTCGTGGCACTTCCCATAGAGCAGCCGGGCGAAGTCCGGGTCGTCCTCGATGACGAGGATGACCCTGTCGTCCTTCTTCAGGTTGTCACGGTCGTCCTCTATCTGTGCGGCCGCGGCCCTCTGCCGCGTGGCACCGTTCGCCGCGCCCTCGTCGGCCCTGCCGACTGTGACCGTGGCAGTATCGCCCGGTGCGACCTTGCGGCCGGAGGACACCGCCAAGGGGAGGTACAACGTGAACGTCGATCCACTGCCCAGTTCGCTCTCGACCTGTATCTCCCCGCCCAGGAGACGGGCGAGTTCCCTCGAAATGGAGAGCCCCAAACCCGTTCCGTCGTACTTCCTCGCCGTCCCGCCGTCCACCTGCTGGAACGCCTCGAACATGGTCTTCTGATCCTCCGGGGCGATGCCGATGCCGGTGTCCTTGACCTCCACGGCCAGGCATGTGCTCGCGGAAAGGCTGCTTCTTGAGAGGTTCGTACCCGGGGAGGGACGAGCGAAAGTGACAGTCACGCTTCCCGAGTCGGTGAACTTGATCGCGTTGGACATCAGATTCCGGATGACCTGCTCGATGCGCTTCCGGTCGCTCACCATCTCGGCCGGGGCATCCTCGCGCACCGCGATCTCCAGCTCAAGACCCTTCTCATCCGTCATGTGCCCGAAGCAGGCGCGCACACCATCCGCGAGGTCCCTTACTCGCACCGTGCCGAGTTGGAGGTCCATCCGCCCGGCTTCTATCTTGGCCAGGTCGAGGATCTCGGTTATGAGGTTCAAGAGATCGTTGCCGCTGCCGTGGATGGTCCTCGCGGACTCGAGCTGGTCGGCGGTCAGGTTGCCGGCCTTGTTCTCCGCAAGCGACTGGGCCAGGAGTAGCAGGCTGTTGAGCGGTGTCCTCAGTTCATGTGACATGTTCGCCAGGAACTCGGACTTGTACTTACTGGCCAACGCCAGCTCTTTGGCTTGCTCTTCGACGTCTTCTCTCGCCTTCTCCACGTCTCTCTTCTGCCGGTCGAGCAGCTCGTTCTTCTCCTCGAGTTCCTCGTTGGTGACCTGTAGCTCCTCCTGCTGGACCCTCAGCTTCTCTTCGGATGTCGTCAACGCCTGGGTCTGCTCCTCCAACTCCTCGTTCGCGGTGCGGAGCTCCTCCTGTTGGGCCTGGAGTTCTTCCGCCAGGGTCTGGGATTCCTCCAGACTCTCGGCCAGCCTCATCCGGCCCTGCGCGCTCTCAACGGCGATAGCGATGCTCTCGGCCACCGTATCCAGGAACAGCGACTGGGATTCGACGAACTCGTGCAGCGTCCCCAACTCGATGACCGCCTTTACTTCGCCGTTGTGGACGATGGGTTTGGCGAGGATGTGGCGGGGCACGGCCTTGCCGAGTCCGCTCTGAATGGTGATGTAGTCCTCCGGCACGTTGGCGAGAATGACGTCCTGTTGTTCGAGCGCTGCCTGGCCCACAAGCCCTTCACCGGGCTTGAACTCGCTGACCAGGTGTTTCTTATGCTTGTGGGCGTAGCTGGCCACCAGTCTGAGCGTACCGTCCTCGCCCGCCAGGTACATGAGGCCGGTCGGGACCTCCAGGCGCTTGCAGAGGTACGTGATGGTATTGCGGCACAACACGTCCACTTCCGGGTCGCCCCGCATCTGATCGGCGAGTTCGATCTGGCCCGTTCTCAGTGCGGCGTGCTCCTGCAGTTGCATCTCCATCCGCTTGCTCTCGGTGACGTCGCGGGCGGCGGCGAAGACGCCCTGCACCTCGCCCGCCTCGTCCTTGTAGACACTGGCGTTGTAGAGCACATCGGTGGTGCGCCCCGACGCATCGCGGATGGTCAGCGGGTAGTCCTTGACGACGCCCTGCGAGAAGACCCGCTCGTACCCCGCTCTGGCCTTCTCCGCCTCGGTGAAGTAGTCGAAGAAGTCGCTGCCGATCAAACGCTTGCGGGAAACCCCGGTCACCTTCACGGTGGCCTCGTTCACGTCGGTGATCTTGCCATCCGGACTGATCGTCACCAGCGGGTCGAGGCTTGCCTCGATCAGGCTGCGGGCATAGAGGGACGCCGCACGGAGCTCCTCGTCCTTCTTCTTGCTCTCGGTGACGTCGCGGGCGGCGGCGAAGACGCCCTGCACCTCGCCCGCCTCGTCCTTGTAGACGCTGGCGTTGTAGAGCACGTCTGTGGTGCGTCCCGACGCATGGCGGATGGTCAGCGGGTAGTCCTTGACGACGCCCTGCGAGAGCACCTGCTCGTACCCCGCTCTGGCCTTCTCCGGCTCGGTGAAGTAGTCGGAGAACTCACTGCCGATCAAGCGCTTGCGGGGAAGACCGGTCGCCTCCTCCGTGGCGTCGTTCACGTCGGTGACCTTGCCATCCGGACTGATCGTCACCAGCGGGTCGAGGCTCGCCTCGATCAGGCTGCGGGTATAGAGGGATGCCGCACGGAGTTGGCCCTCCAGCCGTCTGGCTTCGGCGATGTCCGTGGTCGAGGTGCGTATGTTCTGGAGCATCACGCGAAACGCCTGCGTCAGGGTGCCGACCTCGTCCCGGCGCTCGCTGACCGGGATCTCGACCGACAAGTCATCGCGAGAGGCGATCCGAGAGGCGATGCTCGAGACTCCGGAGAGAGGCTGGACGACGGTCTTGTTCATGAGCACGGTCATGAAGGCGCCGAAGACAAGAGCGGCGATGGCGAAGGCCGCGAAGAGCATCTCGGCGTTTCTCGCCTCGCGCATGTCGACTGCGAGTTGCTTATCGACCTCGTCGTTCGCGATATCGCCATACTCGATCAGGATGGATCGCATCGTCGCGTACCGCTCCGTCTGGATGCCGAGCGCCAGCCGGCTAGCCGCGTCTATCTTCCCCTGTTGCGTCAAGACACGCACTCGCTCCCTGGTCTGAATGAACACCGCCTCGGTGGCAAGGTACTCCTTGAGCATGCTCTGGTACTTCGGGTCTGTGTCGCGCTTCAACAGGTCTTTCACCAGCGCGTCCATGCCTTTCTGGCGCTGCCTGACAGATTCCACAAGCTTGTCCTGCTCTTGCTTGTCGGGGGTCACCATCATCGCCAGCATGTCTGACCGGTTGTGGTTCAGATTGGATCTGAGTTGCATCGCAGCGAGGGCGGACTTGAACTCGGTATCGTGAAGATCCTGCTCCGAGAGCCGGATCTCTTCGAGCCCCCGGTAGGCCACGACGACCACCACCGCGAGGATGAGCCACATCACCCCGAAGCCGATCAGGATCTTGGTGCGAATCCGGAGATCGACGAACCAATTCATGCCGCACTCCTCCTATGGGGGCCTAGGTACGTGCTCTACCGGCAGGCGGACAGTTCCTTGTCCTTCCGCTTGCTCTCGGTGATGTCGCGAGCGGCGGCGAAGACGCCTTGCACTTCGCCCGCCTCGTCCTTGTAGACGCTGGCGTTGTAGAGCACATCCGTGGTGCGCCCCGACGAATGGCGGATGGTCAGCGGGTAGTCCTTGACGACACCGTGGGAGAACGCCCGCTCATACCCCGCTCTGGCCTTCTCCGGCTCGGTGAAGTGGTCGTGGAAGTCGCTGCCGATCAAACGCTTGCGGCGAACACCGGTCGCCTTCTCGGCAGCCTTGTTCGCGTCGGTGATCTTGCCATCCGGACTGATCCACACGAGCGGATCGAGGCTGGCCTCGATCAGGCTGCGGGCATAGCGGGATGACGCACGGAGCGCCTCGGCCGTCTTCTGCAGCGAGCTTGGTCCCGATTCCCTCATATGCGTCCAGCGTCTGTCCCACAGCCGGTGCCCCAGTGACAAGATACCCAAGAAGTCCCAAGGCGGTCGCTTCGTCCAGCGGCAGAGCGTCGGAGCAGGCCTGCTGCCCGGCGCCGTATCCGGTTGCCCGGACTCGGAGCTCCCCCCGGCCGTTTCGGGCCTTGTCCTCGACAGCACCGGACAGGATCGGTCGTTCGAGCAGGGTGAAGGTGAGCGGATCCCGGAAGGATTCGCCGTGGATGACGCGGAGCGAACGAGACGGGTTCTCCGCCTCCGCGCGGTCCTCGGGCTTCCACCGCTTCGTCCCCGGACCTTCCCTAGCGCACCAGCGACTGCTCGATCCGGGTGACGAACTCCTCGCGGATGGTCAGCGTGAAGTAGGCGCGCTTCAGCCGAGGGCCCTGGGGGTCGGCGAACGCCTTCGCCAGGGCGGCAGCGGTGATGGTCGTCTTCTCGCTCGCCCCGGCGCCGTCCCAACCGTACACGATGACCGGAGTCCTGAACGGCGCGGACAACGAGACGGTGCTCGTGGATGGATCCAACACGTATGTGTCTCCCTGGATGGCCACGCCGAGAGCCGCTGCGGCAGAGACGGCCGCCGGCCCGGTGAGCAGCTGAGCACCGTCGAACGTCAGCTCGACCGTGGGGCTGCCCTCCACCATGGCCGTGATGCGGCCGAACCGCCGCGTGCCGGACTGGGTCTGAGCCTCCGTGTCCCGTGCCGTCGCAGTCGCGCCCCCGGTCGTCTCCGGGCCGGCCGGACCGGAGGCGGCCAAGAGCGACGCGCCCTCGAGAGCGCTGACGCGCGTGTCGATGGCCTTCTGCGTCCGTGTCAACGCTTCGAGGCGCGAACTCAGCCGCTGGAGGCTGTCGCCCACCCAAAGGATGCCGGCGGCGATGGCGAGGACGGCGAGCACTGTCCCCAGGGCCGCGACGACACGTGCGGCCCTGCGCGACATCATGGGTGCGCGTCCAGCCATCCGAGGACTAGACCTCCTCGTCCGGCACGGCAGCGCGAGAGGTCTCGGAGTAGGGCTCGTGGTCATCGCCGTCGCCCGGAGCTCGACGGCCCCCACGCACGGCGACCACCACAGCCGCGACCATGGCGAGAAGCGCCAAGACCGCGAAGTACGACCAGGGCGAGTACCTGGCCATCAGAGCGAGGCCACGGCCCCACACGTACGTGAACACGTTCCCGCGGTCGATCTCCATCGTCAACCGCGCTCCCGCGCCGATGTTGACGAGGGCCCCTTTGGCGCTGCGGCTGGGCTTCGCGCCGAGTATCGCTTCGTATCGGCCCGCCTCGACGTTCCTCGGCAGCGCCAGGTGGATGCGGACGGTCTCCACCTTGCCGGGCTGCAGAGCGAACGTGCGCGGTTCGAACGTGAACCATGCCGGATCGGGCGAACGCGTCGCCCCTTGCGTGGGGACCATCATGAACGTGTAGTAGGCCTGCTCGTCGCCCGTGTTGCTGATGGCGACGGCGGGCAGTTCGTAGGCGCCGCCGGGGGACAGCTTCTCCGTGAGCTCGATGCGCCCGATGTTCGAGCCGACACCGAGGGTCGCGAACGCAGGGCTCGCTCCCGCAGCCCAGAGAAGCACGATGGCGCCAGCGAGCGATGCGATCAGAGAACGCGGGCGCACGGCTCTCCTTCGGTCTCGGCGGGCAGCGTCCAGTGAGAGTGTTCCCAACCCCGGCGCGCCCGACCTGTGCGAAAGGAGGCCGGCGGTCACCCGCCGGCCTCCGATGGACCACGTACGCGCGCGGCTGCTACGGAGCCACGGCCCAGATCGTGGCCTGCATGGTGTAGGTGCCGGCGCCAGTCGAGCTGGTCGGCATGCGGAAGAAGGTGCTCATCGTCCGCGAGTCACCCGGCGACACGTTGTCGGCGAGAGTCCCGCTCACATCGTCGTCGATGTAGAGCGATGATTCCTCGGTGATGTTCTTCCAGAGCCACATATACGTGTCAGCGTCGGCGGTGAACCGGTCGATCTCCCACGAACTCGAGCCGTTCGACGCGTCGGTTCCCGTGATGAGCCAGTCGGACGTGTCGGTACCGGTGTTGCGGATCACGACGTTCGTTCCCCAGATGTCGCTTCCCACCTGGCTAACGTCGAGCGCGCCGTAATCCTGCACGTAGCCGTCATCGAGAGTCACGGCGTACTGCAACACCTCGACTTCGCCGTTGGTGGACACTGCCGGCTGCGCGAACGCCGACCCCGCCATCGCCACCGTGAACACGGCGACCGCGACCATGATGATGACCAACCTGAACTGCTTCATCGTCTTCCTCCTTGTTCCTGGGGTCGCCCCCCTGGCAGCCACCGCGTGCTTGGCGGTGGGATGTCGCTTCCGGCAGAACGCGTTCCTCTTCGGGGCTCTCTCGCTTGCTGCCGTCACCCGTCGCGGTGATTCCGAGACGTACCCCCTTCAACGGCATGCGGGCCGCGGGGATGGATGGGCTATCACGACAGCCCTGCAGGGAAGACGGGACAACCATCCTTCTCGGAGCCAATGACCCAGCGCATCCGACCTTTAGGACTAGGAAGAACGGCTATGACGGGGTCCGCGCGATGCCGGGACATGTCCGAGGAATGCGGCGCAGCCACTTCGCGGGACGGTGGAACCCGTCCCGGTGGGGCGACAGGGAGCGGCGGTCCCCGGCCCGGCGGGCTCGGGGCGTTCCATCAGTGCTCCCTCCACGCGTGAAGACGTGTGCCGCAGCCGGGAGCACGCGCGCGGGTTCCGACCGTCCGCCTACCGCGCCGGGAGGCTCCTCGGGTTAGAATCGGTGTCGAGAGGGGGGTGCCGTGAAGTTCCTCGGTTGCTCGCTGCTCTTCCTGGTGTATGCGATCGCCAGCATGGTCTGGGCCGCGCGCACGGAGGTTGGCCGGGAGCGTGAGCGCGCGATGGTCCAGGGGCCGGTACTCATCCTGATCGGTCTCGGTCTGACCGCGATCGCCGTCTACGCCCTCATGTCCGAGTAGCCGGGAGGCCTCCGAATGACTGCCCCCTCGCTCGTCCTCGGCACGGCCGGGCATATCGACCACGGCAAGTCGTCGCTGGTCAAAGCACTGACCGGCACCGATCCGGACCGCCTGCCCGAGGAGAAGGAGCGCGGCGTCACCATCGAGCTGGGCTTCGCGCGCCTGGAGCTGCCGAGCGGGCGCGCGATGGGCGTCGTCGACGTTCCCGGCCACGAGCGCTTCGTTCGCCAGATGGTGGCCGGCGCGACCGGCATCGACGTTGTGCTCCTCGTGGTCGCCGCGGACGACGGTGTGATGCCGCAGACGCGCGAGCACCTCGCCATCATCGACCTGCTCGGCATCCCCAAAGGCGTCGTCGCGATCACCAAGTCGGACCTCGCGGACCCCGAGTGGATCGAGCTCGTGCACGCCGACGTCGAGACTCTCCTGGGCGGCACCAGCATCGAGGGCGCGCCGATCGTGCCGGTGTCGGCGCGCACCGGCGACGGCCTGCCCGAGCTGCTGGCGACACTCGATGAGGTGGCCACCGAGGCCGAGGCCCGCCAGGCGAACCTGCCGATGCGCCTGCCGGTGGACCGCGTCTTCACGATCGCGGGCGCCGGCACGGTGGTGACCGGCACGCTGTGGAGCGGCTCGGTGGCAAAGGACGACCCGGTGGAGGTCCTGCCTTCAGGCACGCGCGCCCGGGTGCGCTCGGTGCAGGTGCACTCGGCCGCCGTGGAGCGCGGGGTGGCCGGTCAGCGCGTGGCACTCAACCTCGCCGGCCTCGAGAAGTCGGAAGTCGCGCGCGGTGATGTGGTGGCCGCGCCCGACACCCTCACCGTCACCGACCGCTTCGACGCGCAGGTCACCTACCTCGCTGCCGAGGAGAAGTCGCTCGTCACGGGCACGCGCGTGCACGTGCACCACGGGACGCGCGAAGTGATCGGCCGCGTGCTCCTCATGGGCGCCGACGAGCTGCGTCCCGGCGAGCGTGCCTTCGCGCAGCTGCGCCTCGACGAGCCGCTGGTACCACGCTACGGCGACCGCTTCATCATCCGCCGCTTCTCTCCGATGTGGACGATCGGCGGCGGCGTGGTGCTCGACGTCCTGCCGCCGCGCCGTACCACCCTGAAGTCCCACGAGGGCGAACTGCTCGACGCGCTGCTGGCCGGCGACCTGTCCGCCGCCGCGGTCGGTCTCGTCACCTCCCGTGGCGTCCCGATGACCTCTGCCGAGGTCGCGGTCGCCCTCGGCGTTCCGCGCCCGCAGGTCGCCGACGAGCTGAACAAGTCCGCGCTGGAGCGCATCAAGGTGGGCTCCGAGACGCGCTTCGCGGCCGCCGAGTCGCTGGATGCGCTCGTGGCGGCGGTCGAGCGCGAGCTGCTCGCGTTCCACACGGTCGACCCCAAGGCCACCGGCATCGCGGCCGCGGCGCTGCGCGATCGCGTCGACAAGCGCCTCACGCCCGACGTCTTCGCGGCTGTCCTCGACCTCGCGACCCAGCGGGGCGTGGCCGCGATCGACAAGGGTGCGGTGCGCCACCCGAAGGCTGCCGTCACCGCGCTGGCTGCCGAGGAGGACGCGGCCGTCAGGCTCCTGCCGCTGCTGGAGTCGCAGGGCCTCGCCCCGGCCTCGCTGGCCGAGCTCGCCGGAGCCGCGGGCGTGGACGCGGGCGTCGCGCGCAAGGTACTCGGGAAGCTGGCCGCGGATGGCGCGATCGTGCGCATCGCCGGCGACCTGCACTTCGCCGTGGGTGCCATCGACGGCGCGCGGGCCAAGCTGGTCGAGTCGCTCGACGCGATGCCCGGGGGCGCGACGGCCGCTCAGCTGCGCGACGCGCTCGGCGTATCGCGCAAGTACGCGATCCCGCTGCTGGAGTACTTCGACGCGCAGGGTGTGAGCAAGCGTGAGGGCGACCTGCGCGTGAGGGGGCGCGCGTGAGCGAGGGGATGCTCTTCCGAGTCGTGTGGGCGTCGTGCTGGGGCGCCATCCTGCTCATCGGCGCGCCGGTGCTCTCGGTGATGCTCGGTCGCCGCCGCGGCTGGAGCATGCTCGTCAAGTTCGCCGTCGGGCTGGCCATCGTCGCGTTCGGTCTCGTGCTGGCGATCCTGCCGGTGGTGCTCGCTCCCGTGCAGTAGGGCGCTGGGTTCCTTTGGATTCCTATACGTGCTACTATCGTCCCATGGACGAACTGCTCGACATCGCCGCTGTCGCCGCCTACCTTGGCGTCTCCGAGCGCACCGTCTACAACAAGGTGCGCGCCGGTGAGTTGCCCGCTGTCAAGGTCGGGAGGCTCTGGCGGGTGCGCTCGGCCGACCTGCAGGCGTGGCTCGAGGCGGGTCGTCGCGCGCCCGCGCCCGCACCCCCGACGGGGCCGTACCCGTACCCGGACGTCGTCGTGCCGGTGGCCGCCGAGGGCGCGCCGGTGTCGTCCCGGGCGGACCTAGAGGCCGCGCTCGCCCCGTTCGGCGACCGTGTCGAGCGCCGCATCGCCTTCGTCGCGACGCTCTCTCGCGCGTGCGAGGTGCTCGGCTGGCCGGCGCCGGTGATCGTCGGCGGTCACGCGGTGGAGTTCTGGACCGCGGGCAGCTACACCACCGTGGATATCGATCTCGTGGGAGCGAGCGAGCCTGTCGCGCAGGTCCTCGGCGGCTGGGGTTTCGCGCGGCAGGGCCGGCACTGGTACGACGACGCGCTCGGCATCGTCGTGGAGGTCCCCGGCGCGCGCCTGTCGGCCGACGAGCGCGAGCACGTCGTGGCGGTCCGCGTCTCGGGGGCCACGGCGTACGTGCTCGGCATCGAGGACCTCGTCGTCGACCGTCTGAACGCGTGCATGCACTGGGGCGACACGGAGTCGTGCGCGTGGGCGGTCACACTCGTCGCCTCCGCTCCCGAGCTGGACCTCGCCTACCTGCGCCGCCGCGCTGCCGAGGAGGATGTGACCGAGCGCCTCGAGCAGACGCTGGCCGAGGCGGGGAGCGCCTGATGCGCGAGTACACGCTGGAGCAGTGGCGGGCTATGCGCGCGCGCGGTACGCCGCAGGTGGCGCGGCTGGCGGAGCGCGCGCGCGGTGCAGTGCGGGCGCGTCCGCGCTCGGAAGAGGAACGCGCGGCCATCGCGCGCATGGCGCTCGTGGAGGTGCGCCGCCGGGCCGCTGAGAACCGTCTCGTGCTCGTCGCGCCGCGCACCTACGAGCTGCGCCCGTCTGTGCGACACGGCTGAGCGGCTACTCCCTCGGCGCGTCGATCCTCGGCAGAGCGATGGTGAAGACCGCGCCGCCCTCCGGGCGGTTGGCGGCGCTGACCACGCCGCCATGCAGCTCGACGAGGCGCTGCGCGATCGCCAGGCCGAGTCCGCTGCCGCCGCCGGCTCCGGAGCGCGG
>PNNM01000008.1 GCA_013824215.1 Coriobacteriaceae bacterium
CGCAAGATCGGTCCTGTGACCGACAGCGCGCAGGTGCGGGTGTTCCTGCCCTTCACTCCTCCCGACCTGACCATCGTCAAGAGCGCTGACGCGACGGAAGCGGCACCGGGTCAGACCGTGGTCTACACCCTGACCTACTCGAACGTGGGCAAGGGCGCCGCGACCGACTTCACGATCGTCGACGACTTCGACGAGCGGTACGTGACCATCACCGACGCCGGCGGCGGCACCGTGGCCGGCGGCAAGATCACGTGGCAGATAGCAGGTCCGCTGTACGCGGGCGAGAGCGGCAGCATCTCCTACACGGTCCGCATCAGCGACACGATGCCGTCCGGCACCACCAACATCGACAACGTCGTCGTGATCACGCATCCCGACGACCCGAATCCCGACAACAACCGTGACGATTGGCGTGTCGTGGTTGCCTTCCTGCCCTTCACCGAGCCGTTCCTGCCCTTCACGGGCGGCGAGATGTGGGTGCTCCTCTATGTTGGCGTCGCCTTGGCAGCCGCAGGCGTGCTCTTCCGGCGTCTCGGCAACCAAGAGGCGTGATGCTCCCGAGCGGCGGGTGGTAGCACCATCCGAGGGGCCCACGGGGCATCCGGCGATAGGAGGGGCCGTCCGCAAGGGCGGCCCCTCCGATATGCCGGAGCGGGTCAGTCCTCGGTCGCGAGGGCTTTCATCTGGCTCCACACACGCCGCTTGAGGGACTCGTCGGAGAGCGAGGCACGCAGGCCATCGAGCGCCAGCAGCCGTCGGCCGGCCGAGACGACCAGCCGCCCCGGGTCCAGTGCGTGCGCATGCACGGCACCCGCGAGGTCGGTGGCGGCAGCGGGGTCGGCGGCCAGCACGATCGCCGGATCCACCGCCTCGATCTGGAGCGCGAGCCGCGCTCGCACCGCTTCGTCGGGAGCACCGCGTTCGGGCCTCGCGACCGCATAGAAGATCGCATCGTCCGGCAGTCCGAGTGCGGCCAGTGCCTTGCGGACGGCCCCGCCGTCAGGTCCGGCGAACGCGGAGCCTGCCGCCGTGTCCTCGGGATCGGGGGCGCCCTTCACGACGAACACACGCCCCTGCGGGTCGCCGCTCCAACGCACGCTGTCGGAGCCGGCGAGCAGGGCGTCGGCCCGCTCGAGTTCCGCACGCGCCTTCGCCTCGAACAGCGCCCGCAGCTCGTCTGCCACGAGTCCCGTTCCCGTCACGTGCGTCCCGCGAACCAGCGCGCAGTGGCGCCGATGGCGCTGTCGAGCGGCGAGCGCGCGGCCCAGCCGAACCCCGTGCGGGCCTTCGCCGGATCGAGGGCACTCCGCGCCACGTCGCCCTCGCGGGCCGCGGCGTGGTCCACCGGGCCCCCGTACCCGGTCGCGGCGCGCAGATGGGCCACCAGCTGGTCGACGGAGGTCTCGCGGCCGGTCGAGACGTTGTACGCGGGGCCGTCCACACCCTCGTCGGCGAGCCGTCCCTCGGCCAGCAGCGCCTCCAGACAGGCCGCCACCACGTCGCCGACGTAGATGAAGTCGCGCGTCTGCTTGCCGTCACCGAAGACGGTGGGCGGCTCGCCCGCGCTCATCGCGGCCGTGAAGATAGCGACGACGCCGCCCTCGCCCCGCCAGTCCTGGCGAGGTCCGAACACATTCGAGAATCGGAAGGAGGCGAAGTCGGCGCCGGTGCCGGCAAGCTCGTCGGCGAGCGCGGACTCGGCGGCGAGCTTCGAGGCGCCGTACGGGTTGGCCGGCGACTTCGGCGAGGTCTCGGCGAGCGGGAGTTCGGCCGGCTCGCCATAGACCGCCGCGGAGGAGGCCGAGACCAGTCGCCGCGCGCCCGCGGCTGCCGCGGCCCGGGCCACAGCGCGCGTGCCCTCCACGTTGACCGCGCGGTCGCGGGCCGGGTCCTTGATGGACTCGGTGACCGATGCCTGCGCCGCCAGGTGGATCACGGCGTCGGGGCCGAACTCCGCGACGACCGCGCCGAGTGAGGGATCGAGGATGTCCAGTGTCCTGAACCAGGACGCCGGGTGGATGTTCTCGGGTGAGCCGCATGACAGATCGTCGATCACGCCGACCTCGTGTGCCCCGACGAGCGCGTGCACGAGGTTCGAGCCTATGAAGCCGGCGCCGCCGGTCACCAGGATGCGCACAGCTGCCTACCTGTCCCCCGTGTCGATCCGCACCACTTCCACGAGCCTGGACTGTACCACCAGGCGGTAGCGGGCGCTGTAGGGCGGATGACATGCCGTCAGGGTGAGCCGCGGGTCGTCGGTGTGAGCGATGACCTCCACCTTGTCGGGCGTGACAACCCTGATGGTCGCGACCTCGTAGCGGTAGCGGCGGTACGGGGAGTAGAGGTCGATCGCGTCTCCTTTGCGCAGACGGTCGAGCTTGCCGAACGGGGCGCCGTACGTGGTCCTGTGGCCCGAGATGCCGGTGTTGCCTGTCTCTCCCGGCGGGTCCGTGGACACGATCCACCCAGGCCCCTTGGCCAGGTCGGAGCGTGCCGTGCCCTTCACCACCACCGCGTCCAGCCCCATCCTCTCGATGACGATGCGGCCGAACGCCTTGCCCTCCCCGAGTCGCTTCCAGAACGCCGCGTCCTCGCTCTCCCAGTCCGAGAAGTCGAGTGTCGCCGTGGTCTCGGCGATGGGCTCGGGTGGCCGGGGAGAGGCTATCGCGGTGCCGCCGAACGAAGCGCGCATGGCTCTCTGATCGAGCCGCGCGGCGATATCCGTGAGTCCGTAGTAGCAGCCGAGACCGAGCGCGGCGCCGAGAAAGGCGTTCCCGAGCGCCCGCATCGCGGTCGCTGCATGTCGCGTGCGTGGTCCCGGGACGGTATCAGGGCTGTTCAGAGGCATCGTTGTGGTGGGCTCCAGTGGTCTGTGACCCTTTGTGACCTGGATTACAAATACGCTCTCAAGTCGTGTCCGCGCGGGACCGATAATGGGAGTGTAAGTCGTTTGACAACTGCACATCGAGCACGAGCTCCCCGAAAAAGGCACCACCCGTCGAAAGGCGGGTCTCGCAAAGTCACGGGTCTACCGGAAGGGTCACCTTCCCAGGACAGCCGGACTACCGGGTTCGAGCCCCAGGCCACGAAGCGGCCCGGCTCCCACCCTAAGCCACATGACAGGGGGGATGCCGGGCCGATGTGCGCAGGGGCGCGAACGGATAGGGGTGCTCGGCGATGAAGGCAACGAAGCGAAACATCCTCACCACGGTGGCGGCAGTGGCCGTCGCCGTCATGGCCGTCACGGCCATCCTTCCCGCAGTGGCGGCAGGCCGCGTGCCCGCCGCTGACGGCGCCGGCCTGGCCCCCGCGGCCCCGGCCGTGAAGTTCGCCGTAGCGCCGGCCGCGCCGGCCGCGCAGACCGCCGTCAAGGCGGCGACTCCCGTGGTCGAGCCGATGGCGACCTACACCGGTCGGAAGGCCACCGCCACGAAGAAGGTCAACGAGGCGGCCCAGGCCCGCAAGATCCTCGCCGGCCTGATCAAGAAGCATCCGATCCTGGCTGGGACGACCGTCACGATCGGCCAGACCCCCGGTGGCTACCAGGCGGTGGCCTACTACACCAGCGGGCGGATCGTCATCAGCCCGAAGCACCGTGCGACCGTGACCAGGATCCTCAGCCACGAGGTCTGGCACATCATCGACTGGCGTGACAACGGCCAGATCGACTGGGGCGAGAACGTCCCTCCGCGCAGCTAGCTATCGCCGGGTGCAACCCGTGAAGAAGGGCCCCGCTCACGCGGGGCCCTTCGGATTGTCCGGTGTCTGATGAGGGGGAAAGGTGTCAGTCCTCCTCGATCTCCTCGATGGCGCCCATCGGGCACTCCTCCATGCATGTCGCGCACGCCGTGCAGTCGTCCTCGTTCACGGCATGCGCCGCGTCGTCGACTATCTCGAGCACGCCTTCGGGGCAGGTGTCCACACAGATCCCGCAGGCGGAGCACTCGTCCTCGTTGATGACCGGTCGCGGCATCCTCGGCCTCCTTCGCGTTCCTCACAGGCGGCGGCCCGGGTTCCGCCGGGGTGGTTCCGCGCGTACGTTACAAGAGGGCGGAGGCACGTGTAAAGGCCGTTTCGCGAACCGACGTGTGGTATCGGGACGACGGGGGTATCTATAACCTCGGCCTACATAAAACTTGACACAGAGACACTCAGGTTCTAGTGTCGCGGATGCGCCCGTGCGGCGCGCCACGCGGACGTTTCGGGTCCCGCGCATCAACAAGGACCCGTTCCAGGAAGGAGTCGGAGGACGATGGGCAAGGTACTGGGCATCGACCTGGGCACGACCAACTCGGCGATGGCCGTGCTGGAGGGCGGGGAGCCGACGATCATCATCAACGCGGAAGGCGACCGCACCACGCCGTCGGTCGTGGCGTTCCGCAAGGACGGGGAGCGCATCGTCGGCAAGGCCGCGAAGAACCAGGCGGTCACCAATCCCGAGAACACGATCAAGTCGATCAAGCGTTTCATCGGCCGCAAGTTCGAGGAGACGGCCAGCGAGCGCAAGACGATCGCCTTCAAAGTCGAGAAGGGCAAGGACGGCCGGGCGAATGTCAACGTGGAGAGCAAGCACTTCACGCCCGAGGAGATCTCGGCCATGGTTCTCGGCAAGCTCAAGGCCGACGCCGAGAAGTACCTCGGCGAGACGATCACGCAGGCCGTGGTCACCGTCCCCGCGTACTTCAACGACATGCAGCGCCAGGCGACCAAGGACGCCGGCAAGATCGCCGGCCTCGAGGTCCTGCGCATCATCAACGAGCCGACCGCGGCAGCGCTGGCCTACGGCCTCGACAAGGGCGGCAAGGAGCAGACTATCCTCGTCTTCGACCTCGGCGGCGGCACGTTCGACGTCTCCGTGCTCGAGATCGGCGAGGGCGTCTTCGAGGTCAAGGCCACCAACGGCGACAACCACCTCGGCGGCGACGACTGGGACCAGAAGATCATCGACTGGCTGGCAGGCAAGTTCAAGGATGACTTCGGCATCGACCTGCGGGTCGACAAGATGGCCCTGCAGCGTCTGAAAGAGCACGCCGAGAAGGCGAAGATGGAGCTGTCGACCGCGCAGACGACCCAGATCAACATGCCGTTCATCACGGCCGACGCCTCGGGGCCGAAGCACCTGGACTACACGCTGACCCGCGCCGAGTTCGAGAAGATCACGAGCGACCTGCTCGAGCGGTGCCGCAAGCCGCTCCAGGCCGCACTGAAGGACGCCGCCATGAAGCCCGGCGATCTGGACGAGGTCATCCTCGTCGGCGGGTCCACGCGTATGCCCGCCGTCCAAGAGTTGGTCAAGAAGCTCACCGGCAAGGACCCGCACATGGGCGTCAACCCGGACGAGGTCGTGGCCGTGGGCGCCGCGATCCAGGCCGGCGTGCTCGGCGGTGAGGTCAAGGACATCCTGCTGCTCGACGTCACGCCACTCTCGCTCGGCGTCGAGACGCTCGGCGGCGTGATGACGCGCATGATCGAGCGCAACACCACGATCCCGACGCGCAAGACCGAGACCTACACGACCGCGGCCGACGGCCAGACGAGCGTGGAGATCCACGTCCTGCAAGGCGAGCGCGAGATGGCCGGCGACAACAAGACGCTCGGCAAGTTCCACCTGATGAACATCCCGCCTGCGCCGCGCGGCATCCCGCAGATCGAGGTCACGTTCGACATCGACGCCAACGGCATCGTGAACGTCTCCGCGAAGGACCGGGGCACCGGCCAGGAGCAGAAGATCACGATCACCGGCACCACGGCGCTCTCCGACGAAGAGGTCGACCGCATGGTCACCGACGCCGAGAGCCACGCCGAGGAGGACCGCAACCGCAAGGACTCGGCCGAGGTCCGCAACAACGCCGACTCGCTCGTCTACCAGACCGAGAAGGTCGTCAAAGACCTCGGCGAGAAGGTCCCCGAGGACGTGCGCGCCGAGGTCGAGGCCGCCATCGAGGAGACCAAGAAGTCGCTCGAAGGCGAGGACGTCGACGAGATCCGCACCAAGGCCGAGAACCTCGCACAGGTCTCCCTGAAGCTCGGCGAGATCGCCTACTCCGAGGCGCAGGCCGCTTCGGCCGAGGGTGAGACCGCCGAGGAGGCTTCGTCCGAGGAGGAGGTCGTCGAGGCCGACTACGAGGTCGTCGACGAGGAGAAGTAGCCATGGGCGCCAGACGTCACGGGGGCGGCACCGGGAGGGACTCCGGGATCGGTCCTCGGGAAGACCACCCTGCGGAGGCTCCCTTCACCCCTCCCGGTGCCGTCCCGTCCATCGACCCTGAGCTGGAGGAGGACCTGGCTGCCCAGCCCCGTCCGGATGACCTCATCGAGGCCGCACGGGCGGAGGCCGCCGAGTGCCGGGACCAGGCGCTGCGGGCACACGCCGAGATGGAGAATGTCCGCAAGCGGTTGACCGCGCAGCACGCCGATGCCGTCGCGCGTGCGGGCGAGCGCATCGTCGAGGCCCTGTTCCCGGTCATCGACGACCTGGAACGCGCCATCGACCACGCGGTCCCCGGTGAGGGCGAGATGCTCGCCGGGCTCGGGGCCGTGCACCGCAAGCTGCTCGACGTGCTGAAGCACGAGGGTTGCGAGCCGATCGACCCGTTCGGCGGCCCGTTCGACCCGAACCTGCACAACGCGGTCCAGTTGCACGAGGACGCGGGTGTGCCCGACCACACGGTTGTCGAAGTCTTCCAGAAGGGATACGCGATGCACGGGCGCGTGCTGCGCCCGGCGATGGTGGTCGTGTCGACCGGAGGGCCGGAGCGGGCGGCGGAGTAGAAGATGGCAGCCCGCGACTTCTACGAGGTGCTCGGCGTCAAGCGTGACGCGGGTGCGGACGAGATCAAGAAGGCGTTCCGCAGGCTGTCGCGCAAGCATCACCCCGACACCGGCGGCACCGAGGAGAAGTTCAAGGAGCTGAACGAGGCCTACCAGGTCCTCTCGGCGCCGGAGAAGCGCGCGCAGTACGACCAGTACGGCCGCTACTTCGGCGGCGAGGGCCCGCCGGGCGCCGGTGGCGCGCCCCCGGGCTGGCCGGGCGGCGGGTACTCCCCCGTCGACATGGGCGACCTCGGCGACCTGTTCGGCAACGTCTTCTCGGGGTTCGGCGGGGGCGGAGCGCGGCAGAGCGCGGCCCGGCGCGGGTCGGACCTCACCTACGAGTTGTCGCTCGATTTCGACGAGGCGCTCGCGGGGGTGTCCACGAAGGTGGACGTCCAGCGCTCCGAGCGGTGCGCCACCTGCAAGGGCGGCGGCGCGAAGCCCGGCACCTCGGCGACGAGCTGCCCCGCCTGCGGCGGGACCGGCCACATCCAGACGGGTGGCGGCATGTTCGCGTTCTCGCGGCCGTGCCCGCGCTGCGGCGGCAGTGGAAGAGTGATCGAGTCTCCGTGCTCGGCGTGCAAGGGCAAGGGCGCGGTGCTGCGCATGAAGCCGGTGACCGTGAACGTGCCGGCGGGTGTCACCGACGGCGGCAAGCTGCGCTTCAAGGGCAAGGGAGAGCCCGGCGCCGCCGGCGGTCCGGCGGGCGACCTGTACGTGGTGACCCGCATCAGGAAGCACCCGTTCTACACGCGCGACGGCGCGGACGTGCTCATGGACCTGCCGGTGACTCTCACCGAGGCCGCGCTCGGCACCGAGATCACCATCCCGGCGCCGGACGGCACCAAGGTGAAGCTCAAGATCGCCGAGGGCACCCAGGACGGCAAGCTGCACCGCATCTCGGGCAAAGGCGCGCCGAAGCTCAAGGGCTCCGGCCGTGGCGACCTGAAGGTGAAGGCGCGCGTGACGGTGCCGACCGACCTCGACGCGGAGCAGAAGGAACTACTGAGGCGCTTCGAGTCCTCGCGGGGCGAGGACGTGAGGGCCCACATCAAGTAGGAGGGCGCGATGAACGCACGCAGGACAGACGACCGCGAGCGTCCGCTCTACATGATCAGCGTCGCCGCCGAGCTCTCGGGCATGCACCCGCAGACCCTGCGGATCTACGAGCGCCGCGCGCTCATCAAGCCCCAGCGCTCGGGGGGCAACACGCGCCTGTACTCGGACGCCGACATCGAGCGGCTGCGGCTCATCCAGCACCTCACGCAGATCGAGGGGATCAACCTCGCGGGGGTGATACGGATCATGGAGCTCGAGAACGAGGTCGAGTTCCTGCGTACCGAGGTGGAGCGGATGAGCGAGGCGGCCGACGTCGCCCACCGCCGCGCGGCGGCCGAGGCGGAGCGGGTCCACCAGAGTTACCGCGCCGATATCGTGCTGGTGCGGCGCG
Organism: Coriobacteriaceae bacterium; assembly: GCA_013824215.1. GTDB lineage: Bacteria > Actinomycetota > Coriobacteriia > Anaerosomatales > D1FN1-002 > PNNM01. The sequence continues at coordinate 8,264 of PNNM01000008.1, forward strand.
GAGGGATGGCGAGGCGGGAGGAGCGATGAGGCAAGACAAGCTGACGGTGAAAGCGCAGGAGGCCCTGCAGGCCTCCCAGGGCATCGCCGAGGAGAACGACTCCCAGGTCGTCGAGCCCGAGCACCTGCTCAAGGCGCTCGTGGACGCGGCCGAGGGTATCGTGCGCCCGATACTGGCGAAGGTGGGCGCCGACCCGGATCTGGTCGAGGCCGAGGCGAGCGCGGCCGTCGCCGCGATGCCGAAGGTGAGCGGCGGGACGGTCGGCGCGGGCGTCTCCCCGCGCCTGCAGAGCGCGCTCGGCGACGCGTTCAGGGCTGCCGAGAAGCTCAAAGACGCCTACGTCTCCACCGAGCATCTTCTGCTCGCGCTCGCCGGTGACAAGGGCGAGGCCGGGCGCATCTTGGGCAAGCACGGCGTGACGACCGAGCGTCTCGCCACCGCGCTGGAGGAGCTGCGCGCCGGCGCGCGTGTCACCGACGCGAACCCGGAGGCGCAGTTCCAGGCGCTGACACGCTTCTCCCGCAACCTCACCGACCTTGCGCGCAGCGGCAAGCTCGACCCGGTGATCGGCCGGGATGCGGAGATCCGGCGTGTCATCCAGGTGCTCTCCCGCCGCACGAAGAACAACCCCGTGCTCATCGGCGAGCCGGGCACCGGCAAGACCGCGATCGTGGAAGGGCTCGCGCAGCGCATCGTGGCGGGCGACATCCCAACGTCGCTGAAGGACAAGGATGTCGTGGCGCTCGACCTGGGGGCGATGCTGGCAGGCGCGAAGTACCGCGGCGAGTTCGAGGACCGTCTCAAAGCCGTTCTGCGCGAGGTGGAGCAGGCCGCCGGGCGGCTCGTGCTGTTCATCGACGAGCTGCACACGATCGTGGGCGCGGGCGCGGCGGAAGGCGCGATGGACGCGAGCAACATGCTCAAGCCCGCGCTGGCGCGCGGCGAGCTGCGGGCGGTGGGTGCCACCACGCTCGACGAGTACCGCGAGCACATCGAGAAGGACGCGGCGCTCGAGCGCAGGTTCCAGCCGATCTACGTGGGCGAGCCGTCCGTTGAGGACTCGATAGCGATCCTGCGCGGCATCAAGGAGAAGTACGAGGTCCACCACGGCGTGCGCATCACCGACGGCGCGCTCGTGGCCGCGGCCACGCTCTCGGACCGCTACATCACCGACCGTTTCCTGCCCGACAAGGCGATCGACCTGGTGGACGAGTCGGCCAGCCGCCTGCGCATCGAGATCGACTCGATGCCCACCGAGATCGACGTGGTGGACCGCAGAGTCCGCCAGATGCAGATCGAGGAGCAGGCGCTCGCCAAGGAGACCGACGAGGCCTCAGCCGAACGTCTGGACAGGTTGCGCGCGGAGATGGCCGGGCTCGCCGAGCAGCTCTCGGGGCTCAAAGCGCAGTGGCAGGCGGAGAAGGACGTCATCGTCGACGTCCAGCGCCTGACCGCCGAGCTCGAGGAGGCGAAGGTCGCGGCCGAGCGAGCCGAGCGCGAGGGGGACCTCGCGCGCGCGGCCGAGCTGCGCTACGGGCGTATCCCCGAGCTCACCAAGGCGCTCGAGGGTGCCGACACCAAGCTGGCCGAGCGGCAGGGCGGCGAGGCGATGCTGCGCGAGCAGGTGACCGAGGAGGAGATCGCCGAGGTCGTGTCGTCCTGGACCGGGATCCCGCTGTCGCGCCTGATGGAGGGCGAGCTCGCGAAGCTGGCGCGCCTCGAAGACGAGTTGCACAAACGCGTGGTCGGCCAGGATGAGGCGGTCAACGCTGTGGCCGCCGCGATCCGACGCTCGCGCGCGGGGCTGGCGGACCCCGACCGCCCGCTCGGGTCGTTCATCTTCCTCGGCCCCACCGGCGTGGGCAAGACGGAGCTGGCCCGCACGCTCGCCGCGTTCCTGTTCGACGACGAGCGCAACATGGTGCGCATCGACATGTCCGAGTACATGGAGAAGTTCTCGGTCCAGCGCCTCATCGGCGCGCCCCCCGGCTACGTCGGCTACGAGGAGGGCGGCCAGCTCACCGAGGCTGTGCGGCGCCGCCCGTACAGCGTGATCCTGCTCGATGAGATCGAGAAGGCGCACCCGGACGTCTTCAGCGTGCTGCTGCAGGTGCTCGACGACGGGCGCCTCACCGATGGCCAAGGCCGGACCGTGTCGTTCCGCAACAGCATCGTCATCATGACGAGCAACGTGGGCGGCCAGTTCATCCAGGAGTTCCAGAAGAGCGGGGAGGAGTCGCAGCTCGACGCGATGCTGCAGGAGGCTCTGCGCGCGACGTTCCGTCCCGAGTTCCTGAACCGCGTGGACGACATCGTGACGTTCCACTCGCTGACGATGGAGCAGGTCGCCGAGATCGCCGAGCTGCAGCTGGAGAAGGTGCGCCTGCGTCTCGCCGAGCGAAGGATCGCGCTCGAGCTCACGCCCGCGGCGCGCGAGCGCATCGCACTCGAGGGGTTCGACCCGCTGTTCGGCGCGCGGCCCTTGAAGCGCGTCATCCAGCGCGAGGTGGTCGACCGCGTGGCCAAGGCGCTGGTCGGCGGCGAGGTGCACGAGGGTGACACCGTGACGGTGGACGTCGGCGACGACGGCGAGCTGGCGGTGAGGTAGGGGGGATGGCGCACCACCGGCTCAGGTCAGATGCTCGCGGGCGGCGCCGAGGACGGCGCGCGACACCGAGATGGCGCGTTCCGCCTCCGTCGTCGACGTCGAGCCGCGAAGGTCGTAGATCACGGTATGCCGCTTCTGGCGGATGTCGTCGAGGGCGTCCAGCGCTTGGCTCGGCTCACCCAGCGCCCAAGCGAGGAACCGGATCGCCGTGCGGTGGCGGTCGAAGGAACGAGCGCGGTATCCGCGCGCCGACATCGTCGCCAAGCACGCTTGGAGGCCGGCGTCGTAGGCGATAGCGAAAGCCCAGTCAGGGTCGACGCCGAGGAGGTTCTGGGCGGTCCGCAGGTCACGCTCGGCGCGGTCCAGCGCCGCGCGAGCGGCGTGAGGGTCAGGCGCCTCACGGCGGACGAGCCCCTGCTTCTCCAGCCGTTCCAGGTCCATCGATGCTCCCCAGAAGCACGATCTTGGGACCGGCGAGCACGCCGACGATGAAGGCGTCGCCACGCGTCATGCGGTCCTCCAGTTCGCTCTCAGTGAACACCGAGGGTCTTACCGGGCGCTTAACGGAATCTTGCACCACGCGCGCAGCTGCGTAGACGAGCGTCGGATCGACCTCGCCGATCACCATCAGGTCGATGTCGCTGCGAGCGTCGTCGGTTCCGCAGGCCACCGAACCGTAGATGAATGCGGCCGAGATGTCGGACACGCCGGCGAGCGCCTCACGGAGAACCGACCCGACCGACGCCGTCTTGAGGACGATCGCCCGCAGGTCGGCGTAGAGCGGGTGTGAGGCGTCCGCGCGGAAGCGGCGGCTCGTCCCGACGCGCTCGTCGCGGAGGATCCCAAGGTCGACGAGGTTGCCGGCCTCGTGCTGGACCGCGTTCGGGCTCACGCCGACGAGGCGGGCGGCCTCACGTAGTCCGACAGAGCGCTCGGGTTCCGGCAGAAGCAGCGCGAGCAGTCCGGCCCGCGTGCGGGATCCGAGTATGCGTTCGAGGTTCATGCGAAGAGCGTACAACGGAGTAGGACGAATGTCCAAGGGAATAGGACGTAAGGGACTCCACGACTAGAACCCCTCGTCGGCGAAGTGGGTCGCGGCGGCGAACTGCTCCCAGGCCCCGGCGGCGGGATGGCGAGGACCGGGCTGGAGGACGAACGGGTGTCAGCGGTCCGTCCGAGGCGGGGACATACCCTGTGGAGGGGTGCGGTGCCAAGGGGGCGAGGAACATGAAGACGCTCATCGTCTACGACTCCAAGTACGGCAACACCGCGGAACTGGCCGACGAGATGCTGCTGGCGCTCGGCAGCGAGGCCAAGGCGTGCGACTGCGAGCAACTCGAGCTGGGCATGCTCGAAGGGGTCGAGTTGCTGATCATCGGATGCCCCACACAGAAGTGGACGGCGAGCCCGCCGGCACGCGATGCGGCGTTCGTCATCGGCGAATCCGTGAGTCCTTCGCATCTCAAGGTGGCCACGTTCGACACCGGGTTCGTCGGGCCGTTCGCGGGCTCCGGTGCCGCCAAGCTCGCCGACATGATGGCCGAGGCCGGCTTCGAGGTGGTCGCTCGGCCGGAGCACTTCCGCGTGGAACACCTGCACGGACCGCTCGAGGAGGGCGAGACCGAGCGGGCTCGCGAGTGGGCGCTGGCGCTCGCCGCGTAGAGGAGCCCGCGGGCTACCGCTCGAGGAGTTCGGCGACCTTCGCGCGCAACTCGGCGTGGTCGAACGGCTTGACCACGTAGCCGTCAGCTCCGCCCTCGGCGCCGTGCTGGATCTCGGCGGGCAGGCCGGCGGTGGTCACCATGATGATGCTCGTCTCGGCGAGTTCGGGCATGGCGCGCAGCCGCTCGAGGACCTCGAACCCGTCGAGCTTGGGCAGGACGACATCCAGCAGGACGACGTCGGGACGGTGCTCGGCCGCGGCAGATAGGGCTTCCTCGCCGTCGACCGCCTCGACGATCTCGCAGCCGAGTGGCCGCAGGGCCGCCGTGGCGAGCATGCGCATGAACCTGTCGTCGTCCACCAGCAGGACCTTGCCGGCTCCCATGAGATCGCCCCTTCGCCGCGCGCTACGGTCCCACCGAGAACCGTTCGACACGCCCGGCCGCTCCCCTGCACGCGTCCGCGCCCGCATGAAGGTTCGTGAACGGCGATGTCGAACAGTTGACGCAGGTACCACCGGGCGCGCCGGGGAAGCGGCTGGCGCGGTATGCGGAGCGGTGCGTGGCAGGCAGGAAGCCGGACAAGCGCAACCTCGCGCACGTGCGGACACTGATGGCGAATGCCGACGAGGCGTTCGTCGTCGTGGACCACACGTGCCGTGTTCGCGTCTACAGCGAGCCCGCCGAGCGCATGCTCGGCCGCACTCGCGCCGACGTCATCGGGCACGACATCGAGGTGATAGACGCCGAGGGCCTACCCGAGGCCGTGCGCGGCGCCCTCGAGGGCCGGAAGCGCTGGCCCGGCGCGGTGGTCCTCCACGTGCGTGACCGCGTGCTCAGCTGTCGCGCCACCCGCTTCGACGGCGCCGACGGCCCCGGCGTCGCTGTGGTCCTGCGCGACGACACGGACCTCGTGGAGGCGCAGGAGCGCGCCGAGGCGATACTGGCCGGCGCGAGCGACGGCATCGTGGTGTTCGCCCCGGACGACCTGGTGACGTACATGAACCCCGCGGCCGCCGAGATGCTCGGCCCGGTCGCTCACCAGGCCGTCGGCAAGACCGTCTCGCTCGACGAGCTGCTCGGCACGGAGCCGGTGCGCTCCGACGACCTGCTCGGACTCGCCGAACCTGCGACTCCGACAGGCCAGACGCGCGAGGTGACCCTCTCCGAGCCGGTGCACCGCGTGCTCGAGGTGCGCACGAATCCCGTCACCGATCGCGGCGGCCAAGCCATCGGCACCGTCGCGAGCCTCCACGACGTCACCGCCGAACGCGAGATCGCGATGATGAAGAACGAGTTCGTCTCGATGGTCAGCCACGAACTGAGGACGCCGCTGACATCGATCAAGGGCTACGTCGACCTCATCGTCGACGGCGAGGCCGGAGAGATCAACGAGATCCAGCGTGAGTTCCTGACCATCGTCCAGGAGAACTCGGACCGCCTCGTCTCGCTCATCAACGACCTGCTCGACATCTCGCGCATCGAGTCGGGGCGCATCCACCTCAAGCTCGAGCCGATCGACGTGGCGGACCTGATGGCCGACGTGGCGGACACGTTCCGCATCGCGGCGGAGTCGGCCGGCATCTCGCTCGAGATGAAGTCCGCCCGCGGTCTTCCGAGAGCCAAGGGCGATCGTGACCGCGTCGGCCAGGTGCTGATGAACCTCGTGAGCAACGCGATCAAGTACTCGCCGGGGGGCGGCTCCGTGACCATGTCGGCGGCCCGGCGCGCGGACTCCGTCGTCCTCGAGGTCAAGGACACCGGCATGGGCGTCGCGGCCGAGGACATCGGCCATCTGTTCGACAAGTTCTACCGGGTGGACAACTCGCTCACGCGCGAGATCGGCGGTACCGGGCTGGGGCTGTCGGTGTGTAAGAGCATCGTGGAGCTGCTAGGCGGCCGTATCTGGGCGCGCAGCCGGCCCGGTCAGGGCTCCACCTTCGGATTCACGCTGCAGATCGCCTCCGAGGCGATGGTGCGCACGCCGGGTGTCGAGGGGCCCGCCAAGGCCAAGGGCGGCAAGGTGCTGGTCGTCGATCACGATCCCGAGATCGCCGCGCTCATCGAGACGTACCTGAAGAAGCGAGGCTACGAGGTCGTCCGCGCGCACAGCGGGCGCGAGGCGATCGAGCTGGCTGTCTCCGAGGCCCCCAGCGTCATCACGCTCGACGTCATCCTCGACGACGGCGACGGTTTCGAGCTCCTGCAACATCTGAAGGACGACCCGCGTACCTCGGAGATCCCCGTGGTCGTCCTCTCGATCGTCTGCGACGAGGGGCGGAGCCTGCGCCTCGGCGCCGCCGACTACCTCGAGAAGCCGATCGACCAGAAGCGGCTCGTGGACGTGATCGGAGGTCTGGTCGGCCGTGTCGGGTCCCCGGTCGTCCTCGTCGTCGACGACGACCGCCACGTGGTCGGCGTGCTCTCGCGCATGCTGAAGCGGCGGGGTTTCGCGGTCGCGGCGGCGTACAACGGGCGTGAGGCGATGGCGGCGGTGGAGCAGACCCCCCCGGACCTCATCCTGCTGGATCTGAAGATGCCGGTCATGGACGGCTACCAGGTCATCCAGGAGGTCAAGAGCGCCGAGGCCACGAAGCATATCCCGATCGTCGTGATGACGGCGCACCGCATCGACCGCTCGAAGACCGAGATCCTGCAGCTCGCGGCGGAACACATCGGCAAGCCGTTCTCCGCCGAGAAGCTCGCTGAGTGCGTCGAAGAGATGCTCGCGAAGGAGGGCATGTAGCCATGGCGCGCGTCCTCGTGGTCGACGACGAACCGCACATCGTGAGACTCGTCTCGTTCACACTCACGGGTCGCGGGCACGAGGTCATCACGGCGACCGACGGGTCGAGCGGCGTGGATGCGGCGCGCGAGAAGCAGCCCGACCTCATCCTCATGGACGTCATGATGCCCGAGGTCACGGGCCTCGAAGCGCTCGGGCGCCTCAAGGCGCACGAGGACACCGCAGGTATCCCGGTGGTCATGCTCTCGGCCAAGAGCCAGGGCTACGAGCAGGAGGCGGGACTGGCCGCCGGTGCCGTCAGGTACGTGTGCAAACCGTTCACGCCGAGCGAACTGGCACAGGTCGTCTCGGAAGTGCTGGAGCAGGAGGAAAGGGGACGGGAGTAGATGCCGAAGAAGATCCTTGCGGTCGACGATGAGCCGTCGATCGTGAAACTCGTGACCGCCACGCTGCAGGCGCGGGGCTACCAGGTGACGCAGGCGTTCAACGGCGAGGAGGCGCTGGACAAGGTCCGCTTCGAGAGTCCGGACCTCATCGTTCTCGACGTCATGATGCCGCGTCTGACCGGTCCGCAGGTGCGCGACAAGCTGGCCGCGGACCCGAAGACCGCGAAGATCCCGATCCTGTTCCTCTCGGCCGTCGGCGACATGTCGGCGCAGCTCGGCACGATGGAGAGCGGCGAGGGCGAGTATATGACCAAGCCGTTCAAGCCCTCGGAGCTGGCCGATTACGTGGAGGCGATGCTCGACCCGTCGAAGCGTGGGGAGTTGGCGAAGCACCGCAGCCAGCAGGTCGGCAAGTTGCGGACGCTGGTCGAGATCATGCACCGCTCACACGGGGGCGCGTAGCGCTCAGCGGACGCCGGTCACCTGAGCAGGGCCGAGCGACTCGGCCGCGTGCCGTCGCGCCGCTCGTCGAGCCGGAGGAGCTGCTCCTGCGCGTAGCGCAGGTCGGTGATGTCCGAGAGCAGGACCACGCAGCCCACCACGTGGCTGCGCCGCCGCGTCGGGTGGATCCGGCCCCAGTACAGCCGCCCGTCCTGTTCGAGCTCGAAGGGAAGGTAGTCGCACTCGCTGTCGAGGCAATCGTGCGCATGTCGCGCGGCGCCCGGCAGAACATCCTCGAGCCGATCGCCCGGGCGGGCCGAGGGGAACTCGCGCTCCGCGGCGTCGTTGACCGCCGCGATGCGGAGGCGGTCGTCGGTGACCACGGCGATGTCCGCCATCGCGCGGAACGCGGAGGACGCCGCGAGCGGGACCAGGTCCCCGAAGCCATGCCCCACCACGCCCCAGGCGATCACCACGTTGACGAGCACGAAGAGGGCGGGAGTGGGGTCGGCGGACAGGACGGAGCCACCGGCGCCGATGTGCGCGGCCCACACGATGTTGCCGACGAGCGCCGCCCCCGTTGCGGCAGCGAGCGCGGCGGCGTGCGTCCGGCCGGCGCGGTCCCGTCGCTGGAGCTGGTCGGAGAGGAGCAGCCTGATCGCCCAGGCGACGAGCAGCCAGCTGACGATCCAGTGTGGGTATGCCAGCGGACCCGCGACGAGCGGCGCGTCCGGCCCCGCCTGGTCGCCGAAGAGGCGGTGCACCGGATTCGTGAGCACGACGGCCAGCGCGTAGACGAACGAGCCAACCGCGAGCAGGAGGGGCCGGCCCCGGAGCAGGTCGGAGCGACGGGTCTGCGACGCCGCGAACAGGAACCACAGTGACGGAACGGCGGCCAGCCCCACCATCTCCGCCGCCAGCAGCCACCAGCCTCCCGAAAGGACCGGCGCGAGCGTGAGGTCGAGGGTGTGCGGCACGCTCACTTCGACGAAGTAGCCGAGCGACCAGAGCGCGGCGGCGAAGTTGGCGGCCGCGAACAGGGCCGTGGTCCGCGTCTGGCGACCGGGCACGACGAGGGCCGCGGCGCCGAGCATCGCGCCGAGGACCGCTGCGACGAGCAGCGACAGGGAATACCAGCTGACCGCGACCAAGATCCCCCCGTACTCCGGGTGCGGGCGTCTCGATGGTACCGCACGCGAGGACGCAGCGCCCCCTTACAGGCCCGTCCGGCCCACCCCCGCCGTACCCGGGTTCCGCTCGGTCGCCTTCCTCAGCTGCTCCTGGGCGTAGCGCAGGTCGGTGATGTCCGAGAGCAGCACGACCGCGCCCATCGCGGTGCCGCGCCGGCGCGTGCAGTGGATGCGACCCCAGTAGACGTTGCCGTTGCGCGTCAGCTCGAAGGGCAGGTAGTCGGCGTCGGAGCGCAGACACTCCGCGGTGTGGCCCACCGTCTCGGGCAGCACGTCGGCGAGCTGCATCCCCGGCTTGGCCGTCGGGAGTTCGCGCTTCGCGGCGTCGTTCAGGGTCAGCACGACGAGCCGGGCGTCGGTCACGATGGCGATGTCGGACATCGCGTCGAAAGCCTGGGCCGCCGCGACCGGGAGGACGTCGGCCAGTCCGGATCGGAACAGCTCGGCGGCGAGCACGATCAGCATCGGCACGGAGAGGATGGGTGCCGGGTCCAGCGGGATGGACAGTCCGGTCGCGCGCTGGGACACGAAGAGCGCCGCGCCCGCCACCGGCAGCATGCCGCATGCGACGAGGGCCACCGCCGCTCCGCGGTGCCCCGGGTCGCCGCGACGCCAGAAGTCGCGCGCGACGGTGACGACGCCCCAGATGATGGTGCCGAAGCTGACCAGCGCCACGGAGAGGACGAGAGCTCCCGGCGCGGACGCATCCCCCGGAACCCGCGCGGTCATGAGGCCGTGCAGCGGGTTGGTCAGCCAAGCGCCCGACACGATGACGAAGTACGCGCCGACGAGGGCGCGCGGCAGCCCGCGCGTGAGGTCGTAGCGCCGGGTGTGGGAGGCGGCGAACAGGAACCATGCCGGAGGCACGACCGCCGTCCCGAACATGAGGAGCACTCCGATCCACCACATCGACGAGCCGATCGGCGCCGCGATGGGAGGGATGGGGGGCCGCGTCACGGCGCGAAGGAACCCGCCGAGGGCCCACAGGGCCGTCGCGAGGTTCAGCATCACGAACGTGTTGGTCGCGTGCGTGCGCTGGCCGGGCACGACGAACGCGAAGACCGCCAGGCACGCCGAGATGGCGGCCGCGATGAACATGAGCGCCGAGAACACGCTGACGGTGACCATGGCCTCCCCCCCGAGCGGGCCGTCGTGTCTGCCGATTGTATCGGAACACGCGACGGCGGTCGGGATAGCCGCGCCGGAGTGGCGAGGGTATACAAACCCATCATGCGCATCATCGACACAGAGCGGCTTCCCATCCACGTGTGGGGCGAGGACGCCGACGAGGGCACGATGCGGCAGACCCGCAACCTCGCGAACCTGCCCGTCGCGCGACATCACGTCGCACTCCTGCCCGACGCGCACGTCGGGTTCGGCATGCCGATCGGGGGCGTGCTGGCGGCGGCTGGCGCCGTCGTCCCCCACGCGGTGGGCCTGGACATCGGCTGCGGCGTGCGCGCATGGCGGACGAACGTCCCGGCCGTCGAGCTGCTGCGCGTGCGCGACGGCATCCTGAACGACATACAGCGCTCCGTTCCGCAGGGGTTCGAGTGGCACGCGACGAGCCAGGCTGAGCGCACCGACGTCTTCGACGAGATGCCCGACGTGCCCGCGCTCCTCGCCGAACGCGACAAGGCCGCCCGCCAGCTCGGGACGCTCGGAGGCGGCAACCACTTCGTCGAGCTGCAGGTGGACTCGGCCGGCGTCGTCTGGGCGATGATCCACTCGGGCTCGCGCAATGTCGGCAAGCTCATGGCCGATCGCTACGACGCGTTCGCGCGCGAGGCGGCCGCCCGCGGCGGGCCGGATGCGGTGCCGCTCGAGTGGGGGCTCGCGCACCTGTCCACGGAGTCCGAGGCCGGTGCCGAGTACCTCGCGGTGATGGAGTGGTGCCTGCGCTTCGCCCGCGAGAACCGCAGACTCATGGCCGAGGCGGTGCAGCGTGCCGTTGCCCGCCACTTCCCGGACGAGTCACCCGACGACGCGCTCGACGTGCACCACAACTACGCGACCGCCGAGGAGCACTTCGGCGAGCTGCTCATCGTGCACCGAAAAGGCGCTGTGCGCGCGGAGGGGCGCGTCATCGTGCCCGGCTCGATGGGGACGGCGTCCTACATCGGCGAGGGCATCGCGAGTCCGGAATCGTTCGAGTCGTGCAGTCACGGCGCCGGGCGCGCGATGGGCCGCAAGCAGGCGGTGCGGACGATCCCGCGCGAGCGCGTGGTGGCCCAGCTCGAGGAGCGCGGCGTCCGGCTGTTCAAGGCCAGGAGACGCGACTTGGCCGAGGAGGCCCCGGAGGCCTACAAGGACATCGAGGCGGTTATGCGAGCGCAGGCCGACCTCGTCGAACCGCTCGTGCGGCTCACACCGATCGGCGTCGTGAAGGGCTGAGAGGCGCGCGCTCGCGTGCGTTGCGGATGAGCCTGGCCAGCCGCGGGAGCGGTCCCCTCGGCCGGTCGTAGACGGCGATGGCGCGCTCGTAGTGCGCGACGAGGCGCTCGGCCTGGTGTGCGATCGAGAACTCCTGGGCACGCCGGAACGCGGCGTCCGCGAGCGTGCGGCGGTACGGCTCGTCCTCCAGCAGCGTGTCGAAGGCGCGCGCCAGGTCCTCCGGCCGCCCCGGCGTGACGATGCCGCACTCCCCGTCGATCACGAAGTCCTCGACGGCCTCGTCGGTTGCGGCCACGACCGGCAGGCCGGCGGCCATCGCCTCGCCGATGACCAGGCCCTGGGTCTCGGTGGTCGACGCGAACCCGAAGATGTCGGCCATGTGGTAGGCGGCGATCACGTCTTCCTTCTCGAGGTAGCCCGCGAAGATGACGCGCTTGACCAGGTCGAGTTCCGCCACGAGGTCCTCGAGCTCCTCGCGATGCGGCCCGTCGCCGCAGATCACGAGCCGTGCGTGCGCGCAGTGGCAGTGCCACAGCGCGCGCAACAGCGTCTCGACGTTCTTCTCGCGCCCCAAGCGGCCCATGAACAGCACGATGCGGTCGCTCGCGCGGATGCCGAGCCGGCGCTTGAGCGCGACGATGCGCTCCGGGTCGACCTGCGAGTAGCGCTCCACGTCGATGCCGGTGGCGATCACCTCGATCGGCACGGTGGCGCCCCATTCGCGCAGGTAGTGCTCGATCTTGGTCGACGGCGCCACGATCGACTCGCAGGCGTTGCAGAACTCGCCGGACAGGCGCTCGGCGAGTCTCCGTGTCAGCCGCGTCTCCCACACGTAGTGCACGTATTCGGGGTACAGGGTGTGGTAGGTGTGGACGTAGGGGACCCGGTGGCGACGCGCCACGCGCAGGCCGAACAGGCCGATGGCGAACGGGTCGTGGGAATGGACGACGTCGAGGTCCACCTTGTCCAGCAGGCGCAGGGCCTCCAGCGAGATGGGCGCCGCCGCCCGCATCTCGGGCTGCAGGGCGAACGGGACGGAGAGGAAGCGCACGACCTCCTCGGCATCCTCGTGGTGGTCCGGGTCGGGGGCGAAGACGTAGACCTCGTGCCCGAGCGCCTCGAGCGCTTTCTTGAACAGGCGGATGGACGTGACGACACCGTTGATCTGCGGCGTGTAGGTGTCCGTGAAGAAGCCGATGCGCATGCGTCTCCCGTGGGCGGCTGCCGGCGCGGGTCGCGGGTGCGTGACGGCGCCGGGAGAAGTGTAGCGCAGGCACGATACACTGGCGGGGCCGCCTCATCGCGGCGAAAGGGAAGGGATGACCCCGCGTGACCCGAGCGCTCATCGACCTGCGGGATCTGGTCAAGACCTACGACACCGGCGAGGTGCCGTTCACCGCGCTCAAGGGCGTGGACCTGCGCGTGGACGAGGGTGAGTTCGTCGGCATCATCGGCAAGTCCGGCTCGGGCAAGACCACGCTGATCAACATGATCACAGGCATCGACCGGCCCACGGGCGGCGAGGTCGTCGTCGCCGGTGCCCCGGTGCACGCGCTCGACGAGAACGGGCTGGCCAAGTGGCGCGGCCGCACCATCGGCGTCGTGTTCCAGTTCTTCCAGCTGCTCCCCACGCTCACCGTGATGGAGAACGTCATCCTGCCGATGGACTTCTGCGCGATGTATGCGCCGAAGGAGCGCGTCGGGCGCGCGATGGCGCTGCTCGAGGAGGTCGAGCTGGCGGACCAGGCGCACAAGCTCCCGAGCGCGCTCTCGGGCGGGCAGCAGCAGCGCGCCGCGGTGGCGCGCGCGCTCGCCAACGACCCGCCGATCATCGCCGCCGACGAGCCCACCGGCAACCTGGACTCCAAGACCGCCGACGCGGTCTTCGGCCTGTTCGAGCGCCTCGTCGACGAAGGCAAGACGATCGTCATGGTGACGCACGACGAGGACCTCGCCGAGCGCGTCCGGCGTTCGCTGCACGTGCACGACGGCGAGATCGTGGAAGACCGCCTGCGTGTGACCGCGCTCGAGGAGGCGTAGAGGCCGCCGTGCTCGCCCCGCGCTGGCGCAAGGTCGCGCGCGACCTGCTCGCCCACAAGTTCCGCACCGCGCTCGTGGTGCTCTCCATCGCGGTGGGCATCTTCGCGGTGGCGGTCGTCATGGGAGCGCGCGGCGTGCTCCTCCGCGAGTTCGAACAGGGGTACGCCTGGTCGCGTGCCGCGAACGCCACGTTCGTCACCGCGCAGCCGTTCGACGACGCGCTCGTGCGCAAGGTCGCCGCGCAGCCGGACGTGGCCCAAGCGGAGGGACGGCGCCAGACCGGCGTGCGCTTCCGCACCGTGGACGAGGGCGGCAACCCCACCGGACCC
>PNNM01000009.1 GCA_013824215.1 Coriobacteriaceae bacterium
CCCCGAGAACGGTCACCCCGGCGACGTTGTCGACCTTCTTCAGGTGAGAGCCGAGCGGTTTGATGACGATCTGCTGCTCGCCCACGAAGGAGTCGACGAGGAAGCCCATCCGGTGACCCGAGAAGCCGACGACCGCGATGGACATCTTCGTCGCCCCGGTGTCGCTCGCCTCGGGTATGCGAAGGATGTCGCACAGACGCACGAGCGGGATGGTCCTGCGCTGGCGGCGGATGACCTCGCGGCCCTCGACTTTGAGCACCTCGCCGGGGTCGATGCGCAAGGTCTCCTCGATGGACGCGGTGGGCATCGAGAAGACCTGGCCGCCGACTTTGAGCATGAGCGCGCGGATGATGGCGAGCGTGAGCGGGATCGTGAGGCGGAAGTTCGTCCCCTCCCCGACGCGGCTGTCCACGTCGAGCGAGCCCTTCAGCTTATCGACGATGAACTCGCGGACCACGTCCATGCCGACGCCGCGTCCGGAGATCTCGGTGATGATCGCCGAGGTCGAGAAGCCGGCCTCGAAGATGAGGTACTGGGCCTCGCGGTCGGACATCGAGCGCACCTCGGACTCGGTCATGTATCCCTTGCGCACCGCGGCGGCGCGGACCTTCTCGGGGTCGATGCCCGCACCGTCGTCGGAGATCTCGACGACGATGTGGTCGCCCTCCTGGCGAGCTGACAGCCGGATGGTGCCGGTCGCGCGCTTGCCGAGCGCTTCTCGGACCTCGGTGGTCTCGACGCCATGGTCCACCGCGTTGCGCATGATGTGGACGAGCGGGTCGTTGATCTCCTCGAGCACCTTCTTGTCGAGTTCGGTCTCCGTACCCTCGAGGACGAGGTCCACGTCCTTCTTGAACTGGCGCGCCAAGTCCCGGACCGCTCTCGGGAAGCTGTTGAACACCGTGCTGACCGGCAGCATCCGCAGTCGCATGCCCTGCTCCTGCAGCTCCGAGACGACGGTGGTCGCGCGCGTCGTGTCCTCCAGGAAAGCCTTGGAGAAGCCGCCCACGGCACGCTTCACGTCGCCGAGCTGGTCGTCCACGGCCTCGAGCTCGGCCTGGATGGGGGCGAGGATCGAGGCGTCCTCGATCTGCATGGCGGCGAGCCCGGCCTTGAGGCGGACCCAGCGCTGCCAAATGTCGGTGAGGTCGCTCTGGAACGCCTTGAGCTCCACCGCCCGCTGCTCGGCCTTGATCTGCGAGATGACGACCTCGGAAACGAGGTTGAGGATCGAGTCGACCTGCGCGGTGCGCACGCGGATCGTCGCCTGCGTCCTCGCGCTCAGCTCCGACTCCCGCCGGGCCTTCCGGGGTCCGGCGGCCTCGGCGCTGTCCTCGTGCGCGAGCGCCTCCTCGTCCGCCATCTCGGAGGAGGGCACCTCGGCCTGGCCTGCGGCCGCCTCCGGAACAGCGGCCACCTCATCGGCGTGCTCCACCGCCGCCCGCGCCGCCGCGGCGCTCTCGGCGGTCGCCTCCGCGGCCGCAGCAGGGTCACCGGTCTCGGCGAGCTTGTTGAGCTGCGCCTGCAGCCCAGCGAGGTCTATCTGGCCGGAGACGTCCTTGCCGACGTTGTCGGATAGGAACACGATCGCGTCGAGCGCCTGGAAGAAGAGGTCCGAGCACTCGGGGGTGTACGAGTACTCCCGTTCGCGCATCTTGACCATGATGTCCTCGAGCCGGTGCGCGATGTCCGAGATCTCCATGAGCCCGACCATGCGCGACGAGCCCTTGACCGTGTGCGCGTCGCGCATCATCTGATCGATGAGCTCCCGGTTGTCCGGGTCGGCCTCGAGCATGATGACGCCCTCGTTCAGGCGCTGGAGAAGATCCTGCGCCTCTTCCTGGAACTTGCCTATGAACGCGCTGCGGTCGAACTCGACCATGCTTGGCGTCGTCCTTCCCCTCGTCGCCTTCGCGGGCGCTAGTCGACGATCCGGAAGGCCGAACCGACCTGGCTCGACTCGGTGGCGATCACCGAGAGCTGCTCGGCCGAGGCAGCGACCTGCTTGCTCCCGGCGGCGGTCTGCTGGGCCACCGAGGCCACCTCGCGCATCGCTTTGACGACCTGGTCGGTGGCGCTCTTCTGCTGCTGGGTGGCCGCCGAGATCTCCTTGGCCGCGATGGTCGTCTGCTCGACCATCTCGAGGATCTGGTCGAGTGAGTCCCCGGTCACATGCGCCAGGTCCACACCGCCTTGGACCTGCTTGAGTTCCTGCTCGGTGGCGATGACCAGGTCGTTGGCCGAGGTCTGGATCTCGGTCATGATCCCGGAGATCTCGGCGGTTGAGTCCACGACCGACTCGGCGAGCTTGCGGATCTCGACCGCGACAACCGAGAAACCCTTGCCCGCCTCGCCGGCGCGCGCCGCCTCGATCGCGGCGTTCAGCGCGAGGATCTTGGTCTGGTCGGCGATGGCGTTGATGATCGACAGCACCTGGCCTATCTGCTGGCTCCGCTCGCCGAGCGCCAGGATCTTGTTGGCCGAGGACTGGGCGCGCGCCTTGATCTCCTCCATCGACTGCAAGGTGTTCATGACCGCCTGCTGGCCGGACTCGGCCGAGCCGAGGGAGGCCTCGGCGAGCGAGACGACCTGGTTGGCGTTGTCCGCGATCTGGCGGTACGTGGCAGCCAGCTCCTCCATCGTCGCGGTGGTCTGGGAGATCGACGCGGCCTGCTCGGCCGAACCGGACGCCTGCTCCTCGGTGGCGGACAGGATCTCGGAGGAGGACTGGGCGAGACGCCGCGAGGACTCCTGGGTCTGACGGATGAGGTAGACGATGAGGTCGAGCATCTGGTTGTAAGAGCGCGCGAGCACACCGAACTCGTCCGGCGTGTCCACGTGGACCTTCCTGCCCACCTCTCCCTGGCAGGCGGCCTTGACGCTCTCGACGACCTCCTCGAGCGGCGCCATCAACCGGTTGCCGATCCAGAGGAAGAGAAGGACGAAGAGCGAGGCGAGGGCGACGGACGTCGCGGCGATGATCCCGATGTCGGAGGCGAGCGACGCGTGCCCGGCAAGGTCGTCCCCGAAGATGCTCCAGCCGATGAGCCACTGGGCCACGTTGAAGACGAACGTGAGCCCGACCGTCGCCGCCGAGTACTTCCACAGGACCTTGCTGCGGAACTTCTCGATCCATCCCATGACCATGACCGCTCTCCCTTGCGCCGGTGAGCCGACTTAAGCGCCCTCGACAGGCTGCAGCACCCTGTCGAGGTTGATGAGTCCGACCAGCCTGCCGTCCACGTACACGGAGCCCGCCACGAACTCGGCCTGAGCCTTGCCGATGACCGAGATGGGAGGCTCGATGGAGTCCTTCGGGACCTCGACGATGTCGCCGATCTCGTCGACGGCCATCGCCGTGACGCACTCGGCATTCTGTACGACGATGGCCTGGAGCTCGCGCACGCCCTCGGCCCGTGGCAGATGCATGAGCTCGGCCAGACCGGTCACCGAGACGATCTCGCCCCGGATGTTGATCACGCCGTGGATGTGGTCGGGGACACACGGGATACGTGTCACCGCGTACTCTTGGTAGATCTCGCGCACGTGCTCGATCGGGACGCCGTAGAGCTCCTCTCCCAGATCGAACAGGAGGATGCCGGTCAGGTCCTCTGAGACGGACTCCTCGGACTCGTGCGCCAGCGACTCCGCGCGGCGGCGCAGGATGTCGAGCGAGGCGAGGTCGGAGGGGAGCAGCGGCGCCTTCTCGTCGGTCACGGCCGCCCACCCCCTCCGGGCGCGACGGGCATGAGCCCGTCCGCGCTCATGAGCCGGTCCAGATCGAGCAGGAAGATGAGTTCCGCCTCCATACGGCACACGCCGAGCAGCCGGTCCGCCAGCGCGTGCATCTTGGACGGGCGCTGGAGGCACCCCTCGGGCATCTCGGTGACGTCCTCGACCTCGTCGACGACGAGAGCGACGAGCTGACCGCCGAGGCGGCAGATCACCATCGGCGTGTCCAGCGCGAACCGGGCGGGCTGCAGACCGAGCAGCGCGCGCATGTCCACGAGCGGGACGACCAGACCGCGCATGTTCACCATACCGAGGGTAACGCCCGACTCGTCGGGCATCTCGGTGTAGGCCACGATCTGCTGGATCTCCTGGACCCGGCCGATCGGCAGTGCGTAGCGCTGCCCTTCGAGGAAGAAGACGACCATCTTGTTCGAGTCGAGCATCGGCACGGTCTCCTCGGAGACCTCGACGACATCGTGATCGGGCGTCGAGGCCGCTTCGGACGGCGCCTCGGCGGGCGGCGGCTCCTCGGTCTTCTTCTTCCGCGGCGTCATCTCGTCCTCGTCCCGGCTTCGGCTCACTCGGCGAACCGCAGCACGCGGTTGAGTTCCTCGGCGCTGACCAGGCCTTCCTGCGCTTTCGCGAGCCCCGATGCGGACAAGGGGCGCATCCCCGCCTTCTTGGCGGCGGCGGACAGCTCGTCGATGGTCGCGTCCTTGGCGATGCGCGATCGGACCGCCTCGGAGAACGGCAGGACCTCGTAGATACCCGTCGCACCCAGGAACCCTGTGCGGCCGCACTTCTCGCAGCCGGCGCCGGCCTTCGTCTTCATGCCCTTGGCGGCGCCGGGGATCTTGTCGGCCACGGCGCTCTTGGTCTCCTGGGAGCAGTCCGGGCAGTTCGTGCGCGCGAGGCGCTGGCCGACGCCCAGGGTGAGCGCGGCCGCCAGCGAGTTGGGTTCCGCGCCCAGATCGAGCATGCGGCGAACGCCCGCGACGATGTCGCCGGCGGCGAAAGTCGCGATCACCAGCTTGCCGAGCCCGGCCGCCTCGATCGCGAGGTGCACGTCCTCGACGGTCTGGATCGCGTCGAGCGCGATGACGTCGGTATCCTGGCGCATGCCGGCAGCGAAGTACGCCGAGGCGGTCACCGGCGAGCCCGGGTTCACCATCACCTGGGCGACCGCGGCGATCTCGTACTCGATCGTGCTCTCCACCGAGTAGACGGTCTTGCCCGCGTGGGCCGCGTGGTCGAGCAGGGAGTAGTAGGTGGTCGAGCGGCCGCCGGCTACCGGCGCGCACACGAGCAGCATCCCGCGTCCGCGTTCCACCATCGCCTGCAGGGCGCGCCCCTCGGCCTCCGTCATGCCGAGTTCCAGCAGCGAACGCGGGGCGGGGCGCACCGGGGCAAGCTGCACGACGAGTCGCTGGCCGGCCACGGTAGGGACCGACGAGACCGTGAGCACGAGCTCCTTGTCCGCGATGCGGGTCTTCATCCGCCCGAGAGCGGGCAGGGTGTTGGGAACCGACTGGAGCCGCGCGTAGGCCTTGAAGCCCTCCACGAGCGGTGCCTGCATGGCCATCGGCGCGCTGCCGACCTTCTCGAGCTTGCCGCGCGTACGGTAGACGAGGAAGAAGTCGTCCTTGTACGGGAGCAGGTGTATGCGGTTCGCGCCACGCCGCACCGCCTTCTCGAGGATCTCGGTGACCAGGACGGCGACCTTGCCGGCGTCTGCGATAGCGAGCACCTCGAGATCGACCTTCGGCACGTCGTCCGCGGCCGCGGCCTCCACGACCTCGGCAATACTCGGCTGCTCGGGCGCGGTCGGCTTCTTCTCGGGCTCCGGCGCCTCCGTCGGAGGGGCCGGCACCTCCTCCGCGGGCGCCTCGAACAGGTCGGCTGCGTCGAACTCGAACTCCTCGACGGCCGGCGCCGTCTCGGGCTCGGGTTCAGGCTCGGGTTCAGGCTCGGGTTCAGGCTCGGGTTCCGGCTCGGGCTCCGGTTCGGGAGCCGCGGCCGCGCGACCGTAGTACTGGACGACCGCGGCGCGGACGTCGGCGGCGCCGGCGAGGACCGGCTCCACCTCCACGCCGATCTCGGCGGCCACGTCGTCGAGCAGGAACACGTCGAACGCGTCGCCGACGGCGACCGTGAGCATGCCCTCGATCTCGAACAGCGGCAGGAGGCGGTTGTCGCGCGCGACCTCGGGGGGCACGAGCGCGAGCGCGTCTGGTTCGGGAGCGTAGCTGGAGAGGTCCACCTGCGGGATCCCCATCTCGCCCTCGAGCACCTGTGCGAGATCGGCGCCGGTGACCAAGCCGCGGTCGGAGAGGATCCTGCCCGCGGAGACGCCCTGCTTGTCCGCGGCGTCCCCGACCGATGACGCCTGCTCGGCGGTCAGGAGCCCCGCCTCCTTGAGCGCCTCGAGGACCCGATCGGTGAGCGATGCGGCCTCCGCCATCGCCTGCCCGCCCCTACCCTTGGGCCTTCGCGAGTTCCTCGGCGACGGCTGAGAGCAGCCGATCCGGCTCGATCGGCTTGGTGAGGTACTGGTTGGCGCCCGTGCGGATACCGGTGGCCATCGCCTGCTCCTCGGTCTTGGCCGTGAGCATGATGATCGGGATGCCCTTGTACTTCTGGTCGAACTTGAGCAGGCGGCACACCCGGTAGCCGTCCAGCTTCGGGAGCATGACGTCGAGCAGGATCAGATCGGGCATCTCGGCGCGCGCGGTCTCGAGCGCCTCCTGGCCGTCCGCCGCGGTGATCACGTCGTAACCGCCCTGCAGGAGGATGGCCTTGATCATCTCGAGGATGGTGGGGCTGTCATCGACCGCCAGTATGCGTGCTGCCATACCCGACTCCCTCCCGCTCCGGCTCCGCGGCCCATCCCGTCGCGCACACGCGGTGCTGGGGCGCGGACACCGTACTTCACCGCGCCTTTGTCGCCTTTCGACACTCTAGCAGACTGCGCTCGCAGGTCACTGCGAGCACGGCCGCATCGAAACCGCCCAGGAACTCCTGCCATTGCCCGCCCGCCGACGACTTGAGCGCCCGCAGCGCGTTCTCGTACTCACGGCAGGCGACGTCGTTCTTGCCCTGCGCCTTGAAGATGTTGCCGAGGTTGAAGTGCGCGAGAGCGAACTCGGCGTCGATGTAGATGGTCTTCTTGAACTCGCTGATCGCCCGCACCTGGTCGCCCTGCCGCTGGTGGATGATCCCGAGGATGTAGCGCGCGCCGGGCAGCAGCGGGTTTATCGCGAGCGCACGGCTGCACTCGGACAGAGCGGCATCGTAGTCCCCGATGTCGGCATGGGCGTAGGCCGCGAGGATGTAGGCGTCGGCGTTGTTCGGGTCCGTTTCGATGACCCTGTGTACGTCTTCGAGGGCCTTGCGCGGCTCCCCTGCGGCAGAATGCTTCCTGGCCTGCGCGAGCATCGCGGCGATGTCGTTCCCCTCCTCGGCGGGAGCGGGTCCGCGTGCCGTGCCCAAGGCCGGTTCGCGCTTCGGGCTCTCCGCGCGGACGGGATGCGTACGCTCCGCGGACTTGCCGTGCTCCCGCGAGCGGAACGGCCTGCCCTCGATCCTCGGGAAGTGGAACAGGCGCGTGCGGGTCGGCTTGCGGTAGAGGAACACGCCACCGATCTCCCGCGCCTCGAAAGAGTCGGTGATGCTCGTCAGCGTCTCGGAGTGCCCGATGAAGAGGTAGCCCCCTTCGTTCAGGCAGTTGAAGAAGTTCTGGACGACGCGCTTGGTGGACTCGAGCCGGAAGTAGATCGTGACGTTCCGGCAGAAGATGACGTCCCAGTTACCCATGAGCGCGAGCGGATACGGCTCCTTTATCAGGTTGTGGTAGCCGAACTCGACGATCCGGCGGTCGCTCGCGGCCACACGATGGCCTTCCGGGACCTGCTCGAAGTGACGCGCCACGACCTCGGGCGGGAGGTTGAGCAGGGCCTTCTCCGGATACACGGCTGTCCTGGCGACCTTGAGGGCCTTGGTGGAGACGTCCGTCCCGAGCACCTGCGGCTGCCAACCCAGCCCCGGTATCCCCGAGTCCGCCAGCGTCATGGCGATCGTGTAGGGCTCCTCCCCGGTCGAGCACCCGGCCGACCAGACGCGCATCTGCCTGTTGCCGCCCGCCTTGCGCTCGGCGATCTCGGGGATGATGGTGTCCCTCAACGCGTCGAACTGCGCGGGGAAGCGGAAGAACGAGGTCTCGTTGATGGTGACGAGGTTCAGCAGCTCCTTGAACTCGTCCTCGTCCGACGACAGCAGGTGGAAGTACTCATCCAGCGTCCGGAACTGGTGACGCGTCGCGCGCGTTATGAGCGAGATGCGCAGGGAGTCGGTCTTGGTGTCCTCCAGGTAGATCCCGGAGTGGTGGTGGATGAAGTCCCTGAAGCGCCCGAACTCCTCGAGCGTCAGGTCCTTGGAGATGCTGTTCTCGTCCGCCATGGTGGCCGCCGCTAGCCGGCCGCCGGGTCCTCGTCGGTCGCGCCGAGGCGCTCGATGAGGCCCGCCGAGTACATGCCGTAGAGGATCTTGGCGGTCTCGAAATCGTTGTAGCCGGTCAGCTCGACCAGTTCCCGCGCGGAGCGCCCGCCGTGCAGGAAGCAGAGCAGCATCCACTCCTTGGGCTTGAGGTGGATCTCCATCGACTTGTCGCCCGGGCCGGAGCCCATGATGAACTGCGCATCCAAGGAGGGGATCTTCTGCCGGATGCGACCCCACAGCTCGAGGCGCCGCGAGGCCTCCATGATTACGTTCTCCACCGAGACCGAGATGCCGATGTCCTCGTCGTCGCAGGTCTCGTCGGGCTCGAAGCGCAGTTGGCCGTCCTCCCAGCGGAAGAGGTCGAACAGCGTGTCGTTGATCTGGTCGCCGATGAAGGTCTCCAAGACCTTGCTGTCCAGGTAGCCCTCGTCGACGAGGATCTGGCCGAGCCTGCGGCCCGCCTTCTCCTTCTTCTGGATCTTCTGCAGGCCGAGCGCCTGCCGCAGCTGCTTCTCCGAGATGACACCGGCCTTGACGAGCCTGCGCCCCAGAGACTCGCGGTTCCAGTTCGAGGACGCGAAGAAGACACGGCCCTTCTTGAAGCAGATCAGCCCCTCGGCGTCCCCGCTCTCCATGTGGAGCGTGCCGGTCTTCCGCCCGCTCTCGAGCAGACGGAACATGTCCGACAGTGAGAAGTCCTTGAGGTTGCCCTCGAGCGCCACGAGCGGGTCCTCCCTACCGCGGCCGCAACGGCCGCGGGCAGGCGACAACGAAGCGGCCCCAAGGCCGCCTCACAATCCTATCACGGCAGGAAGAGGCTGCGCAGGACGGGCGATGGCGCCCCCGGGGGTGCCGAGAACTAGCGGACATCCGGCTCGTCGCACGCGACGACCCGCAGCCCGGAGAGGCGCTCCGAGCGCGTGACCGCCCAGACGGCCGCCCTGCGGACACCGGGCCTGCCCTGTGCGAACCCGAGATCGAACAGGTACATGCCGGGGGTGCGGCCCAACCCCACGGCCGTGAGTGCGGTATAGAGCCACCATCCGGACACGAGCGCGGCGAGCACCAGGGTGATGAACACGGGCATCGGCACGCTCGCCCGCACGATCGGGAAGGGGAAGGCGAGCATCGCCAACACGGCGCCGGCGCCGAAGTCGGCGAGCTGCGCCAGCCTCATCGAGCGCCTCTCGGCGGTCCCTGCCGGACGGTAGTCGGAGATACGGCTCACCGCGCCCCCTCGCCTGCCGAGGCGACCGCCGCGCGGGCCGCGGCGAGGGCGCTGACGAAGACATCCAGTTCCTCGGGCGTCGCCAGCCCCCCGTCGTCGGCAAGCAGCAGTCCGCCGGCGCTCGCGAGCACCCCCGCGCGGGATCCCGCGGCCACGGCCCCTGGAGCGCCGCGCGAGATGTCCGTGGTCAGGAGAGACCCGACCACGGCGAGCCCCGCCGTGCGCGCCGCCCGGAAGAGCTGCTCGAAGGCCTGCCACCCCAGACCCCCTCCGACGTGCACGGCACTGAAGCCGGATCGCTTGGCGGCGGGCAGGAATGCGCGGACGTCGCCGTCCGAATGCAGGACGCAGGGCAGATCGGCCTCCCGGGCCGCCTCCACGATGCGCGCCAGACGCGGGAACAGCTCCTCGAACGCGTAGTCGGGCGGGACGAGCGGACCCGTCGTGCCAGCCAGGTCCTCCGCGATGACCAGCACCGATGCCCCGGCCGCCGTTCCCCGCTCGAGTCCCTCGAGCGCGGCGAGCACGCCGTCGTCGAGCAGCGGAACCAGCGCCTCCGGCTCGCCCGCGACGGACCGCAGGCCCTCGGTCCATCCTCGCTCCTCGAGCAGGCGCCCCAAGGGGCCGGCGACGGACCACATGACCGCCGCCCCGGCGGCGCGCACCGACTCGGCAGCATCCGCGGCATCGTCGGAGCCGGCCGCCACGAAGGCGAAGTCGAGCGAGAGGGAGGCGCAGACCGCGCCCAACGGGTGCCGGTCAGCAGCGCGCGCGCGGGCGGCCAGCGCCTCCGGGGCGACGAACGTGAGCCCCGAGGCGACCGAGGCCTTCGCCGCGCCGGCCAGAGCCAGGGTGGTGCGCGCTTCCGCGCGTGCGTCGAGTGCCATGGAGTCATCGTAGCACCCGGGAGTGCGAACGCTTGTTCGGTTGCCGCCCGCCTGATACGCTCGGTACGAACACACGTTCGAGGGAGGCGGGATGGGCCGCACACCGCGCCGCGCGGGCCGTTCGACCCGCACGGCTACTCGCAGCTCACGCGCTTCCTGCCGAATCCGGTGCGCGCCTCGTTCAGTACCACCGACGCGGGGGCAGTCCTGCCGCCCGAGCCTGCGGCCGCCACGCCGCGAGCGCGCGTGGACGTCGCGGACGTCCGCTCGGCGATCGAGCAGGCGTGGAGCGCGTAGGCGGTCAGAACAACGCGAAGCCCGCCGCGACCAGCTCCGTCGCACCCCAGACGATGAGGAACGCCCCGACCACGCCGAGCGTGACGGCCAGGAACGCGTGGCGGGGGTCGAGGTCCAGAAGCCAACCGGCGCAGGAACCGGAGTACGCGCCGGTGCCGGGCAGGGGGATCGCGACGAACACCGCAAGCCCGAGCATGCCGTACTTCTCGACCAGCGGATGCGCCTTCTCGCGGATGCGCTCGAGCTTGCGATGCAGCCACGCGCCCTCCGGGATGAAACGGTAGAGCCACTCGAGGCCGTAGTAGGTCGGCCAGAAGATCAGCGTGTTCGACAGCAGGATGACCGGCAGGTAGAGCCGCTCGCCCTGCTGGATCGCCAGCGGGATCGCACCGCGCAGCTCGACCCACGGAACCAGCGTGAGCACCACGTACTTCAGGACCGGCGGCAGCGACTGCGCCCAGGCGACGACCGACTCGGTCACGTGCGGATCCCTTCCCCGCCGTAGGCGGCGTAGATGCGTTCGACCTCGCCGCGCCAGAACGCCTCGCGGTCCGACGTGTCCCTGCCGAGCCGGCCGGCGAAGGAGAAGTAGCCCTCGCCGGGCAATCCCGTCGCCTTGCCGACCACGAGCGAGGCGAGCGTGACGCCGCGCGCGGCATCCTCCTCGGAGCAGACGTCGTGCAGCATGCCGAGCAGCGCACGCGAGCGCGGGAACATGCAGATCGAGCGGACGGAGTCGCGCGGCTCGCCGCGGGTGACCGTGCCGCGCGCCCGGACGGGCTCGCGCAGGACCGCCTCGGCCTTCGCGGCCTCGCATGTGCCGAGCGGGTATCCGTGGCGGGTGGCGAGCATGCCCGGGAGTATCGCACACCGCCGGCAGGCGGCGCGTCGGGCGGCCGGTATGTGGAAGGGGTATGCACCCTTCGAGACGACGCCCCGACCGGCGCCGCCCTCCTGACGTGAGAGGAGCCGTCATGGCGAGGTTCGAGAACGACGAGTCGAGGAGTCACCCGCTCGTGACCGAGATGGGCGTGGGCACCTACCACTGGTGCCGCTGCGGGAAGACGCGCACGGTCCCCTACTGCGACGGATCGCACGAGGGCAGCGGGGTGACGACGCTGGCGTTCGAGGTCGAGAGTGCGGGCACGTATGCGGTGTGCAGCTGCGGGCTCACGAAGAACCCGCCGTACTGCGACGGCTCGCACGTGGGGATCGAGTAGCCGCCGCCTTCGTCGGCCGAACGAGAACGACGAAGCCCGCCGGGACCCCGGCGGGCTTCGATTGCATGCTGGTGGAGGCGGAGAGAATCGAACTCTCGTCCACGACATACCCCTGGGGAGCATCTCCAGGCTCAGTCACCGGTTGAGTCTCGGCGACGGCGCTGACCGGTGACCCGCTGCGCCGTAACCATGGCGGTCCGATCTTTCACGACGGCATGCCGCCCGCGTCCGTTCGTGGCAGTCCCCTGAAATGGCGCCTTGCCGGTGACGGGGACGCGCACCGGGTCGGCGTCGCTGCTCTTAGGCAGCGAGTGCGAGATCGTTGTCGACGCTTGGCGTCGGGTACCCCTGTTTAGCGAGGTGAGGAGACCTCGACCTGCTTCTCCCCTCAGACATATCGTGTCGAAACCAGTCGCCCCCACTTCTTTCGAGTGGGCGTCCTCGACTTTGTCAATGTGCCCGCGGCGTCGCCGCCGCATGCGGCAGTATACCCGCCTGCCGTGACATCTGACAGCGAAGCGCGTGCCGCGACCCTACAAGAAGGCGGCGGTCAGCCGCACGAAGATGTCGTTCAGGTACCCGCCGATCCGGGTCAGCGTCGCCACGAGCAGGAAGACCACGAGCGCGATGACCATCGCATACTCGACCGACACCTCACCGGCCTCGTGCCTCCGTACGATCCAGTGCGCCCGCCATCCCGAGCAGAGCGCCGCGCCGCCGAACGCGCCTGCCGCCACGCCCGCGACGAGCGCGACCGCCAGCAGACGGAGGCCCGCTCGGAAGCCGTCCGCGCCAGCGAAGAACAGCGCGAACGGCGAGCCGACCACGAGGGCCGCCCCGTACGCGAGAACGGACTCGATCCTCGGTCCCACGGGGATCACTCCCCCTTGCTGCGCTCTCTCATGGCCCTCGCGACATCGCGTTCCTGGTCATGCTTGGCGATGGCGTCGCGCTTGTCGTACAGTTTCTTCCCCCGCGCGAGGCCGAGCTCCACCTTCACGAGGTTCGTCGGGGTCAGGTAGATCTTGAGCGGCACGAGGGTGTAACCGCGTTCCTTGGTCTTGCCGAGCAGATAGCGGATCTCCTTCTTGTGCAGGAGCAGCTTGCGCGCGCGGTCGGGGTCCACGTTGCTGCGGTTGCCGTGGCTGTACGCCGCGACATGCACGTTGTGGAGCCAGACCTCGCCGGAGCGCACGGAAGCGAACGACTCGCGCAGCGACGCGCCGTTCTCGCGCAGGGACTTTACTTCCGTTCCGGTGAGCGCGATGCCGGCCTCGAAGGTCTCCTCCACGAAGTAGTCGTGGTAGGCCTTCTTGTTGCCGGCTATGAGGCGCTCGCCGTCTCCCGCCTTCATGACCCTGTCACTCCTCCCGCGCCGCGATCCGCACCGGCGCCAGGGGGAATCCTAACACCGAAGGCCGCCGGTCAGCGGCCGCGTGAGACCCGGGAGGAGATCCTCGCCATGTACCAGCAGCCCTACGTCCAGCCGCCCGCCGCCCGCAACGACCCCGACTACATCGCCTTCCTCGAGCAGCGGATCACGGCGCTGGAGCGCAGGTTACCGAACACCAGGCTCATCGCGCCGAGCTTCTGGACGAGGATGTGGGCCGTGTTCGGCCACTACTTCGTGGCGTCGTTCATCCTCGGCATCATCGTGTGGCTGATCAGCTTCGTGCTCGCGCTCGTGTTCGGGGCGAGCATCGCCGCGATGCTCCCCCAGCTGCAGCAGCTCCAGTAGCCTCTACGGCGTGAAGTCCGTCCCGGGCTTCAGGTCGAGGATGAAGCGGGCCAGCAACTTCACGGCGGCCTCGAGATCGGAGAGCGCGAGCACCTCGGTGGGTGTGTGCATGTAGCGCAGCGGCACGCTGACGAGTCCGGCCGCCTTGCCGCCGCGGGCGAGTTGGATCGCGTTCGCGTCGGTGCCGGTGGCGCGGGGCTCGGCCCCGATCTGGTACGCGACCTTGGCCTTCCCGGCGGCCTTGACCAGGAGTTCGAAGACGACCGGGTTGATGTTCGGCCCACGGGCGATGATGGGGCCGGACCCGCAGGTCGCCTCGCCGTGGTCGCGCTTGTCGACGTCCGGGTAGTCGGTGGCGTGGCCCACCTCCACCGCGATCCCGACATCCGGGTCGATCCCGTACGCGCTCGTGATGCCGCCGCGCAGCCCGAGCTCCTCCTGCACGGTGGCGGCCGCCACCACATCACCGGTCGCGCGGCCGGCCTTCTTCACCTCCGCGAGCACGCGGGCCGCGATGAAGGCACCCATCTTGTCGTCGAAGGCTCGCGAGACCGCCATGCCCTCCCCGAACGTCTCGAACCCCACGCCGTAGGTGATCGCATCGCCCACGCGCACGCGCTTCTTGACCGCCTCGGCGGGCAGGCCGAGATCGATGAAGAGCTTCTCGAGCTTCGTGACGCTCTTGCGCTGCTCCTCCTCGATCAGATGGATGGGGAGGCGTCCCATCACGCCGCGCAGGGGTCCGTCCGCGGTGTGCACATCGACGCGCATGCCGGGCAGGATGGCGGCGTCCACCCCGCCGATCGCCTTGAACGCGACGAAGCCTTCGGGGGTGATGTAGTTCACCATCATGCCGACCTCGTCGATGTGGCCGGCCAGCATCACCGACGGACCCGGCTTCCTGCCGGCCTTCGCCTTCAGCACCGCATGGACCGAGCCCATGACGTTGGTCTCCACGGAATCGGCGTGCTTCGCGGCCCAGTCTCGGAAGACCTTCGCGGCCGGCTGCTCGAAGCCGGAGGGCGACGGCGCCTCGACGAGCGCGGCGAGGAACTGCAGGTCGGCCTTGTTCACGGGTGAGCCTCCTTGGCAGCGCGAGACCTGGCGGCCAGTAGTCTACCCGAGCACGCGGACGCGCGCCTTCGTCACGACGCCAGGAAGACCCTGATCTCCGACTCCTTGGCGCGGTACATGGCCCGGTCGGCGGTAGCCAGCGCCGCGTCGAATCCGAGCCCTGGGACGACGGCGACGATCCCGACGCTCAAGTCGATGTCGAGGTCGTACGTGAGGCCGAGTGCATGCACCGTCTCGGCCAGGCTCTCCGCGCGCTCCATCGCCAGCGCGGGGGTGACCGCCTCCAGCAGCACGCCGAACTCGTCTCCGCCGATCCGCGCGACGATGTCCGGCTCGCGCACGTTATCGCGCAGCGCACCCCCGATCTCGGCCAGGACCTTGTCGCCGAGCGTGTGCCCGCCGATGTCGTTGCACGACTTGAAGTTGTCGATGTCGAGGAACATGAGCGCGGAGCTGGTCCCGCGCTCCGCCTTGGCCGTGGCGCGCTCGACGGCGTGCTTGAACGCGGCGCGGTTCGGCAACTCCGTCAGCGAGTCGTGCAGCGCCATGTGCTCGAGGCCGTCACGCGCCGCTTTGAGTTCCGTGATGTCGCGGCTGACGCCCACGAGACCGATGATCTGTGCCGAGGCGTCCCGGATCGGCGAGAGTACCGTCTGGTAGTAGATCCGCCCGTCCCACGGCACGTCGAACCAGCCCTCGCAGGTCACGGTCTCCCCCGCCAAGACGCGCGCCGCGGTCCCCTCGAGGAAGCCGCGTGTGCCCTCGCCGAAGATGTCGGCCGGCGTCTTGCCGATGAAGTCGGACGCCGTGCGACCGCTCCCCTCGATCCAGCGCCCCCAGATGCCGATGTAGCGCTGGTCGCGGTCGAGCAGGAACACCACGTCGTCCGCGGCGTTCAACAGCGTCTCGTAGAGCTCCTCGCTCAGCCGCACTGCACGCTCATACATTGAGCACTCCTGTCGAATGCGGCCCTTCAGGAGAGTATCTACCCGCCCGCAGACGGCGAGTTCACCGGCGCGTCACGCGAGCTCGAGGTCGATCCTGCGCTCGACGACGCTCACGCTCGCGATACGCACGCGCACGCGGCCGCCGAGGCGGTACTGCGTGCCGGAGTTCTCGCCGAGCAGCAGGTGCCGCTCCGCGTCGAAGCGATAGTAGTCGCCGGCCATCGCCGAGACGTGCACGAGCCCCTCGGCGGTGTTGGCGAGCTGGACGAACAGCCCGAACGTCTGGACGCCGGTGATGATGCCGTCGAAGTCCTCGCCGACGTGCCGCTCCATCAGTTCGCACAGCTTGACCTGCGTGCTGTCGTTCTCGGCGGCCTCGGCCTCCCGTTCCATCGCCGAGCAGTGCTCGGCCAGCCAGCCGAGTTCCGGCACCATCGCCGCGGTCGGCTCCGCGTCGAGGCGGCCGGTGAGTTGCGCACGCAGGAGGCGGTGCACGATGAGGTCGGGGTAGCGGCGGATCGGGCTGGTGAAGTGCGTGTACGCGTCGCTCGCCAAGCCGAAGTGCGAGCCGAGGTAGTCCACGTACCGCGCCCGTTCGAGCGCGCGCAGGAGAAGCGAGTTGATGAGGAGCTCCTCGTCGCGGCCGTGCGCGAAGGCGACGATGCGCTGGAAGGTGCGCGGCTCGGCGCCGTGGATGTCCTTCACGGGGTAGTCGAACTCCTTCAGGATCGCGGCCACCTGGTCCAGCGCGTCCGGGTCCGGGTCCTCGTGGATGCGGTAGACCATCGGCGCCTCGGCGTTGCGCATGTGCCGCGCGACCGCTTCGTTCGCGGCGATCATCGCCTCCTCGATCATATCCGTGGCCGGGGTTCGCTTGCGCAGGACCACTTCGATGGGTGAGCCGTCCTCGGCGAGACGGACCTTGGCCTCCACAGTCTCGAAGTCCAGCCCGCCACGGGCGACTCTTCGCTCGCCGAGCTTGGCGGCCACGGTGCGGAACTCGGTGAGCAGCTCGGCCGTCTGCTCGTCCGGGAAGCCTTCCCCGCTCCCGAGCCAGACGTCCACCTCGTCGTAGTCCAGCCGCCGATCGCTGCGCATGACGCTCGGGTAGGCCCGGGCCGCGAGCACCGCGCCGTTGCGGTCGATCTCCAAGTCCACCGAGAACGAGACGCGCTCCTCATCGGGCTTGAGCGAGCACAGGCCGTTGCTGAGCGCCTCGGGCAGCATCGGGAGCACGCGGTCCACCAGGTAGACGCTCGTGGCGCGCAGCCGCGCCTCGCGGTCGACCTCGCTGCCCCACGGTACGTAGTGCGACACGTCGGCGATGTGCACGCCGAGCAGCCAGCCGCCGCTGCGGCGCTCGAGGGTGATCGCGTCGTCGAAGTCCTTGGCGTCCACCGGGTCGATCGTCACGGTGAAGCGTCCGCGCACGTCCTCGCGGCCCCGCTCGGCGAGCGCGTGCTCCACGTCGAGCCGCAGCGCCGCCGCCTCGGCCTCGGCCTCGGCGGGGAAGCCGGTGCGCAGGCCGTGTTCGCGGATGACGATCTCCACCTGCACGCCGGGGGTCTTCTCGTCGCCCAGTACCTCGATGACGTCGCCTTGGGCCGCCTCGTGCGCGGTCGGGTAGCGGGAGATCCGTGCGACCACGTACTCACCGGTACGCGGGCCGTCCGGCTTGACCGGCACGAAGACGTCGTGGCGGATCCGGGGGTCGGTGGGCACGACGATGCCGACCTTGCCGTGCTTCTCGAAGCGCCCGACGATCGTGGAGTTGGCACGCTCGGTGACCTGGACCACCACTCCCGAGAGGCCCTCGCGGCCGCGCTTGGCGTCGAGGCGCGCCGCCACCGTGTCCCCGTGCATCGCTCCGCCGAGGTCGCGTGCGCGCACATAGACGTCGCCCCCAGGCGAGGCGACGAACCCGTAGCCCCGGCGCGTGATGGACAGCCGCCCGACGACCACACCGCGCTGCCGCAGCGCCAGATAGCGCCCGTCCTGCGTGCGCAGCGCACTACCCGAGCGCACGAGGCCGCGCAGCACGGTCTCGGCGCGGCCCGCGTCCACCCCGGCCTGCGCCGCCACCTGCTCGGCGCCGAGAGGGGTGTCCGCGCGCTTCAGTGCCTTGAGGACCTCCTTCTCGAGCCTCAATCCCCCTCCTCGATCACCGGGGCGGCGACGCCCCACATCCACCGTAGCGCATTTCCGACGGACGGCGGACCATGCCCGCGGAAGTGGGGCGACCGGTGTCGGCCCGGGTGCTAGAATCGATGGCGTAGACGAAGTCCGTGCCTGCAAGGAGCAGCCTCTATGGAACGACCTCGCCAGCTCGCCCCCTGTTTCGTCGGCGCGGGGACGGTCGCCGGTACACGGGACATGGTCCGGGCCCTCGAGACGATCGAGGGCCTGCGCTACACATACGAGGTCGACGGAGAGACGATCGCCGAGGGCAGCGCCGCGCTCGTCAAGCTCATGGCGGACGGCGAGTCAGCCACGATGCTCGTCAACGGCTGCCTGTTCCTGAACGTCGCTTCCTTCCGCTACCTCGACTTCGGGTGCGAAGAAGGGGCAGAGGGCGAGTGGGTCTTCCGCCTGCACGGCGACGGCTCGACGCTCACGCTCATCGCCGAGGAATCGGTCGAGGGCCGCTCGGACGAGCCGGCCGCGGTGCGCGTCATCGAGGCCACCGGATTCGACCCGGGTTCGTTCGTGGCACTCGATGACGAGGACGACGAGTCCGAGTACTAGAACTCCTCG
Source organism: Coriobacteriaceae bacterium (assembly GCA_013824215.1). Taxonomy (GTDB): domain Bacteria; phylum Actinomycetota; class Coriobacteriia; order Anaerosomatales; family D1FN1-002; genus PNNM01. The sequence goes on from PNNM01000009.1 coordinate 18,372, forward strand.
CGCAGGACCGCCAGAGCCTTCTTCAGCTGCGTGTCCGTCTTCTCCTCGGCGATGAGCTCCGGCTTCATCTGGACGATGACGTCCGGGGCGACGCCCTTCTTGTCGATGACGCGGCGCTTCGGCGTCAGGTAGTGCGCGATCGTGAACTTGATCGCGGTGCCGTCCGAGAGCGGCTCCACCGTCTGGACGCTGCCTTTGCCGAAGGTCTTGACGCCGACGAGCCTCGCCCGGCGATAGTCCTGGAGCGCGCCGGCCACGATCTCGGACGCCGAGGCGCTGTTCTCGTTGACCAGCAGCACGAGCGGAGCGTCGGTGACGTGGCGGTCGGACAGTGCGCGGTACTCGTCGGCGGAACGCGACCGGTACTCCACCCGCACGATCACGCCGTCCTTGACGAAGAGCGAGGAGACCTGCACCGCCGCGTCGAGCATGCCGCCCGGGTCGTTGCGCAGGTCGAGGATGTAGCCCTTGGCGCCCTTCTCCTTCAGATCGCCGAGAGCCTTGGCGATCTCGTCGGCCGAGCGCGCGTTGAACTGCGCCATGGAGATGTAGCCCACGTCGCGGCCGATCATGCGCGAGTCCACGTTGGGGAAGGTGATGACGGCGCGCTTCATCACGAAGCGCAGCGGCTTCTTGGCACCCTTGCGCGCCAGCTCGATCGTGACCGTCGTGCCCTGCTGGCCGCGCACGCGCTTGACGACCTCCTCGGTATCCCATTTCGCGCGCGTCACGCCGTCCACCGAGACGAACTCGTCGTCCTTCGCGATGCCGGCGCGTTCGGCGGGGGTGTCGGGCATGACAGTCACGATGTAGACCTCTCCGTCGCGCGCGCCGAGCGTCACCCCGATGCCGCCGAACCGCCCCTCCGACTCCTCGCTGAAGTACTGGAAGTGACGCTTGTCGAAGTAGAGGGCGTACGGGTCGCCGAGCCCGTCGAGCAGGCCGCGCATCGCGCCGACCGTCATCGAGGCGTCGTCCGCGGGATCCAGCGCCTCGCCCCGGATCGCTCGTCTGGCCTCGTCGACCAGATCGCCCGGGCTCGGGGGCCCCTCGCCGGTCACCGCCTCGACACTCGGCACCGAGCCGCGCGTGACGTGCGCGAAGATGAGGCCGGCTGTGAACGCGCAGCCGACCGCCACGAAGACGAGAACCAACCCGATGGCGTACTTCACCCTGCGATCCATGCGGTCCCTTCCTGCGAGCGCCGTGCCGAGGAGCGCCGCGTCAGACCTTGAGGTAGCGCCGCAAGGCGAACGCGGCGCCGACAAGGCCGATGAGCACACCGCTCACCACGAGGACCGCCGAGATCTGGAGCGAGGCGGTCGTGTTCACGCTCATGGGGAGGAAGGGCAGTGCCTCGCCGATCCTCGGCATGAGCGCCGCGCGCACCACGCCGAGCGTCGCGATCGCCAACGCCGCGCCGATGAGCGACTGGATCACGCCCTCCAGCAGGAACGGCGTGCGGATGAACCAGTTGCCGGCGCCCACGAGCCGCATGATGCCGATCTCCTTGCGGCGCGCGTAGATGGCCAGTCGGATGGCGTTGTTGATGAAGATGAGCGAGACGACCGCGAGCATCCCGATGAACGCCGCGAGCACGACGCGCACGATGTTGGTGAGCGCGAAGAGCTTCTTGACCGTCTGCTCGGAATACTTGAGCGACTCCTCCGGCTTGTCGGGCCGGTCGCAGACCTTCAGGAAGTCCGGGTTCGCCTTGATCTTGACGACCATCTGCTCGACGTTGCGCGGGTCTTTCAGCTCCACGTCCAGCGAAGCCGGCAGCGGGTTGTCCTCCAGCTGCTCGACGATCTCGGGGCTCTCCTTCATGGTCTGCTCTTTGAAGATGCGCAGCGCCTCTTCCTTGCTGATGTAGCGCACGCTCTTGACCAGGTCGTCCTTGGCCACGGCGTTCTGCAGGGAGGTCACGTCGCTCGAGTTCGCGCCATCCTTGATGAAGATCTGGATGGAGACCTTCTCCTCCACGCTCTTCACGATGTTGGTCACCACCACGCTGGTCGCCAGCGAGACGCCCACGAGCAGCAGTGACAGGTAGATGGTGATGACCGCGCCGAGTGACAGGACCCAGTTGCGCCGGAAGTTGACGACCGACTCGCGAATGAAGTAGCCGAGGTTAATCGACATATCCGTAGACTCCCCGGTCCTGGTCGCGGATCATGCGGCCGCCCTCCAGCGCGATGACGCGCTGGCGCATGGTGTCGACCATCTCGCGGTCGTGGGTGGCGATGAGCACCGTCGTCCCGGTCTTGTTGATGCGCTCGAGCAGCTTCATGATGCCGAGCGACGTCTGCGGGTCGAGGTTGCCGGTGGGCTCGTCGGCCAGCAGCAGAGGCGGCCGGTTCACGAACGCGCGCGCGATCGAAACGCGCTGCTGTTCACCGCCGGACAGCTCGTCGGGGTAGCTATCGATCTTGTCCTCGAGGCCGACGAGGCGCAGCACCTCGGGCACCTGTGTGCGGATGACGTGCCTGCTCTTGCCGATGACCTCGAGCGCGAACGCGATGTTCTCGTACGCGGTCTTGTTCGGCAGGAGCTTGAAGTCCTGGAAGACGCAGCCGATGTTGCGCCGCAGGTACGGGACCTTCCAGCTCTTCATCCGGATGACGTCCTGCCCGGCGATGACGATCTCGCCGGTGGTGGGCAGCAGCTCGCGCAGGAGCAGCCGGATGAGCGTCGACTTGCCCGAGCCGGAATGCCCGACGATGAAGACGAACTCGCCGGACTGGATCTCGACGTCGACGTCGACCAGTGCCGGCTTGTCCTCCACGTAGTACTTGCTGACGTTGCGCATGTGGATCATGCGGGGCATCACTTCCAAGAAGGATCCGGATGGCGGACGGGGGCACGCCCGTGACTCATCGGCGGGGACCGGGAGCGCCGTACCCGAGGCGTAATGGTAGCAGAAGCCGCGCCCGTTCGCGCCCGTCTCCCGGCCCCTCCCGATGACCACAAAACCGCCTATCTGCGGCGATGGGTGTCGTGGTTATCGCGTGGGGCGACGGTCGCGCCCGACTCGCGGGCTACTTGGCCGCGATGGCCTCCCGCGCCGCCGCGGCGACGTCCTCAGCGGTCAGACCGAAATGCCGCATGAGCTCCTCGGGCTCGCCCGAGGTGCCGAAGACGTCACGCACCGCCACGCGCCGGAACGGCACGGGAGAGCGCTCGCCGAGCACCTCGGCGACGGCCGAGCCGAGTCCGCCGTACATGCTGTGCTCCTCGCAGGCCACCACAGCACCGGTCTTGGCGGCCGAGGCGGCGATGGCGTCCTCGTCGATCGGTTTGATGGTGGCGACGTCGATGACCTCGGCCGAGACGCCCTCGGC
>PNNM01000010.1 GCA_013824215.1 Coriobacteriaceae bacterium
CCGGTCTCGTAGAACTTCCCGAAGAACTCCAGGAAGTTGAGACGCAGTGCATGGATGGAGGGGCTGAACGCGGCGATGATGAAGTTCAGCCCGTGCAGGAAGATGGCGATGATCGCGCCGATGACGATGTTGCCGGTCTTGGCGACGATGCCGTTGACCGCGTCGGCGAAGATGGCGCCGGCAAGACCGACGGCCATGATACGGATGTAGCTGGCCACGTTGGAGAACTGCAGGATCGACTCTATCGCGCCGATGACCTTGCCGCCCTTGATGGCGTAGAAGAAGCCTACTCCCAGAAGCAGCGCGCCGAGACCCTGGACCCACAGACCCGCAGAACCGAGGAACGTCGCGGCCACCGGCAGCCCGGCGAAGATCAGCACCGGCAACCCGATAAGGACGCCGAGCATGCCGCTCTTCTCGTAGACGTGGCTGATGTGCTTCGTGCGGACACCGTTGATGATGCCGAGCACGAGGCCGAGCATCACCTGCAGGAAGCCCACCGCGATCGCGAGGAGCATGAACACCTCGACGAGCTCCACACGGTGGAACGGCAGGGTGAGCGCGCCGATGTGGATGTCCTGGACCCAGTCCAGATAGTGGCTGGCCACATCGCCGAAGAACTCCGCGTAGATGAAGCCGAACGCGACGACCATGGTCGCCGCCGGGCCGAGCACCGACGTCGCGAGCTGCATCATCGGCTTGTCCTGATACTTGACGCGTAGCCAGATGACGATGGCCAACATGATGAGGCCGTAGCCGACGTCTCCGACGATCATGCCGAAGAACAGCGGGTAGAACAGGAACAGCATCCATGTGGGATCGATGGTGCCGTACTTCGGGGTGCCGTAGACGGACAGCAGCGACTCGAACGGCTTGATGAACGCCGGGTTCTTCAGCGCGACGGGAGTGTCGTCGTACTCCTTCTCGGAGATCTCGGTCTGGTCGATGATGATGTCGCCGCCCCAGCGCTCGTTGATCTGCTTACGGAGTCCGGGGAGCTCGGAGACCGGCGTCCAGCCGCCGACCACGAAGGCGTACTCCGTGCGCCCGAACTTCGGGATGGCGGCGATCTCGTCGAGCTTGTCGATCAGCACATCCCGGATCGTGGCCAGCCGCAGGTACCACCTGTCCGACATCGCCGTGAGTTCCTTGCTGATCTCGTCGCGCTCCGTCGGGAGCTGCTTGCGGCGAGCGAGCAGGGCGTCGTAGGCCGCGTCGAACGGCATGTCCTGGAACTCCGTGGGCAGGCGGATCTGGTTGACGTTCTCCATCGACAGGAACTTGTGGACCGGCTCGGAGTAGGCTTTGGCGAACACCACGATCGCGGCTGTGGTGTCCTCGTCGACATCCGTGGAGACGATCTCGCACTGCTTCTTGGTCAGCTTGTCGAGCTCTTCCTTCAACTGCTCGAGCGCCGACTTGTAGCGCCGCTCGACGAGCAGAGCGACGGAATCGAACGCGCCGGTCGTGACGATCTGCCTGGCGAGCGGCTGGATCTTGTGCAGGATCGGCTCGTAGCGGGCGAGCAGAGCGAGCTCGGACTCGAGCGAGGTGTGCGCGGAGGCCAGTGAGGACGTGCGGTCCTCGACCTCCACCATGACGCCCGCGATCTCCTCCGCCAGCTCCCTGCCCTCGAGCTTCCACAGCCGGTCGTACTCGGTATGACGCGCTCCCGGATCGATCGATGCGTCCGCGCGATGGAGGGCCTTGAGGATCGCACGCACGCGGATGAGCATCTCCTCCATCCGCTCGCGGTCCTGGTCCTGCTGCTCGTGCACGTCCATGCGATCCAGGGGCAACTCGCCGGTCTGGATCTTCTTGGTCAGGTCCTCGATGTGCAGGCTCCCCTGCTCGTGGAGCAGGCTGAGCACATCGAAGAACAGGTTCTTCGGGCCGATGATCTCTACCTTGGCCATCGGGACGAGCATCCCGACCCACCCCCTAGGTCTTGCGTACGGCCGAATGCACTACCGCGCGGCGGTGATGTTCCCGATCAGGAACTCGACAGCAGCGGGCTTCCTGCCGGCGACCGCCGCTTCCAGTTCCGCGGCGTCCTTCTCCGCGCCGACCGCCACGTCGGCGGTCTCCTTCTCCACCGAGGCCATGACGGCCTTCTCCCGCTCCGCCGCCAACTTCTCGGCCTCGTCCTCCGCTTTCGCGATCGACTCCGCCGCCTTGCGGCGCGCGGTCGCGACCATCTCCTCGGCCTCCCGCTTGGCGGCAAGCACCCGGCCCGCGATCTCCATCTCCTTCTCGCGGATCAGATGCAGCGGGGAGTTCGCGTCCTTCGAGACGGTCTCCTGGTGGAAACGGAACTCCTCGAGGACCTTCTCGTCCACCCGACACCCCCTTCGCGCGCTTCACAGGACGGCCATGCGGCCGCCCGTTCACCTCTCACAGGGATGTTTCAGCAATCGCGGAACGATTCCTGCAAGGACGAGACGTGAATCGCGCTGCTGGAACGTGCGCCGCCGGGTCCCTACAGCGACACGCGCTCGAGGCGCATCGAGAAGGCGCACGCCATCTCGTAGTTGATCGTCCCGGCGAGCTTCGCGAGCTCGTCGAGCAGGATGGTCTCCCCGCCTTGGGAGCCCACGATGACCGCCTCGTCCCCGGGGCATACCTCGTGGCCGCGAGGGACCTCGACGACCAGCTGGTCCATGCACACGCGCCCGATCTGACGGCACGCAACCCCTCCGATGAGGACGCGCATCTCACCTGAGAGAACGCGGTGGACGCCGTCGGCGTACCCGAGCGGCAGGGTCGCGACGCTCGTCGGGGAGGCCGCGCGCCAGGTCAGCCCGTACGACACGCCCTCCCCCATCGGCACGCGGTGGACGTGTACGACCCGGGCCTTGACCGACATGGCGGGCCGCAGCACGACACGATCCCGAGTCGCCTCGGCGGGGTGCAGGCCGTAGATGGCGATCCCGCAGCGCACCATGTCGTAGTGGGCCTCCGGATGCAGGATCGTCGCGGGGCTGTTCGCGGCGTGGACGATGCCCGGGTCGATCCCGCGATCGCGAAGGGAGCGCAGCATGGCATCGAAGCGCTCGACCTGTTTGCCGAAGTCCCAGTCCCCGGAGACGTCCGCGGTGGCGAGGTGCGTGAAGACGCCCTCCATCTTCAGTCCCGTCAGCCCGGCGAGCGAGAGGACGAAGTCGCGGGCCTCCTCCGGGCGCACCCCGACGCGGTTCATGCCCGTGTCCACCTTCAGGTGGAACGGCACCTCCGCGGCGGCACGCATCGCCGCCGCCGACAGCGCCGTGGCGAACCCGCGCGTGAAGACAGTCGGCGTCAGACCGTGCTCCACGATGTCGCCGGCCGCCTCGGGCGGTGCTTCCGACAGGAGGTGGAGCGGTTCCGCCAGGCCCGCGACGCGGAGCGCCACGGCCTCATCGACCGTGGCCACGCCGAGGCGGTCCGCCCCGGCCGCGACCGCGGCGCGAGCACACCCCTCGGGCCCATGACCGTAGCCGTCGGCCTTCACGACAGCCATGAACGAGGTTCCCGGCTTCAGGAGCCGGCGGAGCGCGACGACGTTGTCCGAGACCGCGCCGTGGTCGATCTCGACCCAGGCGTTGCGGCGCCGGGTCACGCTCACTCCTCGGCGGCGATGGCGCGCACGATATCGGACTTGCTGACGATGCCCACCAGCGCCTCGCCGTCCATGACCGGCAGCCGGCTGACCTCGCGCTGGACGAGGAGGGTGGCGACATCCTCCATCGTGGCGTCCACCGGGACGGTGACGGGATCGGCTGTCATGACATCGCGAACCGTCGCACCGACCGCCTTCTTGAGTTCGGTCTCGAACTCGCTCATCGAGGGCGGGTAGAAGATGAAGCCGTCGAGCAGGTGCAGGTACGTGGGGAACTCGACGCGGACGTCCTGCATGATCAGGTCGCCCTCGGTGACGAGTCCGGTCAGACGGCCGCCGTCCATGACCGGCAGCGCGCCGACGCGCTTCTCGACCATGAGCTTGGCCGCCTCCTTGACAGACAGGTCGGGGCTCACGGTCACCGGGTCCGGCGTCATGATGTCGCGTGCGGTCAACTCGGCCATCTCTGTCCTCCAACGTCCGCGGTGCGCTCGAGCGCTCTTCAGGCTGTCAGCGCCTTGACCGCCTCCGGCATGAAGGCGGCGATATCCTCGGCGGTCATGCAGGTCTCGCTCATGCTCTCGGCGGCCTTGTCGCCCGCGTCCCCGTGCAGGTAGGCAGCGAGCGCCGCGGCTTCGAGCGGCGGCAGGCCCTGCGCCAGCAGGGTACCCGTCATGCCGGCGAGCACGTCACCCGCCCCGGCCGTGGCCATCCCCGGGTTGCCCGTGAGCGTGATCACGCGCCTGCCCTCACCGCTGATGATGGTGCGAGCGCCCTTGAGCACGCAGGTCAGAGCCGGTCCCGAGAGCTTCGCAGCGAAGGATACCCTATCGGCCTGAACCTCGGCGGACTCCACGCCGAGCAGGCGTCCGAGCTCGCCGGGGTGGGGTGTGGCGATCGTCGGATACAGGCGTGCGCGCAGCATCTCGACCGCGTCGACCATCGCGTTCAGACCGTCGGCGTCGAGCACCATCGGCAGGGCCAGGTCGCGGACGAGTTTGCGCACGAGCAGGACGGTGCCATGCGCGAGGGTGAGTCCCGGGCCTATCACGGCTGCGTCGTGGTCGCGAGCGATGTCCAGCACTGCGCCGAGCACTTTGCTGGCCAGCGTGCGCGACGGGTTCTCGGGCAGGCCCACCACCACGGCCGAGGTCAGTTTCGCCTGCATCGTCGGCACGATGGAGTCCGGCACGGCGAGCGTGACGTAGCCGGCACCCATGCACTGCGCACCCGCCACCGCCAGCACGGCCGCTCCCGTGAACGCCCTCGAGCCCGCGACGATCAGCACCCGGCCGCGCTGGTTCTTGTGCGCGTCGCGGGGGGCCAGAGGCAGGAGGGCGCGGTACTCCCCTCGGTCCCAGACCTCGAGCGCTCCGCCGTCCGGCACGGCCTCGACCGGCACGCCGACATCGGCGACGACTATCTCCCCGGCATGCGTCGCGCCCGGGTAGATGAGCTGCCCGGGCTTCGGTGCGGTGAACGTCAGGGTCACGTCCGCGGTCACCGCGGAGCCCGGGACCTGCCCCGTGTCGGCGTCGACCCCGGAGGGCATGTCCGCGGCGAGCACCTTCGAACCGCTGAGTGCTATGGCGTCGATCGCCCACGACAGGGGCTCGCGAGGTGGTCCGGAGAACCCGATCCCGAAGACCGCGTCCACCACCACCTCGGCGTCAGCGAGTGCTTCGGCGAACCCGTCGGCCGTGTCCGGACGTACCCAGCCGATCCCCGCCTGCAGAGCGCGTTCCGCAGCCACGGCGGCCTCGCCTTGAATCTCGAACGGCGAGACCGCGGCCACGACGGAGACGTCGCCGCCGGACTCGTGGAGCAGACGCGCGGCCACCCAGCCGTCGCCGCCGTTGGCACCCTTGCCGGTGACCACGACGATGCGGCCGGAGGGCGCCATCGCCTTGGCCTGCTCGGCCAGCGCCCTGCCCGCACGCTCCATCAGCTCGCCGACGGTGACGCCACGCTCACCGGCCGCCGCTTCCGCACGGCGCATCGCCTCGGCGGTCAATGCGTGGATCATCGGACCTCCCCCGGCGTGCCGGTCACTCGGCCTGCTCGACCTTCTCGGTCACCGTCTCAAGCATAGCGCGCGCTTCCTTGAACGCCGTGGCGAGGCGGTCCTTCGGCGGCACCTCGGGCGGAGGCGATGGGGCGGACTCGGCGGTCAGCGCGACGGCGGAGGCCACCGCCGTGGTGTGTGTGAACGACAGCGAGAGGTGGAGCTCGATCACGCCGAGCACCTCCGCGGCGTGCTCCGCCCTGCCGTGGAGGACGGGCCTCGGCCGGCCCGTCTCGTCGCGAAACACCTCGACGTCGGTGAAGCGCATGCCGGCGAAGCCGGTGCCGAGCGCTTTCAGCACCGCCTCCTTGGCGGCGAAACGCAGGGCGTAGTGGACCTCCGGACGGGAGCGCGTGTCGCAGTAGTGCCGCTCCGCCTCGGAGAAGAGGCGCTCCTTCATGCGCGGGTGCCGCTCGAGAGCGGCGCGCATCCGGTCGATCTCCACTATGTCGACCCCGAGTCCGACGATCATCTTTCTCGCTACTCCACGGTCACGGACTTGGCGAGGTTGCGCGGCTGGTCCACGTTGCACCCCTTGGCCTTGGCGATGTAGTACGCGAGGAGTTGCAGCGGCACGGCGGCCGGGATCGGAACGAGGTCCTCGTCCGTCTCGGGGACGTAGAGCACGTGCTCGGCATGCTTGACGATCTCGGTATCCCCCTCGGTCGCGACCACGATGGTCTCCGCTCCCCTGGCGCGGACCTCCTGCAGGTTGCTCACGACCTTGTCGTAGGTACGCCCCTTCGTCGCCACCGCCACCACGGGCACGTGGGGCGTGATGAGTGCGATGGGGCCGTGCTTCATCTCGCCGGCCGGATAGGCCTCGGCGTGGATGTAGGAGATCTCCTTGAGCTTCAGCGCGCCCTCCATGGCGACGGGCACGCCGATACCGCGCCCAAGGAAGAGCGACGAGAGGCAGCCGTCCTTGTACTGGTCGGCGCACTCCTGGAGGGCGCCCTGGTCGCCGAGGATCCGCTCGATGATGCCGGGGAGCGCCATCAGGCCGCTCCACACGTGCTGTACCTGGGCCGGTGACAGCGTACCCTTGGCCTGCGCGAGCTTGAGCGCGAGCACGTAGAGCGCGGCTATCTGGGCGGTGAACGTCTTGGTGGCGGCCACGCCGATCTCGGGACCCGCGTGCGTGTAGATGACGCCGTCGGCCTCCCGTGTCACACGGCTGCCGACCACGTTCGTGATCGCGAGGACCTTCGCACCGCGATCGCGCGCCTCGCGAACGCTCGCGAGCGTGTCGGCGGTCTCACCCGACTGCGTGATGGCCACGACGAGCGTGTCGCCGCCGACGATCGGATCGCGGTAGCGGAACTCCGAGGACACGTCCACCTCGACGGGCACGCGCGCCCACTGCTCGACGAGCGTCTTGGCCACCAGCCCCGCGTGATACGAGGTCCCGCACGCGATGACGATCACACGGCGGATCCCCGCGACCTCCTCGGTGGTCATCGCCAACTCCGAGAGCTGGACCGTCCCGTCCTCGCCCATCCGGCCGCGGAGCGTCTCCCGGACCGCCTTGGGCTGCTCGTGGATCTCCTTGAGCATGAAGTCCTCGTAGCCGCCCTTCTCGGCGGCCTCCAGATCCCACTCGACGTGCATCCGCTCGCAGGTCACCGGGAGTCCCTCGGCGTCGACCACGGAGATGCTGTCGGCGGTGACCGTGGCCACCTGACCGTCCTCGAGCACGAGTATCTCGCGGGTGTGCTCGAGCACTGCGGGGATGTCGCTGGCCACGATGTTCTCGCCGGCCCCCTCGCCGATGATGAGCGGGGAGTCCCTGCGGGCCGCGATGATGGTCCCCGTGTCGTCCGCGTGCACCACCGCGAGCGCGTAGCTGCCGTGCAGCCTCCTGGTCGCCAGACGCACCGCCTCGGCGAGGTCGCCGGCGTAGAGCGACTCCACGAGGTGCGAGACGGTCTCGGTGTCGGTCTCCGAGCGGAATGTGTGACCCGCTGCCTGGAGCTCCTCGCGCAGCTCCGTGTAGTTCTCGATGATCCCGTTGTGCACCACCGCGATGCGGCCGGTGCAGTCGGCGTGGGGGTGCGCGTTCTCCTCGCTCGGGCGGCCGTGGGTCGCCCAACGGGTGTGGCCGATGCCGATGGAGCCCTCGACGGGATCCTCGGCCACAGCGCCGATCAGATGGGACAGCTTCCCGACGCGGCGGACCGTCTCGATCGAGCCCTCGTGCACGACGGCGATCCCAGCCGAGTCGTAGCCTCGGTACTCCAGTCTCGCGAGCCCAGCTAGCAGAACGTCGGTCACCCGCTTCGGTCCGACGTATCCGACGATTCCACACATGCCTGCATCAGGCCTTTCGCCTCGGTGTCCGATGTATGCGCGACACGAGGCCGAGCGCGCATGCACGGCGTGTCGCTGGGGGCGGACGAATGCGTCCGCGAGAGGATCACCGATCCGGTGCCGTTCTGTCCCCGCGGTCGCCCACGGGATTTGTCGACACCGTCACGACCCCGGTGCTAGGGGCCGGAGGGCCATCCGCCGAATGACTCGATCAGCCCTCGCCTCGTCGACTGCGACATCCCGCAGTCCCGGCGCTTGATGGAACCGGTCAGATGCGCGCGGCGTGCACCTCCTCCGGACGTCGACCGCATTCGAAGGCATTCTATCACCGGGAGGGTCGGCGACAGGTGACGGAGGGGTTACGGCTCTGGGCTGCCTCTCGACGCGTGGCGCCTACCCCAACTCGGCCATGACGACCGCGACGAGGCGATCCACGACCTGCCGGGCGTCGTCCCCGTCCTCGGCCTCGGCCATCACACGCACGAGCGGCTCTGTGCCGGAAGCGCGCACGAGGACACGCCCGCGGGCGCCGAGCTGTCCCTCGGCGGTGTGGATGGCCTCGGCAAGCACCGCGCTCGTGCCGAAGCGGGCCTTGTCGGCGACGGAGACGTTGACGAGGACCTGCGGGTAGCGCTTCATGACCGCCGCCAGCCCGGAGAGCGACTTGCCCGTCTCGCGCATGATGGCTGCCACCTGGAGCGCGCTGACGAGCCCGTCGCCTGTGGTGTTGTGCTCCATGAGGATGATGTGGCCGGACTGCTCGCCTCCGAGCGCCGCGCCCGAGGCCTGCATCTGCTCGAGGACGTAGCGGTCCCCGACCTTCGTCTTGATGACGTTGATCCCGTGCTCGCGCATAGCGACATCGAAACCAAGGTTGCTCATCACGGTGGCGACGACGGTGTCGTACGGCAGCGTGCCGGTCTCCTTCATGCGCCCGGCCAGGATGGCCATGATGCGGTCTCCGTCGATCTCAGCGCCGGTCTCGTCGATGAGGATGACGCGGTCGGCGTCCCCGTCGTGTGCCACTCCGAGATCGGCGCCACGCTCGCGAACCGCCGCGGCCACCGCCTCCGTGTGGGTGGAGCCGCAGCCCTTGTTGATGTCGGTGCCGTCCCAGTCGCAGTTCATCGCCTCGACCTCGGCACCGAGCCTTCGGAACGCCTCGGGACTCGAGACCGCCGAGGCTCCGTGACCACAGTCGATGACCACCTTCATGCCGCCGAGACCGACGGAGACGGTCCTCACACAGTGTTGTACGTAGCGCTCCGCCGCGTCGTCGAGCCGCTCGATCCCGCCGACCGCACCCCCCAGCGGGCGCTCCCAGTCACGCTCGCTCACCGTGAAGCTCTCGATCTCGTCCTCGAGTTCGTCCGGGAGCTTGAAACCCTCGCGACTGAAGAACTTGATGCCGTTGTACTCGGCCGGGTTGTGGGACGCGGAGATGACGACGCCGCCGCCGGCCCCGGCTGCACGTATCAGGTGCGCGACCGCGGGCGTCGGGACGACCCCGCACACGAGGGCGTCGGCGCCGCCGGAGCAGATGCCAGCCACGAGCGCGGCCTCGAGCAGGTCGCCGGACTTCCGTGTGTCCCGCCCCACGACGATGCGGCCCGCGCCGCGGTTCCCGAGGAAGTGCCCGGCGGCCTCGCCGAGACGGAAGACGAGTTCGGGTGAGAGGTCGGCGTTCGCGATACCGCGCACGCCATCGGTGCCGAAGAGGCGGGTCATCGTCGGTGTGGGCTCCTTCTCATGGGGCGTGACTGCCCGATGAAGATACCGTGTGCGAGCGGCGCGGGCAAAGCGAAAGGCCCGCACGAAGGCGGGCCCTCCGGGATCCGCGTCTCGCAGTTTCTAGCGCTTTGAGAACTGCGGGCGCTTGCGGGCCTTCTTCAGCCCGTACTTCTTGCGCTCGACCATACGCGGGTCGCGGCGCAGCAGCCCGGCCTTCTTCAGCTCGGTTCGATAGTCCTCGCCCGCCTCGAGCATCGCGCGTGCGATGCCGTGGCGAAGCGCACCGGCCTGGCTCGAGGTGCCGCTCCCGTGGATCTTGGCGATGACGTCGAAACGACCGGCGGTCTCGGTCACCTTGAACGGCTGCTCGACGAAGGCCCGGAACGCCGAGCGCCCGAAGTAGTCGTCGAACGGCTTGCCGTTGATGGTCATCTCGCCGGTGCCGGGCATCAGGCGCACGCGCGCCACCGCGGTCTTGCGCCGGCCGGTGCCCCAGTAGACTGCTACCTTCTCGGCCATGTGCTAGCCCTCCAACGTGATCTGCCGCGGCTTCTGGGCCTCGTGCTTGTGGTCGGGACCCGCGTACACCTTGAGCTTCCTGCCCATGGCGCGGCCGAGGGTGTTCTTCGGGAGCATGCCGCGAACGGCCTTCTCCACCACGCGCTCCGGTCTCTTGGCGAGCAGCACCGAGATCGGGACCTCCTTCAGGCCGCCCGGAAAGCCGGAATGCCGGAAGTAGGACTTGTCCGCCATCTTGTTGCCGGTGAGTTTGATCTTCTCGGCATTGATGACGATCACGAAGTCACCGGTGTCGACGTGGGGCGTGTAGGTGGGCTTGTGCTTGCCTTTGAGGATGGTCGCCACCTGGCTGGCCAGGCGACCCAGCACAATGTCCGTGGCGTCGACGATGAGCCACTCGCGCTGCACCTCGGCGGGCTTGGCGTGGTAGGTCTTCAACAGGTCCTCCCTGCTAGCTGTGCGTGTGTGTTCGACCGCGAAGCGTCAGGGGGATCCCTCGGAGCGAACCCCCACAGTCTAGCCACGAGGCATGGGAGCGTCAAGCGAAACAACGGCGCCGGGTGTGTCCATGGTCCGGGCGCCCATCCCCTCAGCGCCTTCCCTCGCGATCCTCCTGCGTGCGTCCCTGCTCGTTCGCCCTGATCCCGCGCGCGGCCAGCCCGACGGTCTCGGCCACCCGCTTCGCGCGGGTCTGCGGGCGCTTCGCGCTGGCGAGCCACCACAGGATCTGCTTGCGGACCGAGGCCGGGAACGCCTCGAACTCCCGCGCGGCCGCCTGGTCGGCGGCCAGGGCGGCCGCGAGATCGTCGGGGACGACCAGACCGTCCACATCGTCCAGCAGGGTCCAAGCACCGTTCGCCCGTGCGCCTCGACCGCGGCTGTCCCGGCCGGCTCCATGGCCCCCGCGGCGAGAAGACGCTCGACGCGCGCCTTGTTGCTCGCGGACCAGGTGCTCCCAGGCTTCCTCGGCGTGAACACCTGGCGGAACCGGTCGCCGTCGAGCGCACGCACCGTGCTGTCGATCCAGCCGAAGCACAACGCTTCCTCGACAGCGGCCTCGTAGACGAGCGCCGTGACCCGGTTGCCCTTCTTGCCGACAGCGAGCCACACCCCGGACGAGCTCGCGTGGTTCGCGGCGAGCCACGCCCGCCACCCTGCCCGGTCCGGGAACTCGAGCGGGGACAGATGCCCGAGGGCGCCCACCACGACCTCAGTCCCCAGCCGGTGCGGCCGGCGACGACGACCAGACCTCGTCGGGATACTCCACCTTCCACAACGTCAGTCCGTGCGCCGGGGCGGTCGGTCCCGCAACCGCCCGGTCGCGCGCAGCGAGCGCCTCCGCCAGCCAATCCGAGGGCCTGGCGCCACGCCCCACCTCGACGAGCGAACCGACGATGACCCGCACCATCGAGTGGAGGAACGCGTTGCCGACCACACGCACGACCAGATGGGGCTCTCCGAGGTCGTCGGCCATGGCAAGCTCCACCGCGTCGATGCGACGGACGGTGTGCTTGCCTTCGGCGGACTCGGCGACGCAGAACGAGCGGAAGTCGTGCTCCCCTACGAGCACTCCCGCAGCGGCGCGCATGGCATCGGCGTCGAGCTCGCGCGCGGTGTGCCACGCCACGCGCGCAAGGAAGACCGGCGGCGTGCCGGCGGTGACGATGCGATAGCGGTACTCGCGCGCGATGGCATCGTGCCTGGCGCTGAAACCCTCCAGTGCGCGTCGGACCGCGCCGACCGCGATCTCCGGACCGGCCAGCGCGTTGAGCGAGCGCGCCAAGACCGCGTCCTGCGGCTCGAGACCGGTCGCGTCGAAGCTCACGACCTGTCCGAGCGCATGCACTCCCGCATCCGTGCGGCCTGCGCCGACGGTCGCGACTGGCGTGCGCAGGATGGTTGCCAGCGCCCTTTCCAGACGGCCCTGGACGGTCTCCGGGCCGTCCTGCCGGGCGAAGCCCGCGAACGGGGCGCCGTCGTAGGCGACGGTGAGTGCGACGACCTCGCTCACCCGCAGCTCACGACCGCCCCGAAGCGCGCTCTTCGAGCAGCACGATGATGCGGGCGAGATGCTGGTCCTCGATGCGGTCGAGGTGCGCCATGATCTCCTCGATCTCTCTCTCACCCTTCACGTTCGTGTCGTAGTCGGCCTGCGCCTGGAAGCGGTCGCGCTCTGCCTGCCGGTTCTGGGCCATCATGATGATCGGCGCCGCGTACGCGGCCTGAGTGGAGAAGAGCAGGTTGAGCAGGATGAAGGGGTACGGATCCCAGTGCCTCGCCCACGCGAGGAGGTTGAGGGCGATCCACCCTCCCACGAGCACCGTCTGGGTGATGATGAAGGCCCACGAACCCATCCCCCGGGCTACGACGTCCGCGATGCGCTGCCCGACCGTGTAGTTGTCGACGTGCTCGGCATGCCAGTCCGTGGCCATCTCGTCCTCTTACAGGAGCACCGCGACGGCGGCGAGGCCGGCGACCCCGATCACCAGTACCGCCCAGTCGGAGCCGCCCATCCGCGATTCGTGCAGGCGTGTCCTGCCCTCGCCGCCACGATAGCACCTGGCCTCCATCGCGGTGGCCAGCTCGTCGGCTCGCCGGAACAGGTTGACGAACAGCGGCACGAGGACCGGGGCATACGCCCGCGCGCGACGGACCGGGCCACCCTCGTCGAACCGCGCGCCGCGGGCCCGCTGCGCCAGAACGACCTTCTCGGCCTCCTCGGCGGTGGTCGGGATGAAGCGCAGGGCGACGGACAGCATCATCGCGGCGTCGCCCACCGGGACTCCCAGCACGGCCAGCGGCCGCATCAGCCGCTCGAGGGCGTCCGTCAGCTGGACGGGCGACGTCGTCAGTGACAGCAGGCTGCTACCCACCACTAGCAGCACGATGCGCGCCGCGAAGAAGAGCCCCCGTAGCAGACCGGGACCGTCGACCGCGAGCGGACCGAGACGGAGGACCGAGACCGTCGCGGGGTTCCAGTGCAGCGCGTGCGCCGCCAGGGTGAACGCGAGTATGAAGGCGACGGCCCTCACGCCACGCAGCGCGATCGCCGGCGGGACACGCGAGAGCACGAGCGCCAGCGCCAGCACAGATGCGACGATCGCAAGTCCGTCGAACCCGCCGACCGTGAACAGCGCGACCGTGAAGGCCGCGAGCAGTCCCATCTTCGCCCGCGCCTCGAGGGCGTGGACGGGGGAGTCGACCGGGACGTACTGCCCGAACGGCACCGGCCTCATCCCGCGTCCCCCCTCGACTCCGCGAGCAGCGCCGCGGCCTCACGCGGGTCCAGCGTGTAGGACGCCTTGGCCGAGGCGGACGGGAGGGCCAGCATCTGGGCACGCAGCACCTCCGGCGGCCGCAGCCCTGCGACCTCGAACGCCCCGGGCTCGGCGAGAAGGGCCTCCCGCGTGCCCGAGAAGACCGTGCGCCCGGTCTCCAACATGAGCACGAGATCCGCGTCACCGAGGAACTCCTCGGCATCGTGCGTGACCAGAACGATCCCCGCCGTCGTCCGCGCACGGCCGATCGCCTCGCGCACGGCCCGTCGACCGGACGGATCGAGTCCCGCCGTGGGCTCGTCGAGGAGCAGGTAGGCGGGGCGCATGGCCAACACCCCGGCGATGGCCGCCCTGCGCGCCTCCCCGCCGGAGAGGGTGAACGGGGACCGTCCTCCGAACGCGGCGGGATCGAGGCCGACGGCCGCGAGAGCGTCGGCCGCCGCGGCGCGGGCCTCCGCGTCGCTCCGCCCCAGGTTGCGCGGCCCGAATGCGGCGTCCTCCAACAGGGTCTCGGCGAACAGCTGCGACTCGGGGTCCTGGAAGACCATCGCCGCGAGACCGTCGGTGTGCACCGACCCGGAGGTGGGGGCCACCAAGCCGGCCAGCAGTCGCAGAAGGGTCGACTTGCCCGAGCCGGTGCGCCCGACGACGAGCGCCAGTTCTCCCGGCTCCACCGACAACGAGACGTCCTCGAGCGCGGCCTGGGAGAAGGCGGTGCCCGGCGAGTAGACGAGACCGGCATGTGCGGCGGTCAGCGGCACAACGTCTCCACGATCGAGGCCGCATCCATCGCCGTGATCGGCACCGCGAAGCCACGCGCGCGCAGCTCGGACGCCAGCACCCCGGCCGGAGGGAGTTCCAGTCCGCACCGGGCGAGTCGATCCGGGTCCCCGAGCAGACCCTCCGGCGTCCCGAGGTAGGCCGTTCCTCCCTCGGCGAGCACGAGCACCCGGTCCGCGGTCGCCGCGTCCGCCACCTGGTGGGTGACGTGCAGGACGCCGTGCCCTGTGGCTCGCAGCCCGTCGACCGCCGCGAGCACGGCCGCCCGGCCGTCGGGGTCGAGCATCGCCGTCGGCTCGTCGAGCAGGACGTAGGCGGGCCGCATCGCCAGCGCGCCCGCGATGGCGAGCCGCTGCTTCTGTCCCTCCGAGAGCAGGTGCGGCTCGCGCCGCTCCATCCCCGCGAGCCCGACCGCCGCGAGCGCCTCGTCCACGCGCCGCCTGATCTCGTCGCGCGGCAGGCCGAGGTTCTCCGGACCGAAGGCGCAGTCCTCCTCCACGGACGTCCCGACGATCTGGTTGTCGGGGTTCTGCATCACGAGGGCGACCCGGGAACGTACGTCCCACACGCGCTCGCCGTCGCGCGTGTCGACACCATCGACGAGCACGGACCCCTCGTCGGGTGTGAGCAGGCCGTCGCAGAGACGCACGAGGGTCGATTTGCCCGACCCGTTCGCGCCGAGCACCGCCACGCACTCGCCGGGGGCGAGCGCGAAGTCGATCCCCGAGAGGACCACCGGCCCGTCCGCCGGGGACCCGTACGAGAACGAGACGCCGCTGAGCTCGATCACGCGACCGCCTCCTCCTGCTCGCTCCGGAATGACGCGAGGGCCTCACCGTAACAGTGAGACCCTCGTCGGTGCATCTTCCTCGGCGGACAGAAGGGCTTGTCAGTCCACCAGCTCCATGATGACCATGGGAGCCGCGTCGCCCTTGCGGGGACCCAGCTTCAGGATGCGGGTGTAGCCTCCGTCGCGCTCCGCGTAGCGGGGACCGATCTCCGCGAAGACCTTGTGCACGAGCGCCTTGTCGCCGAGTTCGGCCATCGCCAGACGGCGCGAGTGCACGTCGCCCTTCTTGGCCCAACCGATGATGCGGTCCACAAGACCGCGGACCTCCTTGGCCCTGGTCTCGGTGGTCTTCATGCGCTCGTTGGTGAACAGCGCGATCGCCAGCGAACGGAGCATCGCCTTGGTGTGGCTCGCGTCAGTGCCGAGCTTGCGGCCCTTCTTGAGGTGTCGCATCTGACTTCGCCTCTCGTTAGCTCTTGAGCCCCAAGCCCATCTGCTGGAGCTTGTCCTTGACCTCTTCGATGGACTTGGCGCCGAAGTTCCTGATGTTGAGCAGATCGGACTCGCTGCACTCTGTCAGCTGGCCGATCGTGTTGACGCCCTGCCGCTTGAGGCAGTTGTACGAGCGGACCGAGAGGTCCAGCTCCTCGATGGGCGTCTCGAGCAGGGAATCGGCCTCGCTGCCGGCCTCGGCGAAGATGCCGTCCTCGTCCAGCGGTGTGGCGGCCTGCTCCATGAACAGCACCATGTGCTCGTTGATGATGTTCGCCGAGCGCGCCACCGCGTCTCCAGGGTCGATCGCGCCGTTCGTCTCGACCTCGACGGTGAGCTTGTCGTAGTCGGTGCGCTGGCCCACACGCGTGTTCTCCACCGTGTAGGTGCAGCGCGCCACCGGCGAGAAGAGCGAGTCGATGGTGATGACGCCGATCGGGTCCTCCGCGCGCTTGTTGCGGTCCGCCGTGACGTAGCCGCGGCCGATCCCGATGCGGATGCTCATCTCGAGCTTGGCGCCCTTGTTGAGCGTCGCGATGACCTGCTCCGGGTTCACGAGCTCGAACTCGGCCGGCACCTTCAGGTCCGCACCGGTGACGGCCTTGGGACCGCTGGCGACGAGCGTGGCCACCGCGTCGCCCTCGCCGATCCCGGTGTCGCGGAAGACGAGCTCCTTGACGTTGAGAACGACATCGGTGACGTCCTCACGGACGCCGTCGATCGTCGAGAACTCGTGCTGGATGCCCTCCACGCGGATGGACGTCGCCGCCGCGCCCGTGAGGGAGGACAGCAGCACGCGGCGCATGCAGTTGCCGAGGGTGTAGCCGAAGCCCCGCTCGAGCGGTTCCACGACGTAACGCGCGGTGCGCGCGTCGATCTCCTCGACCTTGACTGCGGGCCTCATGAACTCCGTCATAGGGAAAAAGCCTCCTTGGCTCCGTGCCGGATGCTTGGTTACTTCGAGTAGAGCTCGACGATGAGCTGCTCGCGCAGCGCGGTGTCGATCTGGTTGCGGTGCGGCATGTCGAGCACCTTGCCCGACAGCTTCTCCACGTCGACCTCGAGCCAACCCGGCACCTCGATCTTGCCCGATGAGATGAGGGCGGCCTTGATACGCGTGAAGTCCTGTGCCTTCTCCGCCACCGCCACGGTGTCGCCCGGACGCACGCGATACGACGGGATGTCGACGCGGCGACCGTTCACCGAGATGTGACCGTGGCGGACGGACTGACGTGCCTCGTCGCGGGAGACCGCGAAGCCGAGGCGGTAGACCACGTTGTCGAGCCTGCGCTCGAGGACGCGCAGCAGGTTCTCGCCGGTGATGCCGGACTGCCTGCTCGCCATCTCGTAATAGTTGCGGAACTGCTTCTCGAGGATGCCGTAGACCCGCTTGGCCTTCTGCTTCTCCCTGAGCTGCACGCGGTACTCGGACTCGCGCGGGCGCTTCTTACCCGCCATCCCGGGCGGGTAGGGGCGCTTCTCGACTCCGCACTTGTCGGAGTAACAGCGATCGCCCTTCAGGAAAAGCTTGGAGCCTTCGCGGCGGCAGAGTCTGCAGTCCGCCCCGGTGTAACGTGCCATCGGTTCACTTACCTCCGTTGAGGATGTCTGCTACACGCGACGCCGCTTGCGCGGGCGGCACCCGTTGTGCGGCGTGGGCGTGCAGTCCTGGATGCTCGCGATCTCCAACCCGGCGGCCTGCAGCGAGCGGATCGCGGTCTCGCGACCCGACCCCGGCCCCTTCACGAAGACCGAGACCTTGCGGACGCCGTGCTCCTGGGCCGCCTTCGCGCACGCCTCGGCCGCCATCTGGGCGGCGAACGGCGTGGACTTGCGGGAGCCTTTGAAGCCCACCGTGCCCGCGGAACGCCACGAGATGACGTTGCCGGCCGGGTCGGTGATGGTGATGATCGTGTTGTTGAACGTACTGCGGATGTGCGCCTGACCCACGGCGATGTTCTTGCGCTCGCTGCGCTTCACGCGGGTCTTGGCGGTCTTCTTCTTGGCGACCATCGCTTACTTGCCCTTCTTCTTCGCGCCGATCTGGCGGCGCGGCCCCTTGCGGGTGCGCGCGTTGGTGTGCGTGCGCTGACCGCGCACCGGCAGACCGCGGCGGTGACGCAGGCCTCGGTAGCAGCCGATCTCCATCAGCCGCTTGATGTTCTGGCTGACCTCGCGGCGCAGGTCGCCCTCGATCTTGAGGCTGCGGTCGATGTACTCGCGGAGCCTGACGACCTCTTCCTCGGTGAGGTTGCGGACCCGCGTGTCGGGGCTGATGCCCGTCTCGCGCAGGATCTGCTGGCTGGTCGTCAGACCGATGCCGTAGATGTAGGTGAGCCCGATCTCCACGCGCTTCTCGCGCGGGAGGTCGACACCGGCTATACGTGCCAAAGCGTGCTACCTCCCTAACCCTGGCGCTGCTTATGGCGCGGGTTGTCGCAGATCACCAAAACGCGCCCGTGGCGCCGGATGATCTTGCACTTCTCGCATATCCGCTTGACCGACGGTCTGACCTTCATGGGTCGGGTCCCGTCCTTTCGTATCACGTGCGTTCTTCTATCTGAACACCCAGCCGCAGGTGCATGCTTTCCGATGCGTCCACCGCTTGACACGCCTCCGGGCGTCCCCACACGCCTCGCAAGCGACCTCACTTGAAGCGGTAGGTGATCCTCCCCCTCGTGAGGTCGTACGGCGACAGCTCCACCACGACCTTGTCGCCCGGCAGGATGCGGATGTAGTGCATGCGCATCTTGCCCGAGATGTGCGCGAGAACACGGTGTCCGTTCTCCAGCTCGACGCGGAACATCGCGTTGGGCAGGGGCTCGACGACCGTGCCTTCCATCTCTATGGAATCCTCGCGCTTGGCCAAAGGCCTTCTCCAATCGTGCTGCGTGAAGCCGCAAACGCAGAGTATATCGGCCCACGCCCCTTGAGTCCAGCGGAAACACGCTATTCGAGGGTGAGTATCTCGGGTCCGTTCTCCATGATGACGACGGTGTGCTCGAAATGCGCCGAAAGCGAGCCGTCCCTGGTCACGACGGTCCATCCGTCCGCTAGTGAGACGACGGCCGCGCCGCCGGCATTGATCATCGGCTCGATGGCCAGGACCATGCCGCGTTTCAGAGCAGGCCCTGTCCCCGCCTGGCCGAAGTTCGGCACGTTCGGCTCCTCGTGCATCTCACGCCCGATGCCGTGCCCGACATACTCGCGGACGACGCTGAACCCCGCGCGCTCGGCCACCGTCTGCACCGCATGCCCTATGTCGTGCAGACGCATGCCCTCGATGCACTTCGCGATGCCCGCCTCCAGGGATGCACGGGTCACGTCGAGCAGACGCTTGGCCTCTTCCGAGACCTCGCCGACCGGGAACGTCATAGCGGAGTCGCCGTAGTAGCCGTCGATGATCGCGCCGATGTCGACGGAGAGGATGTCGCCAGTGTGCAACTTCCGCGCGCCCGGGATGCCGTGCACGACCTCGTTGTTGAGCGACGCGCAGATGGACGCCGGGAATCCGTGGTAGCCCTTGAACGCCGGAGCAGCCCCCGCCGACCGGATGACGTTCTCGGCGACGCGGTCGAGCTCAGCCGTCGTGACGCCCACCCCCACTGCCTCGCCGACGACGCGAAGGGCCTCGGCCGTGATGCGGCCGGCTTCGCGCATGATCTCTATCTCGGTGGGAGACTTGCGGACGATCACGATGCGCGAGCTGCCCCCTTGCGGCCCAAGCTCAGACTCCGAGCGCAGCGCGCACGTCCGCGAAGACGACGTCGACCGGACGGTCGCCGTCTATGGCGTGCAGCAGGGCCTTGTCGCGGTAGTAGTCGATGAGAGGTGCGGTGGCGCGTTCGTAGACATCGAGCCGGTTCCTCACGGTCGCCTCGGTGTCGTCGTCGCGCTGGTACAGCTCGCCGCCGCATGCGTCGCATGTGCCGGGATCGGCGGGCGGGTCGGCGATGAGGCTGTGAATCTTCTTGCATGCCTTGCAGGTGCGGCGCGAGGTCAGGCGCTCCACGATGACCCGCGGGTCCACGTCTATGCTGACCACCGCGTCGATGCGCTCGCCCATCTCGGACAGCGCCCCGTCGAGCGCCTCGGCCTGCGCCTCGGTGCGAGGGAATCCGTCGAGGATGAAACCACTCTCGGCGTCCGGCTCGGCGATGCGCGACTCGACCAAACCGATCACCACGGCGTCGGGAACGAGCTCGCCGGCGTCCATGTAGCGCTTGGCTTCGAGGCCGAGCAGCGTGCCATCGGCGACCGCCTTGCGCAGGATGTCACCGGTGGAGACGTGGGCCAGACCGTAGGCCGCGATGATCTTCTCGGCCTGGGTGCCCTTGCCCGCACCCGGCGCCCCGAGCAGGATGACGTTCATCGGTCCCCCTTCTCGCGCAAGACGCGACCGACGACTACTTGAAGAACCCGTCGTAGTGCCGCATCTTCAGCTGGCTCTCGAGCTGGGTCATCGTCTCGAGCGCAACACCGACCATGATGAGGATCGACGTGCCCCCGAAGTTCGCCAAGAGCTGCGCGTTGGTGAGCCGGAACAGTGCGGTCGGGAGGATCGCGATGATCGCGAGGAACACGGCTCCGGGCAGGGTGATCCGGTTGATCACGTTCTCGATGTAGTTGACCGTCGCCTTGCCGGGACGCACCCCGGGGATGAACCCGCCGTTCTTGCGCAGGTTGTCGGCAAGATCGATCGGGTTGAACACGAGCGCGGTGTAGAAGTACGTGAAGAACACGATCAGCAGGGCGTACGCCGGGTAGTAGAACCACCCGCCCGTGATGAAGTTGCCCGCCTGCTGGAGCGACGGCACGCCGGTCAGGTAGAACAGCTGGGCCGGCAGGAACAGCACCGAGCTGGCGAAGATGATCGGGATGACGTTCGCGCCGTTGATCTTCAGCGGGATGTAGGTGCCCGCGCCGCCGTAGACCTTGCGGCCGACGACGCGCTTGGCGTATTGCACCGGGATCCGGCGCTGCGCGCGCTCCATCAGCACGATCGCGGCGATCACCACGAGGAAGATGAAGATCATCGCCCCAGCCATGCCCACCTGCCCGAACTGGACCGTGGAGGCGACCGCCTCGGGGAAGCGGGCGATGATGCTCGCGAAGATCAGCAGGGACATGCCGTTGCCGATGCCGCGCTGGGTGATGAGCTCGCCGAGCCACATGATGAGCGCCGTGCCCGAGATGAGCGAGACCATGATGATCGCCGCCTGCACGAAGTTGAACGTGACGCCCAACTGCTGGCGGAAGATCGATAGCAGGCCGATGGCCTGCAGGAAGCCGATGCCGAGCG